>DAIRUQ010000005.1:32686-36567 GCA_036803245.1 Chloroflexota bacterium | reverse complement strand
CGGCTTGGTGGGTGGGCTGACCCTGGCGAGGCTGGGTGCCGAGCTGCGACCGGGACCCTGGCGGCTGGCGCATCTGGCCGCGATCGTGGTCGCTGGCGCTGCCATCGGCCTGTTTGGTGGGCTCTGGGCCGGTCGACGATGGTCCGACAGGGTGTGCCGGTGGCAGCTGTGGCCGCTGGCCTTGTGCATACCGTACCTGGTGTGGCCGCGGCCCGCGCTCGGGCTGGGACTGGGGCTATCTGCGTCCGTCGCAGCGGTCGGCCTGATTCTGCAGCGTAGGTGGTCGCCCGGGCGCTGGGTCGGCGTCGCGGTCGCGCTGGCAGCGTTGGCGCTCTATGGGGCCACATGCTCCAGCTCTGTACTCGGCGCCGATGCCGGTGAGTTCCAGCTGGTAGCCACCGTCCTGGGCGTGGCGCACCCGCCCGGCTACGCCCTGTACACGTTGGTTGCCCACCTATTCACGCGGCTGCCATGGGGCGAGCCGGCCTTGGGCGTCAACCTCTTTAGCGCCTTCACCGGCGCCGCCACCCTCTGGATCGGGGCCAGCTTGGTGCATCGCGAGACCGACTCGTGGGCCGGCGGTCTCTTGTTTACGGCCGGCTTGGGCCTGAGCGCTACCTACTGGGTGCAGAGCACTACGGCCAACATTCGGAGCTTGATCGTGCTCCTGCTGGTGCTGTGCGTGGATGCCCTCTTGCGCTGGAGGAAGGATCCCACGGCACGGCGGCTGGCGTGGGCGGGGTTCACCTTTGGCCTGGGGGCGGGACATCATAGCTCGCTCCTGCTGCTGGCTCCGGCCATGGCTGGGTTTGTGGTCGTATGCGACCCGACCATTCTGCGTGCGCCGCGGCGATGGGTGGCTCCGCTTGGAGCCTTTGCCATCAGCCTGCTGGTATGGCTCTACCTGCCCATACGATCGGCACTGGGGAGCGCGTTCGATCCCGAGCCGATTACGAGCGTGCGCGCGTTTTTTGAGCATGTGCTGGCGCTGGGCTTTCGGGGCGACATGTTCCATTTTCGGACCCTGCCGCAGCTGGCCGGTCGCTTGGAGGTGTTCGGGCAGATTCTGCGGCTGGAGATGGGGTGGCCGCTGCTGGCGGGATCGTTGCTGGGAGCCGTGTTGCTGGCGCAGCGGGACCGACCGGCACTGGCCCTGGTCGGCGGGGTCTGGCTGCTCAACGCGGTCTCGGCCCTTACCTATCGCGCGCCTCAGACCGTCGAGTACCTGCTGCCGACCTATGCTAGCATGCTCCTGGCCGCGGCGTTGGGGTTGGGCGGCTGGCGAGCGGCGGCGGGAGTGTCCCGAGTGCGGGCCCTAGTCCTGGCGGGGCTGCTGGTGACGGCTCTCGCGAATGGGGCCGTCAACTGGCCCAGCCTGCGCCAGCTTGGCAACGATGCCACCGATGAGCGCTATGCTCGCGATCTGCTGGAGGCGGCCCCCGGCGATGCCCTCGTTCTGAGTAACTGGCATCATGCCACCAGCCTGTGGTATCTGCAGACGGTGGAGGGACGCCGGCCTGACGTGCAGGTGACCTATGTGCATCCAGAGGGAGCCACGCCCAATGAGGAGGTGTGGCTGCGGCGCATCGCTGAGGGCCTGGCGCAGCGTCCGGTGCTGGTGACGAACTGGTTCTATGCCTTTGAGGGGGCGGGGTATCGCTTCTCGCCGCTGGCGGACGGCTGGCAGGTGCTGTCGGGTGGTGGGCAAGAGCTTCCGGCCGAGGTCTCGTCGCAAACCGCGGTGTTCGATGAGGGCATGCGGCTGTTGGGCGTCTCGCTGGAGGCGGCCGAAGCGCACCCGGGCGGCAGCGTGATGGCGCGGGTCTACTGGGACGCCCCGGATGGGTTGGAGCGCGACTATACCAGCTTTGTCCAGCTTATCGGCCCAAAGGGAGTGTTGGGCCAGGGTGATCGCCTCCATCGAGCTGACCAGATCGCACCGGGAGCCCTGCAGGTGGACTCGCACACGTTGGCGTTGCTCTGGCATGCCGAGCCCGGCGTCTATCAGCTGATTGGTGGTTTCTACTACCTGGCCGATGACGGTACCTGGCAGCGCTGCCTTACCGGCGGCGCCGATCACGTGGTCCTCGGTGAGGTCCAGTTGGCGGCGCGACACGCCCCGCCGGCGAGCGAGAACCCGCTGCGCGTGGCCTTTGCGGGGGGCTATACGCTGGTCGGCTATGACTATGACCGGGGGGTGCCTGGTCAGACGCGCCTCTATCTGCACTGGCAGCGCACCACCGTCTGGGCCGGATCGACCGAGGCCGACCGTGCACGCGTCACGCTCTGGCGGGGGCAGGAGGCAGCAGGAGCGGCAGAGCTCCCGCCGTTGGCGTCGGGCCAGGCGGCCACGGTGGCCATCGATCTGCCCGGAGAACCGGATGGCCTGGGCCTAACGCTAGAGGCACCGGGTGGTGAGCCGTTGGCTTGGGCGGGGCCTTGGCACTTGCGTCGCTCCTCCGATTTGCGCCTGAGGCTTCCCGGTCTTGATCGGCGCTATGTGCCGATGGGCGGCGGGGTCGCTTACTTGGGGCTGGACGCGGCTCGTGAGGATGGGCTCTCCCTTGCCAGCCGATGGTTGGCCCTCGAACCGCTGGTTCGAGACTATGCGGTGTCGGTGGGGGCGCAGACCGATCTGGGCGAGGTCAAGGACGACGGCACTCCAGCCATGGGCGCAATTCCTACGCTCAAGTGGCTGCGGGGCTGGCGCGTTGACGACCGTCGGTCGGTGCCGCTGCTGGCCGAGGGTGCGCCCAACGTGCAGAGCTATTCAGTCGAGATGTACGACGCCTTTACCTTGGCTCCGTTGCAGGTGCTGGACGAGCGTCTCGTGCGGGAAGGCCAGGGCAGGCGGCTCATCGAGCTGCCCTAGCGCGGCAGGAGTGGGGTGGTGACGGAGCCGATGCTGGCCAGGGTGGAGCGGTCATAGAGCACCACCTCTATGGTCGCTAGACCGTCGGCTCCGCCCTCGGGCAGCGAGAGCAGCACCTGGTCCTGGATGCGCTCGCCCGGCCGCCACAAGCTGGTCGGATAGCCCCCGAGCAACGGCGGGATATCGCGCGAGACCAGGGTGGCGCCGTCAGCGTCCTGCAGGCGCACCGACATCCAGTAGTTGCGTGGCGCTTGCGCCAGCGCGTACCAGTCGAGCTCCAGGCGCAGCAGCTCGTCTCCGGCGAGATGGCTCCGGACCGCCTCCAGCGCGATGACTGGCGGGCTGTCGGGCGGGCCAAACTGACCCAGCGGTGTGGCTGGCGGTTCCTGCGCGCCACGGGACGTAACCCGCACCGGCAGCAGCATCACGCGGCCCATAGTCTGGCCACTGGAGGTTGCTGGTACCAACACCTCATTGCCATCGAGCACGTCCAGGTAGATGCCATAGAGCCCTGGGGCGATCGATGCCGGCAGCTCCAGCACCAGTTCCGTGGCAGACTGGCTGATGGGCGACGTGGCCTCTGTCCAGACTGGCGCCGGAGGCAGTAGGTGCCCGGTCAGCCCCATCAGCTGGGCGCGCACGCTCGCGGCCGCGCGCCCTTCCCACTGCAGCGACAGACTGATGACCTCGCCGGGCGCGGCGACGGTGGGTTCTACGGCATAGGCCAAGAGGCGGGCATCTCCCCAGACGACGCCGCCGGGCTCTGCGTGGAATAGGGGGCAGCGGTCGAAATCGGCGATCACCGGTCCGCCCGCCTGCTGCTCGGACGCTTGGCTGACGCCAACTAGGCCGGCCGTGGTGGCGAGCCCGACCAGCACGGCTACGACCAGGCACCTGCGTGCACGGCGGCTGGCCCGCAGCGATAGCGCCGCCAGCCCCGTAGCGATGACCAGCGCTCCCAACGACGCGGCCAGGCTATAGCGCCTAACCGGCGTGCGGTGAAAGGTCA
>DAIRUQ010000005.1:13409-32586 GCA_036803245.1 Chloroflexota bacterium | reverse complement strand
CGACCCGATCCACCGACAGCGCCCCCATGCCGCCGTAGGCCACGAGCCCGATCACGAGGGCCGCGGCTATCCAAGAGGACGCAGTCTGGGATCCCGGCAGCAGCTCAACGGCGAGAAGCGCGACGAGCAGGGCTTGGATGCTGAGCATTCGCCAAGGGAACTGGGCCATGGCAATGAGAGGCAAGTGCTCCCACAGCGGTGCGGAAAGGGGGAGCATCATCAGGGTGTAGGCCAGCGCCGCGAGGGCGCAGAGGGCCAGCAGGGGGGAGACGCGTCGCTGCCGTGTGGCGCGCACTACGAACGCGGCGAGCGCTGCCAGGCCGAGGCCGGCCTGAACCGCTCCCATCCGGAAGGGATGCGTCTGTGCCGTTAGGGAATAGGCGTGGGCCATGCTGGTCTGCACCAGACCGTCACGCAGCAGGTGACCGGCATAATGCAGGTAGCCCGTGGTCTGGTCTTGGAGCTGAACCAGCACCTGTTCGCGAAGAGCCGGCGCCCAGAACCAGGCTGAGAGTAGCAGGCCGAGAGCGAGGCCGGCGACTCCCGCCGTTAGGAGCGATCGTCGGCTCTCCGATGGCGCGGCCAAGATAGCTGCCAGCAACCAGGCCACGGCCAAGGGGGCGAACAGCAGGGCGGAGACATTGTGAGTGAGGATCAAGGCGGCAAAGCTCACGCCCAGGGCCATGACGCGGCCCGGACTCTGCCGGCGGCTGAGGGCCTGGATGCTAGTGAGCACCAGGGGATAGAGTGCCATGGCCGTGAACTCGGACAGGGCATCGCCCCGCACATAGACATTGGCCAGGTGATAGGGGGCAAAGGTGTAGGCCGCCGCAACGGCAGCCGCCGCCAATGGCGACGCCGATAGGCTGCGGGCCAGGGCATAGGCCCCGAGGCTAGCCAGCAAGAACCCTAGCGCCTGCGTGGCCTGGATGCTGAGCACCAGGTCGCAGCCGGCCCAGTGCAGCAGTGCCGCGACATAGTAGGGCAGGGAGCCGTAAAAGTCATAGAACGGGTAGCCGAGGCCATAGGCGCCCTGGGGCATCCACCGAGCCAAGAGCACGCCGGACCGGAGGTTGGCCGCTAGTTGCTGGACGCGGATCAGCAAAAAGGGCGAGTCGCCACCGGCGCGCGTGAGCACCATGCCGGGGCCGGCGAACAGCGGGACTGCTGCCGCCGCGCCCAGCAGTAGGGCCAGGACGACGCCATAGCGTTCGGTCCTGGCCGGGCTAACTGCGGATCGGGGTTGGTCCATCCTGCCTGTACGTTTGGCCTAGACCCGTGACCGAAAGTAGCGCAACCCCACGGGCAGAAGCAGTGCCAACACCGCCAGCAGGATGCCGCTGATGCTGGCCAGCGAAAAGCCGCCGGTCTTGGCGGGCGCGGTCGACACCGGCGTGGCGGTGGGCGCCAGCTCCTCGGTTGGCGCAGGCTCGGCGGTTGGCTCGATTGCCTCGGTCGGCGTGGCGGTGGGCAGGGCGCGCTTGCCAAAGGTCACCTGCAGCTCCTCGCCGCTGACCACGCGCACGGCCCAGGCGTCGGGCGAGGTGGACTCGAACCCAGGCGTATCCTGGGTGGAGATCTGGTACAGCCCCGGCGGCACATCAAAGAGATGCGGCTCGGACACACCGTCGGTGGTGTACGTTAGCATCGGTTCGCCGTCCTCGCTGGCGATCTCGACTACCACACCGGCGATCATGGGCTCGTTCTGGCCGCGCTTGCGGTCACCGTCCAGGTCCTCATAGGCGCTGATGAGCAGCGTGGCTGGCGCCTCGGTGGGCGTTGCCTCGTTCTCGGCCGTCGTCTCGGGCGTCGGCTCGGCGGTGGCCTCGGGTGTAGGCTCCTCGGTGGGCTCGACCGTTGGCTCGGGCGTGTTGGTCGGGCGTGGCGTGCTGGTTGGCACGGCTGTCGGCGCCGTATAGGTCAGGCACGCGTCGTCCCAGTAGGAATCGTTGTGCTTGACGGGCCACTCGGCCTCGCCCCGCAGGTAGACGGTGACGGTGCCGCCCTGCGCTCGGGCGCTCACGCTGAGCTGGACCCACTGGTCAAGGGTACGGTTGGCCTCTGACCAGACAATGTTGCCCGAGCCCCAGTCAGTGCCGCCGGTGGGATCGATGCCCACCATCAGGGCATAGCCGCCGCCCTTGCTGACACCGGCATCGTCCTCGGTCGAGCTCCAGGCCTGGGCCCAGGCGGTCAATGTGATTTGGCTGCCTGCCGGCACATTCACCTGCTGATAGACGCCGGCGCGGTGGGTAGAGTAGACCTTGCCCCACTTTTGGGCCCAGGTACCCTCTTTGATGCGGCGAGTGCCGTGCCACTGGGCGTTCTCGGCTTTCCACTCGGGGCGATGGTTCAGCCCTTGGTCCTGGTTGGGGCCATCCTGAAACCAGGGAGTCCAGCCATTGGCCACCTGAACCTCGCCGCTGCCCCTATCGCTAAAGCCGTCCTCGAAATTGGCATTGAGCAGTGGCGTACCGGGGCATTCAGCCAAGACGACGGGGGTGAGTGCCAGGCAGATCGCCGCCGCAAGCAACAGCGGCACGAGCGAGAACCGAGGGCGAACACGCATCATTCCTACTCCTTTGTTGTCATCTCTGGGGGCTCAAGGGGCAGCACCACCTGATTGATCTCTGATGGGCGGCCGTCGTCAGCCACGATGTCAAGCCGCTCCATGGTGCGATAGTCATAGAGACCTATTACGACCTGCAGCGGGCCGTGCCCGGCGGGTACTTGGTCGATCAGATGCCGGTCAGCCACGAGGTCGCCAGGCCTCCAGACGTCCGTCGGGTAGTAGCCCGATGCCACGGGGCCATCATGTTGCCCGATTCGCGTGTCTCCGTCAAGCAGGTGGACAAAGGCCGTATAGTTGACGTCGACGGCCTGGGCGGCCTGCCAGTAGAGCGTGACCTCGATGGCGCCTGCGGGCAGACGCTGACTCGCGTACCCAACCAGGGTGATGCCGCGCTCAAAGGTCTGCCCTGCGTTGCTCGGCGCCTCCTCAGGGTCGATCGCCTCAAAGGCGACATAGAGCAACCGCGATTCGGTCTCTAGGTCGCCGCGTTCCCAGGCACCCTCGCGCGCGCTGATTAGTCGGTCGGCTGGCAGGGCCGCGCGCACCGCAGCCAAGTCCTCATAGGGCCAGGCGGCCACCATGACCCGATCGGCATCGGCGATGGTCCCCTCTGTCAGCAGGGAGAGGCCAGCCTGGCCATGGCACAGGTAACGCACGGAGGGCCAGTTCTCCCATAGCCGCGACACGATGTAGGCCTGCCTGGTCTCTGCCTGGGACACGTCTTGCCTCTCGGACGATCGTTTGGCCGAGGGTGTTCCCAGAAATCCATTCAGATCGCTGGCCAGGGCGGTGGCTCCTGCCTCGGTGCTGTAATAGAGATCCTGGCTGTGGAGGTGCTGATGGTACGCATGCATGCCGGCCACACCATGGGCCACCAAGAACACGGCGACCATCGCCCAGGCCCTGGCTGGACCGATGCGCGTCCCCACCCAGCGCGCTGCGTGCGCGGCTCCGAGGGCGGGCAACAGGTACAGCACAGGCAGGACGCCTGTCGCCCGCAAAAAGTGCGGCGCGCCCTCGGCTAGGATGGTCGGCAGGCACATGACCCCCAGAAAGACCAGTACCAACCCCCATCCGCGTTGCAGGCGGGGCCTGTGACATGCCAGATAGGCGCCCAGCGCAAAGGCGGCAGCGATCAGCGGCTGGAACACGGGCCGTAGGGGGATATTGTGGCGCGGGATGAAATCGCCCCGCCAGAACCAAGAGAGCGCTGTGCGCCACGTGTTCTGGGCCAGCATGCCTAGGGCGCTGCCGCCGTGGATGGCAGGGTTGAACACGCTCACTTGGCCAGCGCGCCCGATCGTCGTCTCCCAATGGGTGAGCATATAGCCCAAGAGCGGCGCGGCGACGACCAGCGCGCCCGCCCCGAATAGCAGCCAGCCCCTCCACCAGGGCTGGCCGCGTAGCCACCGAACCAGCCACACCAGGCCCAGGGCGACCACGGCCATGCGGGCTGGGAGGTAGGTGTACCAGGAGAGGCCGTAGGCCGCGCCAGAGAGGAGCGCGAGCCGCGGCGATCGCAGCCGATCGGCCCTGAGCCACAAGGCTAGCATCGCCGTCAGTACGGGTACCATGACGACGGCGCGAAACGCGAAGCGACTCAGGTTGACGCTCCAGACCGTGACGGCGCACAGGAACGCCGTCAGGAGCGCCTCGGCGGGGTCCGAGAGCTCTCGCGCGAGCCAGTACACCGCGGGAACGGTCAGCGTGCCCGCGATGGCCGAGACGAGGCGCAGGGCCAAGGGCGTGGCGCCGAGCAGAGCGATTGGCAGCGCCAAGAGGTAGATAAAGAGGGGCTCGCGTCCGTTGTTATCCTGGAAATAGAGCGGCGTGTGGCCCTCTAGCACACGGAGGGCGTCCAGGCCATTGTAGGCCTCGTCGCGGTAGATCCCTGGCGGTAGCTCGCCGAGCTGATAAAAGCGCAGCCCCGCTCCCACCAGGGTGATGACCACCAGCAGTACCGTCACCAGCAGGCGCTGGCGCGCGGCACTGATGAGGTGGGGGCTGCTCGAGGACATGCTGGTGACGCCTTTGCTAGAGGAACGACAGGACGTCATGTCCCGCCGCTGCGATCGGGTCTTGGCTCGTGCGGGCAGAGACAGCCTGGAGCACACGCGTACGCAGGCTGTTGAGCGCTTGTCGGCCCTCGGGCATGGTGCGTAGTTGGAGCGGCGTCGCCCGCCGATCGAACATGCGAGCGGCAGCCTGGAGCGGGATCTCTAGCCGCGCATAGACCCACAGCAGCAACTCGCCATAGAGATCGAGCTGACCGAACTCGCCAAAGGAGGTGGTCGGCTGGGCCTCCCAGGTGAGGCGGGTGGTCTGGGCCACCACCGTGTCGCGCAGGAGCGCCTCGACGATGGTACAGGTCTCGGGACCATAGTGCCAATAGTCCGAAGGAGAGAGGGTGGCGAGCACGGGCTCGTCGGAGACGAGCTGCTGGGCGGCGACGCGGCCGTAGAGCTTGTAGCCGCTGCTTAGGTCGGGCGGGTTGGCGCCGCGGCAATGCTGTAGGTCGGGGGCTCGCCCCTCCCGCGCGAGCGCATAGCAGACGGCATCCAAGGTGACGTGATCCAGCAGCGTCTCCAGCTCACCGCGCATCCATCCCATGGGGTGGTGGCGACTGGCGCGGGCGCCGATGACGATCAGGCGCTTGTGGCCATAGAATCGCTCCAGGGCGTCGGCCGCCGCGACCAGAGCAGGAATGTGAGCGGGCAGATGGTCGCCGTCGCCGTCGCGGATGATCGCATAGCGGACGTCGTTGCCCTGCGCCAGCAGCCGCGCCAGGCCCTCGCGCAACGCCCAGAGCTTGCCCCCATTGCGGGCGAGCACGTGCAGAGCAAAGGGCTGGCCGTAGGTCTCCTCAAAGCGAGCGTTCGTCTCAGCGGCCAGCGCTGCGGTGCGAGGATCGCCATCGACGACTACCCAGGTGCGGCTCGGCGCCACAAAGTGAGGCGTGTCCTTGAGGGTGAGCCAGAGCAGGTCGCGGATGGTATCGTCGGACGGCTTGCTGGAAAAGTAGGCTGGAATCACCACCCCAGTCTGGGGGGCGATAGTGCTGAGCGATGGACGAGACGACATGGCATCCTCCCACTGCGTTGGCTGGGCCAGCATGTCACGGCGAGGGGGCGCTGTCAAATCGGCTGTTGACAGAGGCGACGGCGCGTGCTAACGTCGGACGACTCAAAGGAGCCCTGATGCATCAACGCTTTCGCTACCGCAACATCGACGAACTAGCTCACGATGCCGAGGCACTGGACGTCTCGCTGCCGCTGTCCAACGATCTGAGCGCGCTCGGGCGCCAGGTTGCCATCGGGAGCGGCACGGCGCCCAATGCCATGGCCGTCCATCCCATGGAGGGCTGCGACGGCACCGCTGACGGTCGCCCTGATTGGTTGACGCGGCGACGCTATGAGCGGTTTGCCTGCGGCGGCTGTGGGCTGCTCTGGTTTGAGGCCACTGCGGTGGTTCCTGAGGGTCGCGCCAACCCACGGCAGCTCCTCATGGCGCCGCACACCGAGGCCGCGCTCGGCGAGATGCTAGACAACGCACTGGCCACGGCGCGGAACGCCCTGGGCGATGCTTTTCGGCCCTACACGGTGCTGCAACTGACCCACTCGGGGCGGTACAGCCGACCAGGCAACGCGCGCGCACCCTATCTGGTGCAGCACGATCCCCTCTTGGACGAGACCGTCGGCGTGTCTCCCGAGGCGCCCGTCGTCTCTGACGGCTACCTGGACGGATTGGTGGATGCCTACCTGGAGGCCGCCCGCAGGGCTCAACGCTGCGGGTTCAACGCGGTTGACATCAAGGCCTGCCATCGCTATCTCCTGTCCGAGCTGCTGGCCGCCCACACCCGCGAGGGGCGCTATGGCGGGTCGTTGGAGAATCGGGCGCGGCTGCTACTGGACACGGTGCGACGCATTCGGGAAGAGCTGCCCGAGCTGGATGTGGCGGTGCGGCTCAACGTCTTTGATGCGTACCCGTATCCGTGGGGCTGGGGCGTCGACCGCGACGATCCGCTGGTGCCCGATCTGGAGGAGCCGCTGTGGCTGATCGGCCAGCTCGCCGATGCGGGCGTGGCGTTGCTCAATGTCACGGCAGGAAACCCCTACTTTACGCCGCATGTGAACCGTCCCTATGATGCGAACACTGAGGGCGGCTACCTGCCCGACGAGCACCCATTGCAGGGGGTCTCGCGCCTCTTGGAACTGGCCCGCCGCATCAAGGAGCGCTACCCTGCATTGCCCGTGGTGGGCACGGGTTATTCGTGGCTGCGGCAATACGCGGCCAACGTCATGGCGGGGGTCTTGGAGCGTGGCGGCGCCGACCTGGTGGGTCTGGGGCGCGGTGCCTTTGCGTACCCAGACTGGGCGCGGGACGTGGTCGAGCGCGGCGAGCTGGATCGGCGCAAGGTGTGCATCGCCTGCAGCCGCTGCACGCAGATCATGCGCGACGGAGGAACGACGGGCTGCGCTGTCCGTGACCGCGAGGTGTATGGCGCCATCTATGAGCAAGGTCGCGAGGGCGGCAGTCGGTAGCGTTGGTTGTGGCGGGAGGTTGCATGTCGGTGGTGCGCGTTGTCGTGAGCCTGGTCCTGGCTGTGGTGCTCGTCGTCGGGGCGGTCCTGTTGTTGGCATTGGGCTATGGAGCGGCCGTGGCCAGCGCCTGGGATGGCCTGGGCCTGGACGAGGGCGAGGACGGAGGCGCATGGCTCTGGCTCGACGATGAGCCTTTCTACTATCGCTTCTGGGGCCCCGACGAGGGGCGCACCTATGTGCTCGTGCATGGGCTGCAGGTGGAGGGTTCGGCGACCTGGACTGAGACGGCCCGCGGGATCTCCCGATCAGGGGTGCGGGTGTTGACGGTGGATCTGCGCGGGTTTGGGCGCTCCAGCCGCGTGGGCGAGGCTGAGCAGTTCACGTTGGCGGCGCAAGCGGACCTGCTGGCGCGAATGATCAACGAGCTGGGCGTGCGCGATGCCATCCTGGTGGGACATGGGTGGGGCGGCGCAGTGGCCCTGCGCATGGCTGCTGACCAGCCGCAGCTGGTGGAGCGGGTGGCCGTATTGTACCCTGAAGGGCTGATCGACGAACGCGCCGTGCCCGCGCGGCTGGTGCGCGTGCCGATGGTCGGCAGCGCGCTCACCTGGGGCTGCTATGTAGGCGGACCGCTCTGGGCTCGGGAGCAACGGGCGGGGTACCTGGATCTGACGCAGATGCCGCCCGATCAGATCGACGAGCTGCGGGCCCTTTCTAGGGCGGTGGGCACGATGGAGGCATGGACCAAGATCGCTGCCCTGACCACCGAGGAGCTATACGGCGAGGTGACCTGGCCTGACCAGCCTGTGCTGGTGGTGCGGCCAACGCCAGACGCGTTGGCAGAGCTCGCCGCGTTGCCGTGGCTGGATGGCCTGCCTGAGGACAGCATCACTACCGTCCAGGCGGGGCGCTGGCTGCAGATGGAGCGCTCCGATGCCGTCAACGCCCTGCTGCTGGCATTTGTGCCCTAGGCGATACCTCCCGCATCAGGCGGGCAGGGGTAGCCCCAGCCGTTGATACTGCTCCTGGGGCGCGTCGCTTTCAGCCATCAGCCGCAGGAGCAGCGCGACCATCCGCGCCTCAGCGACGGGATCCCTAACTGGCGTGAGCTGCTGGGGATCCTGCTCTAGGTTGTAGAGATAGGTGCCAAATCGCGGCGTATCCCAGGTGTGGGTTCTGGGATGGCGGGCGGGTATCCTGAGCACTGGCACCCCTTGAGTCCACGGGAGCGGCTCGGCGAGCGTGGCCCCTTGCAGCTCTTTTACGGCAAAGAGCGACCGCATGTGAGTGGGCATCAGTGTGTACTCGAAGATCGGCGCGTTCCCCTCGCTGGCTGGCCCCCGCATGTAGACCCATTTCCCATCGGTGACGTTGACCTGCGCCCCATGGAGCCCAAAGAGGATGGCATCGTGGGCGGGGGCATCCTCGGCCAGCGTTGCCCCCAAAGCGATGCCCTGCATGAGGGCAGGCACGTCCGCCCCGAAAAAGTCCAGCAGCGTTGGCGCTAGGTCGATGGTTTGGACTAGAGCGGCCGAACGCTCGCCCTGCCGTCGGCTTCTGGGATCCCAGATGAACAATGGCGTGTGGGCGACCTCGTCATAGAACGGCATGACGCACTTGGCCCACCAGTCGTGCTCGCCTAGCAGAAAACCATGGTCAGTGTTCACGATGAGCATGGTGTCATCCCAGAGGCCGTAGCGGTCCATGGCGTCGAGCACGCGTCCCAGGTTGCGGTCGCACATGCTCAGTAGGGCCTGGTAGTTGCGTCGGATGCGTGCCACCTCGGGCGCCGACTCGTCCACGGGGCGGTACTCGGGCCAGTCCAGCTCGGGTCCGTCCCAACCATCGGGATAGAGCTCCTTGTAGTGCTCTTGGGTGAAAAAGGGCTCATGTGGATCAAAGGTCTCGATCTGCAGGAACCAGTTGTCCGCGTGGTGGTTCCGCTCTAGAAAGGCCAGGCCCTGGTCGATGGTCTGCGTCTGCGGTTGGGCCTCTTCGGTGGTAAGGTACTGGCGGTTGACGCGATCCTGAGCTCGGAGGTTCTCGTTCAGGGGCGTGGTTTCGTCCACGTGCGCCATCCAGCGGTCGCCCTCTTGGCCGCGGATGTTGATCCAGGTGCTGTAACGCTGATGATAGGTGGCCCCGCCGTCCTCCCAGTAGTGCTGGTGGTCCGAGATCAGGTGGGTGGAGACCCCATGGTGGCGCAGGATCTCGGGCATCGACAGGTCGAACGGCTCCAATGGCCCCCAGCTACGATGCAAAAAGTTGTAGCGCCCCGTGTGCAGCTCGCGGCGGGCTGGCATGCACGGCATCGATCCCACATAGCAGTTGTCAAAGGTCACCGTACGCTCGGCCAACCGCCGAAAGTTGGGCGCATGGACCTCCTGATCGCCGTAAGGAGGCAGGAACCGACGATTCAGCGAGTCGTACATCAGCATGATGGCTTTCATGGGCCTGTCCTCCGTTGATCGGGTCAGCTGTTCACACTTTGGCGCAGCTCGGCGATGGTCTCGGCAGCCGAATCGAGGCCGAGCTCGCGCAGCTTGGCCTCCGTCGGCCAGCCAAGCTTTCCGTCCCAGCCCGACAGCGCATAGTAGCGATTCAGCAGGTCGCGAAACTCGCCAGCATCGGAGCTGAGGTGGGTGCCATCGGTCTTGTCCGACCACTGGTAGTGGGGGATGACGGCCTCGTCCAGCTCGCGCGAGCGGCCGTTGTTGCGGACCTCGATGCATCGCTCCAGGTTCAGGACGCGTTCCGCGGCGGGTCGCCGCAGGGCGTCGGGGTCCATCTCCAGGCCCGTGGCGGCCTCCAGGAGCATCCACTCGGCGTTCAGGTTACCGATGGCCTCATCGGGCATGTGTGAACCATCTTCGGGCGGCAGAGCGACTACGGGGTACTTCCAGTCGCACACGCCCATGCTATCTTTGAGGATGGCGCAATGCTGGTGGTACATGGTCACCGTTTCCAAGCAGGCGGTGCCAGGATGGGCGGCCTCCTCGGAACCGTAGAGGACGCGGGCGATCTGTTTGAACCGCGCGGGCACATCGTCGGGCGTCAGCGGCGCGTCGGGGTAGCCGTACAGCGGATTCAGAAAGAAAAAGCCGTGCGTGCTCGGGGTCACATCGCGAGTGGACACGGCATAGAGCAGCGCCGAGTGCTCCCAGAAGGGGCTGGGGTGGCGCTCCATAGTACGTCCCTCGCGGTGCCATCCGTGACCGCGGCTGCCCGCATCCTCGAAAAAGTCGGCCAGGTAGCGCGGCCCAACCTGGTGCTTGTCGTGGAAGCGAGACAGGCCTTCGGCATAGTCGTCGCCCAGCCCGCGGCGGTAGGCGATATCCTCCAGCCAGTGCCGCCACCAATCGGGATTGTCGATATCCAGTGCCTGACCATCGATCTCGGTGATCCCCATGTCGCGCAGAGCGCCCAGGTAATGGCTCCAGGTATGGTGAACCCAGTTGGTGATGCCGAGATCGTTGGTCAGGTTGGTGAGATCAGCGCCCTGCTCGGGAAATCCGCGCGTTGAGCGGATAGCCAGCCGCTGGCCATGCACGTCGTGTCCCTGGTAGAGCATGGCGTCGGGGGCGGGCTCGCCGCGCATCCAGACGCCGTCCACACAAGAGGTCATCAGCCAGGGTACGCCGAGGCCATAGCGATCGGGCGATGGCCGTAGACGCGTGTGGCAGCGGGCGGTGCATCCAAAGGAGCACGCGCGGTGTTCGGGGCCGGGCTCAGGACGCCCGGTATAGTAGAGGCCCGTGCTGATCCGCTGGTTGACGTACTGGATGGCCTCCAGCATGCGCTGCGGGTGGGCGATGCGCACCCGTCCCGTGCCGCGCACGACAATCGCTTTGAGGTTCTTGCTGCCCATCACGCCGCCCAGCCCGCCATTGCCGACGGCGTTACTGAGGCGGTGATGGATGGTGGCAAAGCGCACACGGTTCTCACCAGCCGGTCCGATCGCCGCGATCTGGCACTCGGCGCCGTGCGCTTCCTTGAGGCGGCGTTGTGTCTGGTAGACGCCCAGGCCCCAGAGCGCTTGGGCATCCCGCAACGAGGCTTTTCCATCCTCGATGAGCAGGTAGCAGGGCGCGTTCGCACGGCCAAATATGTCGACGGTGTCGAATCCGGCCAGCTTGAGCTCGGTGGCCAGGTATCCCCCCATGGTAGCGGACGTCCACATGGGCGTAGGGTAGCCGCGCGGCGAGAGGGACGACACCGTCATGCGGCCGGCGGTGGGGGCGCCGGTGCCGGCCAGCGTTCCCGCGGAAAATGCGAGGTGGTTCTCGGGGTCAAAGGGGCCGATGCCCGGGAGCACGTGCTGCCACCCGATCAGGGCGTTCCACCCGCGGGAACCCAGCCAGCAGGTGGGGTCCGGCGTCTCGGTGGTCTCTGTCGTCCCAGCAGAGAGGTCGACGTTAAGCGTTCTGCCGGCAAAGCCGCAAGCCAGATCGCTCATGACTGCACCTCACCTTTGACGGCTTCCACCGCTAGCGCCTCGCCGGCCAGCGGGCAATAGCGGACACAGGCCGGCCCCTCGGGTAGATCGGAGCAGAGATCACACTTGGTGGCCAGCCGCCGGTCGGGGTGCCGTTGGGGGATATCCCACGGGCAAGCCTTGGCGCAGCGCATGCAGCCGATGCAGAGCTCGGCGTCGATCATCACGGCGCCCGTGCGGGGGTGCCTGGTCATGGCCTCGGTGGGGCAGGCATCCATGCAGGGCGCGTCGCTGCACTGCAGGCAGTAGCGGGCCGAGACCACCGCCGTCGGGGCAAACTCGTCAAAGGCCACGCGAATGCGGGCGAGGGAGGGGCCCACGGCGCCTTCACGCGTGAGGGCGCAGGCCATCTCGCAGGCGCGGCAGGCACGGCAGGCGTCCGCGTTGAACGCCAAGCGCTGGATAGTGACGGTTGCGGAGCGCAGATGGGCCGGATGGTTGGAGGTCATACGCCAGGTGCTCTCCTCAGATCTGGATCAGGTCAACAGGGCCTAACTATACGGTGAACGGGTGGGGGCGCAAGCTGGGGCCCAACAGCTGGTGGGGGCGGGAGGCGTGCGTTCGCGAGTCGAGGCCAATTCGGTTGCGTTGGCATCTCTTTGGTTCTATAATGGCCTTGATATAGGGCTGGATGGGCACGCTTTCGGCTGTGAGACGTCAGGTGAGCACCCAAGCCTGCTGGTCCCTACTCGCGAGGCAGGATTCGGGATTCATAGGAGGTCGCGATGGATGAATCGGTACGCAAGATCCAGGTGTGGGCGAGCCATGGGACACTGCGGCAGTTTTTTGCCGAGCTGAGCGCCAAGCTGCTCAACCTGGGCGCTCAATGCAAGCTCGAAGGTTCGACAATAACATGCTATCGTGAGGAGAAAACCGGGGGCTTTTTTGGGATCGGCGCCAAAAAGACCGTGATTCCTCTCCTCAGACTCACCAGAGATGGCGATCAGATCAGCATCGACGAGGACGCGCTGGATCTCGAGTTCGTCGAGCAGCTCGCCCAAGAGTTCCAGGCTCACTAGACCACGATCATAGTGCAGGTCGCGCGTAGGCCTCCCGGATTCTCTGGGGGGCCGACTGCTATGTGGCATGGGCGGCCTGACGCGGTGATGAGCGCGCGGGTTTGTGACCGTCGGCCTGACATGCTATACTCTGCACCCGGGCACTGTGCCCCAGATCAGATGGGAGGGTACAGATGACCCGGTTTCTCTTTTTCACGGGCGGTGTTGTCTCGGGCTTGGGCAAGGGCGTCGCCGCCGCCTCGGTGGGCCGCATCCTCAAAGCGCGCGGTCTGAGCGTCTCCGTCCAAAAGCTTGACCCCTACCTCAACGTGGATCCAGGCACCATGTCGCCGTATCAGCACGGCGAGGTGTTTGTCCTGGAGGACGGCACCGAGACGGACCTGGACCTGGGTCACTATGAGCGGTTCGTCGACATTGCCCTGACCGAGGAGTCGAGCGTCACAACTGGGCGCATCTATTCCGAGGTGTTTGCGCGGGAACGGCGCGGCGACTTTCTCGGTGGCACTGTGCAGGTGATCCCCCACATCACTGATGAGATCAAACGGCGCATCCGCCTGGTCGCGCACAATAGCGGCGCGGACATTGTCATCGTCGAGATCGGCGGAACCGTTGGTGACATCGAGAGCCAACCGTTTCTCGAGGCGATTCGCCAGATGCGCAAGGACGAGGGGCAGGCCAACACCTGCTATGTGCATCTCACGCTCCTCCCGATGATCAAATCGACCAACGAGCTCAAGACCAAGCCCAGCCAACACAGCATTCGCGAGCTGCGGTCGATCGGTATCCATCCAGACGTCGTGCTTTGTCGTGCCGATTATCCCATCGCTGCCGAGCACCTGGACAAGATCTCGCTTTTTGGCGATGTCGACCGCGAGGCGGTGATCCCGCTCGAGACGGCAGGCACCATCTATGAGGTCCCGCTGCTGCTGGAGGACTATGGCCTGGGGCGCTACCTGGAGCGTCGGTTGCAGATCGGCCCGCGCGAGCCCGACCTGGGCGCGTGGCGTGAGATGGTGCATCGGATCAAGCACCCCAAAGGTGACGTTCGTATTGCGCTGGTGGGCAAGTATGTGGGCCTGCATGATGCGTACTATTCGGTGCAAGAGGCGCTCTTGCACGCGGCGGGGCATCATGAACGTGGCCTAAAGCTCGACTGGGTCGATGCCGAGGAGCTCGAGCGTGGCGAGGGCTGGGATCGACTGCAGGGTGCCGATGGCATCATCGTGCCAGGCGGGTTCGGCGAGCGGGGGGTGGAAGGCAAGATCCTCGCCGCTGGCTATGCGCGCGAGAACAAGGTACCGTACTTGGGGCTCTGCCTGGGGCTGCAGGTGATGGTGATCGAGTTTGCGCGCCATGTCTTGGGCGAAAGGCGCTGCAACAGCTCCGAGTTTGATAAAGGCTGCATCCATCCTGTGGTGGACCTCATGCCCGAGCAGCGGGGCGTGGTCGACAAGGGCGCTACCATGCGGCTGGGGACCTACCCCTGCCATCTGGTCGACGGCACGCTGGCCCAGCGCGTCTATGGCGCACCAGAGGTCGCTGAGCGCCATCGGCACCGTTTTGAGATCAACAATGACTACCGAGAGCGTCTCGCCCAGGCTGGCATGGTGTGGAGTGGCCAATCGCCCGATGGCAGCCTGGTAGAGATCGGCGAGTTGCGCGACCATCCCTTTATGATCGGAAGCCAGTTCCACCCAGAGTTCAAGTCGCGTCCCAACAACCCGCATCCGCTGTTCCGTGAGTTCATCGGCGAGGCGGCGCGCCGTCACGGATAGCGCAGACCGATCTGGCTGTGAGCCGTGCGCCTAGAGGCTGGTCTGGTCTCTTGGGAGGCTGAGGATCTCGGCGAGTGCGCTGGACATACGGTCCACCCACTCTTGGAGGGCCACGTCGGCATCCCAGAGATCGGCGATCTGTCGGTTCCAGGTGTCAAAGCAGGCGTTGGTCGCCAAGTTCCAGGGTAGGGGTTGGGGGGTGAGGGCCGCGCATCGCTCTCCCAGCAGGGCGCAGGCGGGCATATAGTCCAGGACGCGGCGATCATGCCAGGCGGTGAGGCGTGCGCCTGGTGGACCGTACCCTCCCAGCAGCATCTGCACGCCCATCTCTCGCGTGGTCATGAACTTTATCCAGTGCAGCGCCAGGCTCGGGCTCTGGCACGCGGTGGTGAGGCAGTACGCCACACCGCTCAGTTCGCCTCTGATCTCACCCGCTGTCTCCTCCCCAAAGGGGCCTACCAGCCCTGCAACGGTGCCTTCTGGCAGACGGGCCGTGCGTTGCAGCAGCCAGAGGCCCACGAACGAAGTCCGCAGGATTGCCAGCTCACCCCGAGCATAGAGAGTCTCGGGCGAGCAACCCACCTGGCCCAGGCGTGGCACCTGTCCTTGTCGACGTGCGGCGGCCATCCAGGAGAGGGCTTGCTCGCTGGCCGCGGAGCGGAGCGCGGGCTGGGTGCCCCATTCGTTGAGCCAGCGGGCATCAAAGGCACCCAGAAGGCTCCCCGCGGCGGGCATCTGCGCGTCATCGAGGTAAACCCAGGCAGCGGCGGCATTCGGCAGCGCGCTGGCTGGTGGCAGCTCCTGGCAAAGGGCGCCGTCTTCCAGCACGCCCTGGGCGTCCAGCAGGTCGGTGTTTACCAGAGCCAAGCAGTCGCCAGGGTGGGCCGCCAAAGGAACGCCATAGAGGGCTTCGCTCTGCGTGGCCTGGCCGAGAGCGGCTGGAAAGACTCCCTGCAGGTCATATCCCTCAATCTCGATCAGATCCTCGAGGGGCGTGATAATGCCATCCTGGGCCCAACGACGCAGAGGCGTGCCTAGCGGTGCTTCGATCAGGTCTCCCAGGTCACCCGCGGCGGCCAGGGCGGCGAGCCGCGCCCCGAACTGGGGCCAAGGGGTGACGTTGCGCCAAGCCAACTGGGTGCGCGGAAAGGTCTCCCGAAACGCGGGCACCATCCGCTGAGCAAAGGCGTGCCAGCCGTGCCGCATCCCGTCGATGGTGATGGTCACGGTGGGTTCGGGCGAGGGGGTGGCGGGCGTGGCGGGGACGGGCGGCTCTGGCTCTGGCGCCTCGGGGGTGGCAGCCACGATCACCGTCTGCTGGACGATCTGGGTCACCACCTTGATGACCTCTTTTTCGATGACCTTGGGGATCTCGATCTCGCGCGCTCGGCAGCCTGCCAGGGCGCCCACGGCTGCGCCAGAGATGAGGGCTGCCCCCGTCGACAAGAGCTGCCTGCGAGAGACCTTGGCACCGTCCAGCCACGCGGCCGCACACTGTCTCGGATGGTGTCTCACACCGCTGTCCTTTGCTCCATGTGGCCATTATACCATGGCAGTGGCGCGCAGCCAGCGAGTTGACGGACCAATGCGCAGATGGTACAAGATAGCCAGTCTGTGACGACGAAAGGCAAGGGAGGCCATGAAGAAAGCATTGATCGTTTGGGGCGGGTGGGATGGACATGAACCCAGGCAGGTGGGCGAAATCCTGGCTGGCGCGCTGAGGGGACAAGGCTTTGACGTGACCGTGAGCAACACGCTGGACGCCTTTGCCGATCTCCCACTACTCAAGTTTGACCTGCTGGTGCCCGAGTGGACCATGGGCAGCATCACCAGCGAGCAGCTCAAGCCGATGCTGGAGGCCGTCAAGGCGGGTGTGGGCATCGCGGGAGTGCACGGCGGTATGGGCGATTCGTTCCGCCAGGAGACAGAGTACCAGTTCATGGTGGGCGGCCAGTGGGTGGCGCATCCTGGCGGCGACGGCGTCGAATACACCGTGCGCATCGTGGACCACGACCACGTGATTACCGAGGGCCTGACCGATTTCGACGTGTCCTCGGAAAAGTACTATATGCATGTCGATCCCGCCAACCATGTGCTGGCCGTCACCGATTTCGACGGGGCGGACGTCCCCATCGCCTGGACCAAGACCTATGGCAAGGGACGAGTGTTCTACTGCTCATTGGGGCATGTTGCCCAGGTGTTTGAGCAAGATCCGCAGATCCTGGAGATGGTGACGCGAGGGATGGTTTGGGCAGCGCGCTAGGCTACCAAGGATGGCGCTAGAGTCCCAGCGGAGAGGCCCCGATACCCAGCGCCCAGCGGGCCCACAGGAACGCCACGGTAAAGGTGAGGGTGCCGAGCGTGATGACGGCGTCACGCCAGCCGAATGAGAGGGTCAGCAGCTCGGTGTGATGGGTGTCGCTGGCAAAAGCGCGCGATGAGAGCGCTCTGCTGAGGTTCTCTGCCGCTCGCAGACTGGTAATGATCACCGCGACGCCGATGGGCACATAGGCGCGCGCACGGCGAATGAGCCCGCCTCTTGAGAGATCCAGGGCGCGGGCTCTTTGCGCATCAGAGATGGTGTGAAAGCTCGCCGCGATGGCGGGAATAAAGCGCAGCGACATGGCTAGCGCCAGACCGTAAGGGTAGGGCAGGCCCAGCGCGACCAACCCTCGCACCAAAGAGGACTGGTCTGTGGCAAAGAGCCACGACGAGATGACCAGTGCGAGTGCGGCGATGCGTAGGGCCGTGGCCAGCGCGTTGGCTACCGCCGTCGTAGAGATGCCCCAGCCCCAGAGCTCGACGAGATTGGGGCCTGCATGTGGGCCCAGCAGACTGCCTAGGACGATTATGAGCAGCATGGTGGGGGCTGTGATCTGCCAGACCGATCTGATCCGCGTCCATGGGATTCGGGCCGAGAACATGAGCAGGTGGGTCAGGAGCAGCACGATCGCGATCAAGGCCACGGAGCGCATGGCCAGTAGCATCACCACGCCACAGATGGCCATGGTCAGCTTGGTCCTCGGGTCCAGTCGGTGCACCCATGACTCGCCTGGACAGTAGAGATCGAGAGAGAGTGTCATGGCCGCCGTCCCAGTTGGGCAACGATGGCCGCGGCCGCCTCGTCCACGGTCATGGCATCGCTCGGGAGGCCCAGATGGGCCAGCCCTTGGCAGAGTTGGGTGATCTGTGGCGGCTCGAGGTCGGCTCGGCGCAGCAGGTCGGGCTGTGCCAGCAGGCTACGGGTGACGTCGTGGGCAAGCACGCGGCCCTGGGCCATCACGACCATCTCTCTGGCATAGCGGGCCGCGAGCGCGAGGTCGTGGGTCACCAGCACGATGGTGCGTCCCTGGCGATGGAGCGCTTGGATGCGAAGGAGCAGGCTCTCGGCCGAGGCTGCGTCCAGGCCGACGGTGGGCTCATCGAGGATCAGAATCGAGGGCTGCATCGCCAACACCGCGGCCAGGGCCACCAGGCGACGTTGGCCAAAGCTGAGCAACGCTGGAGGGTGCGCTGCGTAGGGTTCCAGCCCAAACCACGCCATCGCCTCCTCGGTCCGTGCGCGCACGACGTCGTCGGCCTCGCCCAGGTTTCGCGGGCCAAAGGCGATCTCTTCGCGGCACGTGGCGCAGAAGATCTGGTGATCAGGGTTCTGGAACACAAAACCGACGTGCCGCGCCAGCTCGGCGACGGAGGATCGGCGGGTATCCATGCCGTTTACCAGTACGCTGCCCTTGGTCGGCTTGAGGAGGCCGTTGAGGTGCTTGACCAGGGTGGTCTTGCCAGCGCCGTTCTGGCCGCAGATGGCTACCCAGCGGCCAGGCTGTATGGAGAGCGTAACGTCGTGGATCGCGGCATGCAGGGGCTCATAGTTGTGCGAGAGGCCGTGGATCTCGATGGCGGTGTCCGTCATGCGGGGTGACCCCCATCGAGAGCCGAGGCGAGGTCCGCTTGGGCCTGGGACGCCGACACCCAGGCGTAGGTAGTCCCCAGTTGACGATTGAGATCGGCGGCGAGCTCTGCAACCGCTGGCCTACCCACGCCCGTCTCTGCCATGATCTGGGCGTCAAAGAACACGCGAGATGGTGCGTCATCCAGCACGATGCGCCCCTCGTGCAGAAGCGCAATGCGGTCCGCTGACTCGGCGGCGATCTCGGCATTGGTAGTGGCGAGGACCATGGCGATCTCGCGCTCGGCGCGGAGCTGGCGGATGGCCTGGGCGATCTGGCGGCGGCCGGCCGGGTCCAGGCCCGCAAACGGCTCGTCCAAGATCAGCAGCCGCGGCAACATGGCGAGGTTAGCGGCGATGGCCACCCGCTGCATCTGTCCACCCGAGAGCTGCGATGGCGGGCGCTGGCGCAGCTCCTCCATGCCTACCAAGTGCAGGGCCCAGGCCACGCGTTCGGCGATCTCGTTTCGGTCTAGGCCAAGGTTGCCAGGTCCAAAGGCGACCTCTTCCTCAACCGTCGGCATGAATAGCTGCGACTCGGCGTCCTGATAGACGAGAGCCACGTGGCGCGCAAGTTGGGCTGTGGGCGTCTGACGTGGGTCCTGCCCCAGGATGGCGATCTCGCCACTGAGCCTTCCCCCCGTGCTCTGCGGGGCCACGCCGTTAAGGCACATGCAAAGGGTGGACTTGCCGCTGCCTGTACGCCCCATGAGCGCCACCATCTCGCCCGCCTCGACGCGGAGGGACACGTCGGTCAGCACGTCCGGGCAGGGCAGCCCGGGCGCGAGCCGAGGATAGGCAAAGGCAACATGCTCAAGCTCTACGG
>DAIRUQ010000005.1:0-13309 GCA_036803245.1 Chloroflexota bacterium | reverse complement strand
GGCAGCCCGGGCGCGAGCCGAGGATAGGCAAAGGCAACATGCTCAAGCTCTACGGCGGCCAAAGGGTGCTCCTATGGGTGCGCGAGGGTGGAATGGCCTCGCGCAGTAGAGGCTGGGTCTCCGCAGCGATGGTTACAGGCCGTCCTCGTCGGCGCCCGGGCGCCAGCGCGCGATAGGCGGGTAGGCGCGACGCACGGCCAGATAGAGCGGAACGCCCACCACACCACCGGCCAGGGTCTGGAACACGTTGGGAACTATCTCGGCCAGCGCCGGCCCGATGCCGAGTAGCGGGATCTCTCCCACAAAGTAGACCCCGATCATGGCGACAGCGCCCGCTGCCCACCCGAGTAGGAGGGCCGGCATCGTCCCCTTGCGGCCGATCAGCCCAGCCAAGAGCCCCTGCAACCCATGCGCCAGAAGGGTGATGGGCGCGAACTGGGCATAGCCGCCCAGCAGGTCGGCCAGGCCCGCCCCGATGCCACCGGCAACGAAACCGAGGGCGGGACCGAACGCGAATCCGGCAAAGTAGGTGGCTACATCGGAAAAGTTCACATAACCTTGGGTGGCCGGCACGGGCACACGCACAAACAGGGTAAAGACGGTGGTGAGGGCGATCAGCACCGCCGCCAGCGCGATGGTACGTACCTCAAGCTTTTTCATGGTCGCCCGCCTCCTCCTGGTTCCCCGCGCGCATGGTGATCTCTTGTTGCTTGGCCTGTTCCCAGAGGGCGTCCATCTCCTCGATGGTCATCTCCTCCAGGGGGCGTCCCGCGTCGGCTGCGGATCGCTCGATATGCTGAAAGCGTGTCGCAAAGCGTTGATTGGCGCGGCGAAGGGCCGTTTCGGGATCGATCTCCATCCAACGGGCGACGTTTACCAGGCTGAATAGCAGGTCGCCGAACTCGTCCAGACGCGAATCGGCATCGTCGGCTTGCTGCACCTCGCCGACCTCCTCGGCCACCTTGGCCAGCACCGGTTCGGGTGCGTCCCAATCGAAACCGACGCGGGCCGCGCGCCGCTGCAGGGCCATGGCTTGGGCCAGGGCTGGCAGGCCGGCGGGTATGCCCTCGAACAAGGACCGATGGGGGTCGCCCCGCTCGGCGCGCTTGATCTGTTCCCAGTTGCGCAGCACCGTGTCGCTGTCGTCAGCCTGGGCGTCGCCGAACACGTGCGGATGACGACGCTCCATCTTGGCGGTAATGCCCTGGAGCACATCGACGGCCTTGAAGGTGGCCTCTTCGGTAGCGATCTGGGCATGCAGCACGATCTGCAGCAACAGATCACCGAGCTCTTCGCAGAGCTCGACGGGATCGTCCGCATCGATCGCCGCAAGAACCTCGTAGGTCTCTTCCAGGAGGTTGCCCTGGAGGCTCTGGTGCGTCTGTTCGCGATCCCAGGGGCAGCCGCCCGGGGCGCGCAACCTGGCGATCACGTCCTGGAAGGCGGCGGTCGAGGAGCGCCGCTCCACCGGCGGCACATACAGGGTGGTCAGGTGGTCCAGATCGTCTTGCCAATCGAGCTCATAGAGCTTGATCTTGCGACGCGACGGCACCGGGCCGTCGGCGCCCTGGACAAGTACTACCGGATGATCATCGTGGTAAAGGTTCATCAGCGCTAGCTTGACGTCCGACGCGACCACGCGGTTGTAGACCTGCGCGATCAACGCGGGGAGGTCAGGGTTGAGCCAGGGGTGGTGACTCTGGGCGATCTGGGTGCCGTCGGCGATCTGGATGCCATCAAGGGCGTCTATGCCGAGCGATTCGAGGGCCGCCTCAACAAAGCTCAGCCCCCCGATCAGGCGGACCGCCAGCCCCGCGGCGGGGGCTAGCGCCAGGATGCGCTGCACCGACGACTCGCCTACCAATGGGTGCCCGGGCACGCCGTACAGAACGCCCTGTGGACGGCCGCCCAGACGGACGACTTCCTGGGCGATGGCATCGTAGACGTCGGCAAAGCTATCGTGCTGCTCATACAGCTCGTCAAAGGTGTGCAACGTGAGATCAGCGGGCAGGTGCTCCACCGTGGGGTGATGCCGCGTTCGTAAATAGATCTCCTCGGCCAGGCAGAGCGTGTCCCAGGCCCCGCGGGTGAGCGCGCGCTCATCGCCAGGTCCAAGCCCGATGATGGTGATGCCCATGCTTCCATCCAGCGCTGCGGGTTGTTTGGCTGTCATGCTAAAGGCTCGTCCCGTTCTCTAGACTAGCCCGCCGAGTTAAAACAGTACCCGATGCCTCGCACCGTGGTGATATAGCGCGGGCGGGTGGGATCCTTCTCGATCTTTTGGCGGATGCGCCACACGAACAGCTTGGGATAGTCGGTCTCGCCAACATATTCGGAGCCCCACACGTGCTCCAGCAGCTCTTCGTGGGTGACCACTCGATCAGAGTGACTGACCAGGTAAAAGAGGACGCGCAGCTCGGTGGGCGTGAGCCCCACCAGCTCGCCGTCCAGGCGGACCTCCCACTTGTCTCCGTCGATCACCAGGGTGTCGTCCGCATAGAGCTGGGTGGTCTCTTTGGGCTGTTGAAGGCGACTTCGCCTCAGGACCGCCTCGGCACGGGCTTCGAGCTCGCGCATGCTGAAAGGTTTGGCAACATAGTCGTCGGCGCCCAGCCGCAGGCCCGTGATGCGATCGCTCTCGTTGCCGCGGGCGGTAAGCATGACGATGGGCACATTGGAGACCTCGCGGATTCGTTGGCAGGCCTCCCAGCCGTCCATCTCGGGCATCATGACGTCCAGCACGACCAGATCGGGGGCATGCTCATGAAGGGCGGAAAGCCCCTCGCGGCCATCATACGCACATACGATGCGGTAGCCGTGGTTGGATAGATAGAGCTCGAGGGCTGTTGTCAGCCGTCGATCATCGTCTATGACCAGGATCGTCTGCAGATCTGGCACGGCAACTCCCCAAGAGCTATTGCTAGACCAAAAACAGTATAGCACATTCGAGAACTATCCCAAGCATGGCGACATCACATCAACTGAATGGCTGTATCTGCGTTGCTCCAGTCGTTGACATGTTTCCCCGCTGTTCCTATAATCGTCGCATTGATCAAGGGCCCGAAGGAGGCGCTCCGATGACGTCAAGCTCTGGAAAGCGTTCCAGCTACCGTGGTGGCGGGGGGAGCCAGGAGCTTTTCCCCAAGTGGATGTGGATCGTTGTGCCCATTCTTGTCATCTTGGTGCTGGCAGGCATCTGGGCCTTGCTGGTGAGTGACGATGGCGAGGCCTCGCCCGAGGGCACCGTTCTGCCGACCCAGGCCGCGGCCGTGGCGACTAGCGCGCCCGAGCGCGAGCAGCTGCCAACCGTGGAATCCTCTGACGAGACGGTGCTGCCGGAGCTCGATGTGACGGCCACGCCGACGCGAGAGGTCCTCCCGCTCAAGACGCACACGCCTACGCCGGCGCAGGTGGCGGCGACGCCCACCGAGGCCGAGAGCGAGGCTGGCGTTGGACTGGCCGTGGGAGAATCGGTCAAGGTCGTCAACACCGGTGGCGCTGGGCTGAACATGCGGGCCGGTGCCGGCACAGGCCACGCCAAGGTCAAGACATTGGCCGAGGGCGCGACGGTAGAGATCATTGGCGGCCCCGAAGAGGCCAACAACTATACCTGGTGGCAGGTGCGTGACAGCGGCGGCGCCACAGGGTGGGTCGTGCAGACCTATTTGCAGAAATAGGACTGGTAACGCTGCGACGTCTTTGCACAATGCCCGGCATGGGGTTTTGCCTCGTGCCGGGCGCTTTGGTCTTTGACATGCTGGCCCACGGCAGCTAGAATCGCGCCGTCGCTGGAGGAGCTGGAGGGACAATGCCGCGTCAGGTGCCACAATCGACGGGAGACGGCGGGCCAGCGTGGCGATCATTGGTAGAGTTGGTCTTGCCCATCTTGCTGGTGAGCGGGGTGGCTCTGGGTTGGATTCTCCTGTTCCGCCCGCGGCAGGCGCCAGCGAGCGTGACCTCGACGCCGCCTCGCGTCGCCATGACCCGCGCGGTGCCGACGCAAGCGCCCACGCTATGGGGGACCGCGGCTGCACCCGAGGACGAGGTGACCTACCGCGGCACGGCGCTGCCCACCTTTACGCCGACGGCCCCGGGCGTGACTACCCCCACCGCTGGCCTGGATATGAATCCCGCTGGGCTCAAGGTGGGTGAGGGGGCCAAGATCACGGGTACCGGGGGCTCGGGCCTGAATATGCGCACCGAGGCAGCCTCATCGTCTCCTCACATCCGAACCCTGCGAGAGGGTACCGTCGTAGAGTTGCTCGATGGGCCCCTACAAGGTGGCCAGCATATCTGGTGGAAGGTCCGTGACGACGACGGCAACACCGGATGGGTGGTGGGCCAGTACCTCGTCCCCGACTAGTCGCGGCTGGTTCGCGACGCGATTCTGAGCCGATTGCCCGTTCCTCGCCACGTGACGTCCGACCAGTGTCCCACAGGAGGCATCCAATGGGCCAAGACGTAGCCGCGCGCATAGAGGAGCTACGCCGTCTGGTCAGCTACCACAACTATCGCTACCACACGCTGGGCGAGCCGATCATCAGCGATGCCGAGTATGATGCTCTGCTGAGGCAGCTGCGCGAGCTCGAGGCGCAGCATCCGGAGCTGGTCACGCCCGATTCGCCTACGCAGCGCGTGGGGGGCGAGCCCCTGCCCGAGTTCTCCAAGGTCGAGCACCCCTACCCCATGACCAGCCTGGCCGATGCTTTCTCCCGTGACGAGGTAGAGGCCTGGCGGCAACGAGCTTTGCGGCTGCTGCCCGACGGCGTCGATCTGGCGTACGTGATCGAGCCCAAGATCGACGGTCTAGCGGTGGCGCTGACCTATGAGAACGGCGCCCTGGTTCGAGGCGCCACCCGGGGTGATGGTCGGGTGGGCGAGGATATCACCAGCAACGTGCGGACGATCCGCAATGTGCCGCTGCGGATCCCGGTGGTCGGGTCGGAGCCGCCCCCCCGTGTGATCGAGGTGCGCGGCGAGGTCTACCTGCCGCGTGACCTGTTTGCGCAGATGAACGACCAACGGGTCGAGCGTGGACTGGAGCCCCTGGCCAACCCGCGCAACGCTGCTGCAGGATCGCTGCGCCAGCTGGATCCGCGAGTCACCGCCGAGCGTCCCCTGCGTTTCTTTGCCTACGCCGTTGGCTATGTGGAGGGCGAGAGCCTGACGAGCCAGTGGGAGGCGCTGGCTTATCTGCGACGCCTCGGCTTTGCCGTCAACGAGGCCATCGAGCGCTGGAGCGAATTCGACAAGGTTCTCGAGCGGTGCGAGCGTTGGCTCGAACAGCGGAGCGATCTCAACTATGACGCCGATGGCGTGGTGATCAAGATCGACGACCGGGCGATCCAGGACCAGCTCGGCATTGTCGGCAATGCACCTCGTTGGGCCGTGGCCTACAAGGCCCCGTTGGGCGAGGCTACCACCAAGCTGCTCGAGATCCGGGTCAACGTGGGGCGGACGGGCGTGCTGACGCCCTATGCCGTGCTGGAGCCGGTGCGGTTGGGGGGCGTCACCATTCGGCAGGCGACGCTGCACAACTTTGAGGATCTGGCCCGCAAGGATCTACGCGTCGGCGACACGGTGGTCATTCGCCGGGCTGGTGAGGTCATCCCTCAGGTTATCAAGCCGGTCGTCGAGATGCGGACGGGTGACGAAACACCGTTCGATGTGCCCGAACGGTGTCCCGTCTGCCATGAGCCGGTCTCGCGTGATCCGGAAGTAGTCGCTGTGTATTGCGTGAACGCGGGCTGCCCGGCCCAGCTCGTGCGCCATGTGGAGCATTGGGTTTCACGCGGCGCCATGAACATCGAGGGGCTGGGGAGCAAGCTGGCCGAGCAGCTCGTAGCGGCAGAGCTGATCGCCGACGTGGGGGATCTCTATGCCCTGGGCGTGGATGATCTCTTGCCGCTGGAGGGATTCGCCGAAAAACGCGCCCGCAACCTGGTGGAGGCGATTCAGGAGAGCCGCGAGCGCCCCCTGTGGCGCGTGGTGGCGGCCCTGGGGATACCAGGGGTGGGCGCGCGTGTGGCCCAGATCCTTACAGAGCGCTATCCCTCCATCAACGAACTGATGCGGGCGGCGCAGGAAGAGCTGGAGACGATCGCGGGCATCGGCCCGCACATTGCCGAGATGGTGCTCGGCTATTTCCGACGGCCGCGCCATCAAGAGCTGGTACGCAAGTTGGAGGAGCGAGGGGTGCGGCTCCGACAAGAGGCCAGCCAAGAAGAGCCCGTGGAGCAGCCGCTGGAGGGATTGACCTTTGTTATCACTGGGACGCTAGAGGGGCTCACGCGCGATGAGGCCAAGCAACTGGTGGAGCGCCATGGCGGCCAGGTGACCGGCTCGGTTTCGGGCAAGACTTCCTACCTGGTAGTGGGGGAGAATCCCGGGGCCAGCAAGGTGAACCGCGCTCGCGAGCTCGGAGTGCCCGAGATCGACGGGAATGCTCTTCAGGCGCTGATCCGTGGCCAGTCACGTGCCTAGCGGCTTGTCCGGCAGTGCCGCATATCCAGTGGACTCGGCGCTGGAGGCGCTGCGGGGCTCACCCGAGTTCATGGCGCAGGTCACCGCGTGGCGGCGTATTCCGGCACAAGAGGCCCGCCTGGCCGAGCTGCCCGGCTGGGTCTCGCCCGAGCTGGTTCGCGCGCTCACCCAAGCCGGCATCTCGCGTCTGTACACCCATCAAGCTGCCGCGCTGACCGAGCTCCATGCCGGCAACGACGTGATGCTGGCGACGCCCACAGCCTCTGGCAAGTCGCTGGCCTACTTGATACCCACTTTGGCGGCTCTCGAAAGCGACCCAGCCGCTACCGCTCTCTACCTGTACCCTACCAAGGCTCTTGCTCGGGATCAGATGCGAGCGCTGAATGAGCTCGCTGCGGCGGTAGGACTGGGTCAGCCGGCTCAAGCGTACGATGGTGACACGTCCAGTGGCCAACGGTTGGCGGCGCGCGAGGGCGCCCGAGTGTTGATCACCAACCCGGACATGCTCCATGTCGGCATGCTCCCCCGGCATCCTCGCTGGCGTCGCTTCTGGTCTGGCTTGCGCTACCTCGTCGTCGATGAAGGCCACCAGTACCGCGGGGTCTTTGGCAGCCATGTCGCCAACGTCCTGCGGCGGCTGCGGAGGGTGTGTGCCTTTTACGGCGCAGAGCCCCAGACGATCTGCTGTTCGGCAACCATTGGCAACCCACAGGGGCTGGCCGCGCTTCTGACGGGTCGCGATGTCCGGGTGGTGACGAGTGATGGCGCCCCCTCGGCTGATCGCACGTTCGTCCTGGTGAACCCGCCAGTTATCGAGCCAGTGATGGCGCTGCGGCAAACCCCAGAGGATGCCGCGTTGCCCATACTGCGAGCGCTCCTGGGTAGGGGCGTGCAGACCATCGTGTTCATGCGGTCGCGGCTGGGAGTTGAGCTGTTCACGGAGCGCCTCTGCCGTGAGTTGGCCGACATCTGCGATCCCGCTCGTATCGCCGGATACCGTGGTGGCTACCGCCCATCGGAGCGGCGTGCCATTGAGCGAGCCCTGGCCAGCGGCGAGATGCTTTGCGTGGTGGCGACCTCGGCTTTGGAGCTGGGCGTGGATATTGGTGGGATGTCCGCCGCGGTGCTGGTTGGGTACCCGGGCACCATCGCATCCACCTGGCAGCGCGCCGGCCGCGCCGGTCGTCGCGAGCAGGCCAGCGCGGTATTCTTGGTGGCCGGCGACACGCCCATGGATCAGTACGTGGTCGCCCATCCCGAGTTCCTCATGGGGCGGTCGCCCGAGCGGGCGCTCCTGAACCCGGATAACCTCGCGGTGCTCTTGGCTCACGTGCGCTGCGCCGCCTACGAGTTGCCTTTTGGTGATGGGGAGCGTTTCGGCGGAGAGGACCTCACGACGATGCTCGCCTTTTTGGTAGAGCAGCGACAGTGCCGTCGCTCGGCGCGCCGGTGGCTCTGGGTGGGGACGGACTATCCCGCAGCTCAGGTAGCGCTGCGATCGGCCGATGGCGACTCGGTTCTGCTCTATGATCTGGAGGCCGACCGCAGTGCCACCGTGGGCACTCTGGATGGCTTGGGCGCCGCGCTGCTGGCTCACCCGGGGGCGGTTTACTGGCATCAGGGCCAGCAGTACCTGGTGGACGACACAGAGGTCGGAGCAGGTCGGATCGGCTTGCGACGGGTCTCGCTGCCATACTTTACGCGAGCCACCACCGACACCGAGGTGGCCGTCAGGCGGGTCTGGGCCGAGCGGCGCGAGCAGGTGTCGCGCGTCATCGAGGGCAAGGTGCGGGTCACCACGCGGGTGACGGGCTATCGCCGGATCTCATTGCGATCGGGCGAGGTGCTAGATCGCGTGGCGCTGGAGATGCCGGAGCGGCAGCTGGATACCGATGCCGTGTGGCTGCTGGTGGACGATGACCTGATCGCCACGCTTGCCCAGGAGGACCAGTATCGCGGGCCGGTAGCGAGTCGCGGCGCTAGCTGGCCTCGCCAGCGGGATCTGGCGCGGGCGCGGGATGGGTACCGGTGCCGCATGTGTGGCGCCGCCGAGGAAACGGGCAGGCCGCACCACGTGCATCACATCGAACCGTTCCGCAGTTTTGGCCCGGGCGCAACTCACGACCAGCGCCAAGCCGAGGCGAACGCGCTGGACAATCTCGTGACGCTGTGTGCGGCCTGCCATGCCCGCGTGGAGCGGACCGTCGCTACCAAGGGCACCTTGGCTGCACTGGCGTACGGCCTGGGCCATCTGCTGCCGGTCCATCTGATGTGCGACCCGCAGGATCTCGGCCGACACGTCGATGCCGAGGGGGCCACCCTGGGCGGTCCGGGCATCATGGTGTATGAGCGGGCGGCGGGCGGTGTGGGTCTTTGCGCTGCGGCCGCCGAGTTGTTGCCTGGCCTGCTGGCCGATGTCGCCGAGCAGGTGGAACGGTGTGGCTGTGTAGCCGGTTGCCCAGCCTGCATCGGCGCTGACGCGGCCGAAGACGAACGAGCCAAGGCCCGAGCGGTGACTCTGGCGCATGCTATTGTCGGCGGCAACGCCCCGCTTGGCCGCTGACGCGATCTAATGCGCTTGGGATGCATTGAGCGGAGAACTGGTGTAGAATGCAAAAGAGCGCCGTTTGTTCGCCAGGCCCCGAACCGCTCCGTCAGCGTCGTGGGGAGATGGCGCTGTGAATGACCTTCGACAACGCCTGCAAGAGCTGGCTCGGCGGGAGGCGATGCGTCAGCCGCCAGAGCCGGCGAGATCGGGCATGCCGCTGGAAGAAGCCATTGACGGCAAGTGGGTGGAGACTCCCACTGGACGCTGCTATGTCACCGAGCGGCGGTTTGGGGGCTCGTATGTCCATGGTGGCCGACGGGTGGATGGGTTTCTGGCGCTGCCTTCGGAGGTCTGGGAGCCGTTTGTGGCTGGGCCACCCGATCGGGTACTGGATCCCTCCAGGGCCCTGTTCCTCGATGCGGAGACCACGGGCCTGGGCGGTGGCGGGGGCACCTATGCCTTTCTGGTGGGCGTGGGCAGTTTCGAGGACGACGCGTTCGTCGTGCGGCAGTTCTTTATGGGTGACTATGAAGACGAGCCCGCCTTGCTCGATCTGCTAGAAGAGGCGTTGGCAGCCAGCCGCGGGTTGGTGAGCTTTAACGGGCGCGCCTTTGACTGGCCGTTGTTGGCCTCGCGATTTGTCATGGCCCGCAGGGAGCCAGTGGGCGACGATCTGCCCCATTTGGACCTGCTGCTCTTGTGCCGGCGCCTGTGGCGAGAGATGCTGCCGTCCTGTTCGTTGTCGTCTCTGGAAGAGCACGTGTTGGGCCTAGAGCGCTCCTTTGTGGACATTGCCGGGCATCTGATTCCCGATATCTACCGTCGCTATGTGGAGGATCGAGATGCCGCGCCCCTAGACGGGGTCTTTTACCACAACCTCGTGGATGTGCTGTCGCTAGTTTCGCTGGCCCAGGTGGCGGCCGAAATCGCCAGCGAGGGGCTGGACAAGGGCGACGACCCGTTGTGTGATGCCTATGCGCTGGGACGTCTCTACGAGGGGACGGGGCGGATCGAAGCGGCGGCGCGCGCCTATGGCCAGGCTTGGCGCGGCGATAGCCACGCTACCAACGCCTGGGAAGCGGGCTGGCGCGAGTCGATGCTGTTCAAGCGACGAGGGGCCTTCGACGCGGCCGTCGAGCGCTGGCAAGGGCTGCTGGACGGCCCGCGGCCGGACCCCTACCTGGAGCTGGCCAAGCACTATGAGCACCGTCTGGGAGATCTCCACGAGGCGCGGCGCTGGACCCTGGAGGCGTTGGCATGGCTGGACCAGCGGGGAGATCGGCTGGAGCGGTGGAAGCGCGAACGCCTAAGCCAAGAGCTTGGGCATCGTTTAGGGAGGCTCGATGGGAAGCTGGCCCGAAATGCCCGAGACCAAGCCGCTGACCGCTAGCTGCGGCGGGAGGGGTGAGGCGGCCTCGACGCCGCGGTCGCTAGAGATACTCGGGCAGCTCTTGCGGCTGGTGAGTGCCTCTGAGCGGTCCGAGGAGGTGCTCCAGCACGCCGTTACCATCGCGCGTCGCCACACGGGGGCGAGGTGGGGCCTGGCCTATCTGCAGGATGGTGAGAGTAGCTCGTCGCTGTCCATCGTCCAGAACGACGGTGATGCGGAAATCGATGCCGAGGCGATGGTAGAGCGTACGCGGCCGCGGAGCGACGGGCAGCACGAGGTCGTGTTGTGCAGGGCTGCCGATGGTGATCGAGCTGACGTGGCGGCCCCGCAGACGGCACTGGCCTCGTGGCTGGTGGTGCCGCTGGTGGCCAACGATGCCGACATTGGCGCGCTGATTCTGGGATGGGACGACGTCGGCCCAGAGGCGGTGGATCGAGACCTATGGGCGGTGGTGGGGCAGGTGGTTGGGCTGGGCGTGGAGAACTCGCGGCTCTACCAGGCGATGCAGAATCGCCTGCGCCAGAGCTCGGCCTTGTACGAGGTGAGCAAGGCGCTCAGCTCCACGCTGAACCTGGACGATCTCTTGAGCCTGATTGTGCGGCTGGCTACCGACAATATCCCCAAGGCCAGCGATGGGGTGCTGCACCTCATGGACGAACGCTCGGGGCGGCTGCATCCGCGGGCGCATACCTGGTCGGTGGAGGACAGCCGCCCCGACTATCGCGGACGCACTGACATGCGGCGAGGCAAGGGGATCGCGGGCACGGCCCTGGAGGCCGGCGAGGTGGTCAATGTCCCCGACGTGAGCCTGGATGCGCGGTTCATCAAGGGCGGCTCCCGTCCCGTGGCTTCGATGCTGGTGGCTCCGTTGCGTTTGGGGGATCGCTCCATCGGGACCCTGAGCGTAGATTCGACCCAGCGGAACGCCTTTGCCCAGCAGGACGAGCACCTGCTGATGACCCTGGCAACCCAGGCCGCGGTGGCGATCGACAACGCTCGCCTGGTGCAGGACCTTCAGCAGAGCCTGGAGGAGCTCAAGAACGCCCAAGAGGCCCTCATCCAGTCAGAAAAGCTGTCTGCCATCGGCCAGCTCATCGCCGGCGTGGCCCATGAGCTCAATAATCCGCTGACGGCCGTGATGGGATATGCCCAACTGCTCCAGGCTGGCTCGGTGGATGACCAGATGCGCCATGACCTGGATCGTATCTCGATCCAGGCGCAACGAGCCGCCCGGATCGTGCAGAACCTGCTTACCTTTGCCCGCCAGCACAAGGCTGATCGCCAGTGTGTCGCCATCAATGATATCGTCGAGCGAGTGGTGGATCTGCGGGCCTATCAGCTACGCGTTGACAACGTGGAGGTGATTCTCGACCTGGAAGACGGGCCTCTGGAGACGGTGGCTGACGGCAACCAACTGCAGCAGGTGATGTTGAACCTGCTCAACAACGCCCACGATGCCATCCGTTGTGTGCGCGACGAGGGCGAGATTCGGATCACGACCCGACAGGAGGGTTCTCACATTCTGATCTCGTGTGCGGACAACGGGTCGGGATTGGCGCCAGAGGTCCGGCGGCATCTCTTTGAGCCGTTCTACACGACCAAGGACGTCGGTCAGGGCACCGGCCTCGGTCTTTCCATCTGCTACGGGATCATCAGCGAGCACCGGGGTCGCATCTGGGCCGAGAACCAGCCGGGTGGCGGGACCATCTTTTACGTGGAGCTACCGGTGGTTCAGGAGCCGGTGGGCGTCTCGCGGCGGGCGCCCACAGAGGATCTGGCGCCTCCGCCGGGTAGGCGGGTCTTGGTGGTTGAGGACGAGCGGGACGTGGCCCAGCTCTTGCGGCGGGTGCTGGCGGCCGATGGGCATACCGTGATCTTGGCCGAGGATGGGAACGAGGCCGTCGAGCATCTGGAGGCGCTGGGTGAGGATGGGCTCGATCTGGTGATCAGCGACGTCAAGATGCCCGGGTTGGGTGGACCGGCCCTCTACCGACGGCTGACGCGCGACTATCCGAGCCTGGCTGAGCGGATGGTTTTCATCACCGGCGATATGATGAACGCCGCCACGCGGGGCTTTTTGCAGGAGACAGGCCTGCCCTACCTGACCAAGCCCTTTGGGCTGGATGATCTTCGGCTCAAGATGACCGAGCTGCTACGCGGGGCCGACGCGGGCTGACGCTCAAGGCCTTAACGCGCCTCAAAGCAACGAAAGCTCCCAAAGCGCTCAAACCCCTCTGCGATGAGGGCAGTCTCCAGATTAGGGCCGATGGTAGCTGGGCCGACCAGCATGCCTACCTGCGCCAAATCCCATCGCTTCGCCCGCTCCACCAGTCCGCGTGCGGCTATGGTCGCTGAGCGGATGGCCTGCGCTTCCAGCGTCTCGATCCACAGGCTGGGGCCGCTCAGCGTACAGACGGACGCTACCGAGGCGTGGGCCACGCGACGCCCGCTATGGTCCACCAGCTCGTACGCGTAAGCGCTGCCTGGCTCGGGGGCCGTGGTTGCTCGCCAGAGTGTTGCATCGTCGCTGGCCTCGGCCGGGACTCTTTCATGCCAGCCCCGGGGCAGGTAGGGAACCGGTTGGGCTCCCACAGGGGTATAGACCAGCAGCTGGTAGCGCGCCAGGCTCGGCGTCAAGCCGGCACGCTCGAAGGCACCCTCCGAGGCTCGGTTCGCGACCCGCACCACCGCGCGCACCGCATCGATCCCTTCATCGCTCGCGGCCTGTCTGGCTGCGCTCACCAACGCGGTGCCGATGCCGCGCCCCCGCCAGTCGGGCAGGACGGCCAGCAGGTCGATCTCCAGGCGGCGCCCCTGTGCGCCAGCCAGCAAAAAGCAACTGCAAAAGCCGACCGCCTGGCCCTGGGATAGTCTCGCGTGGTAGAGGC
>DAIRUQ010000004.1:50117-54690 GCA_036803245.1 Chloroflexota bacterium | reverse complement strand
GTGGTGCGTCCCCAGCGTCGCTATGAGCCGCGAGCCAAGCACACCGAGGCGTATGCAGCTCTACGTGAACGGTATCGCGCTATTGCCGATGGCTTGTCGCACGCCGATGGCTAGGAGTGCCGTGCGGTACGCCTAGGCCGAGCGATTTGGGGGCGTCATTTCCTTGGGGAGCGAAGCAGGAAAGGGTAGGAGGTTGCCATGTTCTTGAGGGTGCTGGTCGGGTTTCTCGGTTTCGTGCTCTCGTTGGCCATCGCGGCGGGCCTGATCGTGTGGCTTCGCAAGCCTCTCAAGGAGCTGCTACTGCGGTTCGTTGAGGATGAGACCATCGCCGCGGCCGGGGCACTCTTTGTGGCCGTGCTGATCGGCCTGTATGGGCTGTCGACGGCGTTTACGTTTGTCCGAGAGGCTCATGTGACGCAGCTGTTCGGCACTCTGTTCACCATGCTGGATCAGATGGCTGGCGTCATCCAGTGGGTGATCTATATCGCCGCGCTGCTGTTCATCGGATGGTCCATCCGCGGCAAGGGCGCAGCGGGCGAATAGCGTCGACTCGGGTTCGTGCGTTGGGGCCAACTGGGCGGCGGCCGCCGCGGCCCAGTTCGTTGTTGCTAGATGCCGGCGCCTGCCAGATGCTGGACCAAAATGCGGGTACCGAGGGCGATCAGCAGAAGCCCGCCCAACAGGGGAGCTCGATCGCGAAACAGAGCGCCGACGCGGGCTCCTAGCAGAACGCCCAGGTAGGAGAACCCAAAGGCGACCAACCCGATCACTGCGACGGGCAGCAGGATGGCGTACCCCACAAAGGCATAGGTGACCCCTACGGCCAGCGCGTCGATGCTGGTCGCCACCCCCAAGACGGCCAGGGTGGACCAGCGGCCGAGGTTGATGCTGGGATCGCAGTTGGGGTGCAGCGCCTCGTATACCATGCGCCCGCCGATGAATGCCAACAGCCCGAAAGCGATCCAGTGATCGAACGCTGCGAGCCTCTGCGAGAGCAGCCCTGCGCCCAGCCACCCAGCCAAAGGCATGGCGGCCTGAAAGCCTCCCATCACCAGCCCGGTGTGTCCGGCGACTCGCCGGCGGGGGCAGTCGGCGCTCAACAAGCTTCCGCCGCAGACAGAGACACTGAACGAGTCCATGGCCAGGGCGATGGCGGTGAGGGCGATGGTGACTGGATCCAAAGCGGCTCGCTTTCGTGGTATGACTAGTGGGTGGTTATCCGCGATGAACGTGTGAAGGCTTGGCTCCGCAGACCTCGCCCTCGTACTCGATCTCGATGGTCGCGTGCTCGATCTCGATTCCATGCAGCAACTCGCGGGCGGCGCACTTGGCCTCGATGGCCTCGGCCTGGGACGTCTCGCGCGGCAGCACCAGATGGGTGCTGAATACGTGATGCTCGCCATCCAGCGACCAGAGATGCGTGTGATGCACCGCTCCGACCCCTGGGATCTGTGATAGATCCCGCTCCAGCTCCTCAAGGTTGATGCCGTGGGGCACTCGTTGCAGCAGGAGCTGTCCGGCTTGGTAGAGATAGCGACTGGCGTTGTAGAGCACGAACAGGCTGATGCCGATGGAGAGGACCGGATCCAGGATCGGCAGCTCGACAAAGAGCAACACCACGCTGACGACGAGTACGGCGAGCCATCCGAACAGATCCTCGAGCAGGTGAAGAGCCGCCGTGCGGGCGTTCAGCGAGTGCTCGTGGCGCAGACGCAGGGCGGCCACTCCGTTGGCGGCGATGCCCAGGATGGCCAGCAGCAGCATGCCGCGCGCATCGGGCATCTCGGGCTGCCACAGGCGTGGGATCGCCTCAGAGAGCATAAAGAGGCTGCCGCCAACCAGCAGGCCGATGTTGGCCAGGGCGCCGAGCATGGTGAAGCGACGGTAGCCATACGAGTAGCGGCCATCGCAGCCCCGCTCGCCCAGGTGAGCCAGCCGCCAGGCGAGAGCGAGCGAAACGCTATCGCCTAGGTCGTGCAGCGCGTCCGAAAGAATGGCCAGGCTGCCCGTCCACCAACCTCCCACCAGCTCGATCAAGGTAAAGGTCAGATTGAGCCAGAACGCGGTTCTTAGGTTCCCCACGCCATGGGGGGTGTGATGGTCATGGTGATGGTCGTGCATGATCTTTCCGTTAGGGCATCCCGTCGCCTAGGATAGTCGCGTCAGCGATGTTGGCAAACCGCCTCTCGGCTGCTGTTCAGGTCCGCTTGGCATAGGACGGGCGGATGTCGACGCGTCGCAGCAGGTTGGCGTTGGTTACGACGGTGACCGACGAACTGGCCATGGCGATCTCGGCCAGCAACGGATGCATCCAGCCGATAAAGGCCAAAGGGACCATGATGACGTTGTAAAAGAACGCCCAGAAGAGGTTCTGGCGGATCTTTTGAAAGGTCGCTCGGCTCAGGTTCACCGCCTCAATCAGGGCGTCCAGATGGCCGCGCACCAGGGTAACGTCGCTGGTCTCGATGGCGATGTCGGTGCCAGTGCCGATGGCGATGCCCACGTCGGCTTGGGCCAACGCCGGTGCGTCGTTGATGCCGTCGCCGACAAAGACGACGATCCCGTGTTGCTCCTGGTAGCGCCTGACGGCGTCGGCCTTGCCGTCGGGCAGCACCCCGGCCGCCACCTCGCTGATGCCGAGGCGCTGGGCGACGGCGCGGGCGGTGCGGGCATTGTCGCCGGTGATCATCGCCAACTGAATGCCCATGCCCCGCAGCTCGGCCATGGCCTGGGGCGCCTCTGGCTTGAGTGCGTCGGCGAGGGCGATCATCCCCTGGAGCTCGCCGCCAGCGCTGACCAGCACAGCGGTCTTGCCCTGCTCCTCGAACTGCTGTAGCGATGGCTCAACGGCGTCGGACGCGATTCCCTGCTCGGCCAGGAGACCGCGGGTTCCTACCAGGACGACGCGGGTGTCCACCATGGCGGCCACGCCGCGCCCGCCCAGTGCCTCAAAGCCTTGCGGATCGCTGAGGGCCAGATCGAGGCTGCGGGCGTGCTCGACGATGGCAGCGCCTAGGGGGTGTTCGGAACCCAGCTCGGCGGAGGCTGCTAGCGCCAGCAGCTCGTCAGCCGTGCCGACAAGAGGCGCCACGTCGGTCACTTCGGGCTGGCCCTGGGTCAGGGTGCCAGTCTTGTCCAGGATGATCATGTCGGCATCGCGCAGGATCTGGATGGCGGCGCCGGTGCGGATCAGGATGCCGTGCTCGGCGCCCAAGCCGCTACCCACCATGAGCGCCGTGGGGGTGGCCAGGCCGAGGGCGCAGGGGCAGGCGATGACCAAGACCGCCACCACCGCTACGATCGCCAGCGTCAGCGTGGTGAGATCGACACGTACCCAGGGCAAAAAGCTACCGGCAGCCACCAGATTGCGCATCCCTTGCGGCAACACGATCCAGGCGAGGGCTGTCAGGAGGGCGATGCCCAGGACGATGGGTACAAAGACGCCGGTTACCTTATCAGCAAAGGCTTGCACCGGCACCTTGGTGGCCTGGGCCTCTTCGACCAGTCGAATCACCTGGGCCAAAAAGGTATCTTTGCCCACGCGGGTGGAGCGGACCCGCAGGAGGCCGGTTTGGTTCACCGTAGCACCCAAGACGGCGTCGCCCACGCCCTTGTGCACCGGCAGCGGCTCGCCCGTGGCCATCGATTCGTCGACGGCGCTCTCGCCTGCGACCACCTCGCCGTCGGTCGGGACCTTTTCGCCGGGGCGCACGACCAGCACATCGCCCACAACTACCTGATCGAGGGGCACCTCGATCTCGACACCGTCGCGGAGGACGTGAGCGCTCTTGGCCCCGAGCTCGATCAGCTTGCGGATGGCCTGCGAGGCGCGGCCCTTGGCCGTCTCTTCGATGTAGCGCCCGGTGAGGTGAAAGGCCATGATCATGGCCGACACACCGGCATAGTTGGCCACCGGCCAGACAAAGGAGGCCGGGCCGGTGACGTAGGAGGCCACCGTGCCCAAGGTGATCAGGGTATCCATGTTGGCATAGCCGTGCAGGGCGGCTGTCACGCCGCTGCGATAGGTCTGCCGGCCAGCCCACGCCAGGACCGGCAAAGCCAGCAGCACCATGCCAAGACGGAACACGGTCATGTTGGGCCAGGCGATGCCCCAGATCATCTCGGGGATCATCCACAGGACGATGGGAAGCGTCAGGGCCCACGCGATCAGCATTCGCCGCTTGGCGACACGAACCTTTTCCTGGGATGGATCGACGTCCTCATCAGTCCGTTCCTCGCCGGCGGCGATGGCTTTGTAGCCAGCGTGGGCCACGGCCTGCAGGATGGCATCATCGGTGGCGGTACCGGGCAGGCGCTGTACGACGGCGCGCTCGGTGGCCAGGTTGACGCTGGCCTCGGTGACGCCAGGGAGGTTCCGCAGCGCCCGCTCGACCGCCGCGGAACAGGCGGCGCAGGTCATCCCCTCGATGCGGTACTCGGCACGCTCGGCGCGCACGCCGTAGCCAGTATCCTGGACCGCCGCCACCAGCGCTGGCGTGATTGGGTCCTCGGTGCTCAGCCAGACGCTGGCGCGCTCAGTGGCCAGGTTCACGCTGACGCGATCGACGCCGCC
>DAIRUQ010000004.1:24362-50017 GCA_036803245.1 Chloroflexota bacterium | reverse complement strand
TCGCAGGGCGCCTCCAGGTAGGGCGGCAGCGCGTCATAGTCCAGACCCGGCGCCTCTAGGCCGCGTTCATAGTACTCGCAAACGTCCTCGCTGGTGGCTCCCAGCACCTGGAGGTTTCCGAATCCGCTCATATGAACCTCGCAGCGCTGGCCAAAGGCCTCACAGATGCCAGCCAGCTTGAGCATGCCGGTCATACCACCGCGCAGGACATCCATGCGGCTCATGTCCGAGGCACCGCGGAGGATCCAGTCGGCTCGGGTGTAGATGCTGCCAGCCGCGATCTCGGGCGAAAGCACCGGAATCTCGAGCTCGCGCGACAAGCGGACATAGCTCTCGACGCGATACTCGGGCATGGGGTGCTCGTACCAGTAAAAGTTCAGCTCCTCCAGCACCCGCCCGATGTAGAGGGCCTCTTCGTACGTGCGGTAGGTGCCCCAGGGGTCGTACATCAGGATCATGCTGTCGCCAACCGCGTCATGGACGGCCTCACAGACACGGACATCCCAGGCGATGTGGGAGGGTCGACCGGGATCGGGCTGCTGCGTCTCGGGATCCCAAAAGTAGTAGGGATGGATCTTGTAGGCAGTGTAGCCGCGCTCCAGGCAGTCCAGGGCGTGTTGGGCATAGTCCTCGGGCATGCCCATGTTTGGATAGGTGCTGGCATAGGCGAGCACGCGGTCGCGGCAGCCGCCGGCGTACTTGAAGACGGGGAGGCCCGCCGCGCGAGCCGCCAGGTCCCATAGCGCCATGTCGATGGTGCTGAGAATGGGCTCGGGCAGGTTGGCGACCCACATCCAGTGCCAGAAGCGCTCGCGGTCATGTGGGTCTTGCCCCACCAGGAGGCGTTCCACCACGCCGCACACCTGGGCGCACTCTTCGGGCGTCAGGCCGTCCTGATCGCCGTGGCCGTGCCCGCCTAGGAACAGTCCCTCGGCGCCCTCGTCGGTCAGGATGCGGGTGAGGGTCTGCCGGGCCGTCGTTTCTGCGATGAGTTGGCCATTGCGGAAACTGGGGCGGGGGTAGACAAACGGGATGACCTCGATGCCGGTGATCTTCATGGGTAGCTCCTTCACACGGTTCGACGTTGCTGCCTGCCCATTGTGAGCGAATCCCGCGGCCGCGGCAACCGTTAGCGCCAACCAGTCGACTTGCGTTGCCCGCCTTTCGCCCCTAGCATGGGCAGAGCCCAAGCAGAGCCTGGGGGAGGTCGGCGGCCATCGTGATCAAGTATATCGGCTCCAAACGTGTGCTCGTGCCTGCCATCACGGCCTTGGTGCAGGCGCTGCCTGACGTGCATACGGTCCTAGACTTGTTTTCGGGCACGTCGCGGGTCGGGCATGCCCTCAAGCGGGCTGGATATGCGGTGACGGCCAACGACCACACGTCCTACGCCTACACCCTGGCGCGCTGCTATGTCCAGGCCGACGCCGATGCCGTGTTGCCCGAGGCCAGGCGGGCGCTGGACGAGCTAGCCCGGGTGGAGCCGCGCAAAGGCTGGTTCACGGAGACCTACTGCCGGCGGTCGCGCTATTTCCATCCCAAGAATGGGGCGCGAATCGAGGCCATGCGCGAGGCCATCGACGCGTGGGGGTTGGACGGCGACCTGCGGGCCGTCGTGCTGACAGCGCTGATGGAGGCGGCCGATCGGGTGGATTCGACGGTAGGGCTGCAGATGGCCTACCTAAAGGCCTGGGCGCCGCGCGCGCATAACGACCTGGAGCTACGTGTGCCCGAGGTGCTGCCCGGGCCCGGCCTGGCGACTCAGTTGGAGGCGCTTGACGCCGCGAAGGAGCATTCCGCCGACCTCGTGTATCTTGACCCGCCGTACAACCAGCATCGCTATCTCGCCAACTATCACGTGTGGGAGACGCTGGTGCGGTGGGACCAGCCGGAAGTGTATGGCGTGGCATGCAAGCGGATCGACTGCAAGGACTATCACAGCTCCTTCAACTCTAAGCGAGAGATTCACGCGGCCATGCGCACGGTGGTCGAGGCGGCCCAGGCACGCTATCTGCTGGTCTCGTTCAACAATGAGGGGTACATCACTCGGCGCGAGATGGAGAGCCTCCTGTCCGAGCGTGGCTACGTTCGGGTGCTGACTCGCGACCACGATCGCTATGTCGGCGCTCGCATCGGCATCTACAACCCGGATGGCGACAAGGTGGGCAAGATCAGCCACGTGCGCAACAAAGAGTACCTCTACCTGGTGGGCCGCGAGGAAAACGTACTGGATCAGGCGATCGAGGCGGTGGCTGCGCCGGCTACCCAGCCCACGCTATTCTAGCCGTGCCTGCCACGCCCCGGCGTCACGGGCCGTTGGTTCGGTTGACCCCGAGGCGCCTCTGCGCCTATCATCGCGTGTCACTGGGAAATGCCAAACCGGCCCGCGCTGTACTCTGCGAGCCGGTGTCACGATCCGCTATGCCCCAGGAGGGAGTCGAACCCCCGGCACAAGGTTTAGGAAACCTCTGCTCTATCCTCTGAGCTACTGGGGCTTGCGCCGAGAATATAGCATACGGGTCGAGGAGTGACAAGACGGGTGAGCGAGAGCGGTGGGGCGGTGCGACGGATCCGTGGGCGCGTGCCGGCATGGGCACGCATCGTCGTCTCGCTATGGGCGGTGTGGATGCTCTCGGTGCCGCCGCAACGGCTGGTGGTGCCCGGTCCCCGCCGTGAGGTGGAGACGCTCAACCCCAAGATGGGCGTGCATACACGCCTCACCGACGAAGTAGAAGAGTGGAAGATTCAACAGACGCTAGCTCTGGTGCGCCAGATGGGGGCGCCTTGGGTGGTCGAGTACTTTCCCTGGGCCTACTATGAGCCTAGCCCGGGACGGTACGAGTGGGGCCATGCCGATGTGGTGGTCGACCACGCGGTGGCGCAGGGGCTGACCGTGCTGGCCCGCATCGACTATGTGCCCGAGTGGGCTCGTCCAGAGGACACCACGACGCGCTATCTGGATGAGGACGGCTATGATGCCTACGCTGCGTTTGTGGGGGCTTTTGTGGAGCACTTTGCTGGGCGAGTGCAGCACGTGATCATCTGGAACGAGCCGAACCTGAGCTTTGAGTGGGGCTATCGACAGCCTGATCCCGAGGCCTACACTGAGCTGCTCCGTCGAGCCTACCAGAGCGCCAAAGAGGCAGACCCGAACATCGTTGTGCTGGCAGCGGGCCTGGCGCCCACCTTGGCTCCTGTGGGCGATCCGTGGGGGATGAACGAGCTGATCTACCTGCAGCGCATGTACGATGCCGACGCGGGCCGCTGGTTCGACGGCCTGGCTGCGCACTCGTACGGGCTGTCCTTTGGCGCTGATGAGCCGCCCGCTCAGGATCGGTTGAACTGGCGACGAGTCGAGTTGCTGCGCGACGTGATGGTAGCCAATGGCGACGCCGCCAAGCAGGTCTATGTCACCGAGGGCGGCTGGAATGACCACCCTCGCTGGACCAAGGCCGTCTCGTCGTACGACCGCATTCAGAACACCGTTGATGCCTACGAGATGGCGCTGCACACGTGGGATTGGTGCGCGGCCCTGTGCGTCTGGGCCTTTCGCTATCCATGGCCCGCCCGCAGCTTTCAGGATGGGTTCACCCTGGTGACGCCCGAGTTTGTTCCCAAGCCGATCTACTCGGAGCTGGCTCGTTATGCTCAGGGCGAGCCGTTCGAGTATCTGGAGCGGTGAGCCATGGCCAAACGTAGCCTCTGGAGCCGTTGGTGGCCTTTGGCCTTGGCGTTGGCCGTGGTGGCGTATGCCCTGCTTCAGGTGGTGGGGGGATCGCTCGACCTACGCTTGCGCTTGGGCCGCGATGAGGTCTGGGAGGGCATCCAGAGTCGGGGGGTGTTACGGGTGGGCATGGAGGCCAGCTACCCGCCGTTCGAGTTCGCCGATGAGAACGGTGCGGTGCAGGGCTTTGATGCCGATCTAGCCCACGCCCTGGCGGAACGCTGGAACGTGGAGGTGCAGTTCGTGGATCTGCACTTTGACGGGCTGGTGGAGGCGCTGCTCGCGGAAAAGTGCGACCTGATCATCTCGGCTCTGCCGTATGAGGAGCGACTCACGCGCGATGTGGGCTATTCCAGGCCGTACCTCTACCTGGGGCTGCAGGCCATCTCGCGAGTAGACGACGGGGCCATCGCGGGGCGGGAAGAGCTGAACGAGCGGCGTGTCGCCGTGGAGCTGGGATCGGAGGCCCATCAGTACCTGCGCCTTCAGAATCGTGACCATGGCCTGGCGGTAGAGATCCTGGCGGAGCGTACGCTGGAGCAGGCCATCGACGCGCTAAAGCAGGGGCAGGCCGATGCTGTGTTGTGCGACCGTGTCGAGGCGGCGCCCTTTATCCAGGACGAGGGTCTGGTGGGCAGCCAGGCGCTCTTGACGGCGGAGCCTGTGGTGATCGCGGCGGCTCGCGATGCTAGCACCCTGCTGAGTGAGTTGAACGCGGCCTTGCGTGAGATGGAGAATGACGGAACGTTGGCTCGCCTGGAGCGGCGTTGGTTCTAGTGGTAACGAGTGGGACACGTACGGGGAGCGACGCCATGGAGGAACCCCATCGCCTAGAGCTGGCCCGTCGGCCCGCCCGCCAGGACATAGACATGGATCTGCTCACGGCCCTGCAGTCCGAGAGCTATGCCATTAACTTTCCCGAGCAGACGTTTCGGGAGGCGCTGTTTCGGCCCTGGCTGAGCTCTGGGATTCGCCGCGGCGAGGTGTGGATCTATACGCTAGATGGCACCATGGTGGGGTGGCTATGGCTGGACCTGCAGCGGCCTCGTCGCCAAGCGCACATCGTGCATGTGCAGGTGGCGACGGCCAACTGGGGGCGCGGCCTGGGCCGCTGGATCGTCGAGGATGCCATCGCTCAGGCTAGGGCGATAGGCCGCTCCAGGATGACCCTCAGCGTCACCAAGGCCAACGCTCGCGCGATGGCTCTCTACGAGAGTCTCGGGTTCCAGGTGCTAGAGGACCAGGGCGATCGCCAGATGATGGTGCTGCGGCTGTAGGGTTACTCGTCCTCCCAGGCGACTTCTACGGTCACGTCGCCGAGGGTGACCTGGTCGCCGGGGCCGATCTTGCGGCTGCGGTGCGTCTCTACGACGCCGTTCAGCAGCACCTGCCCCCCCTGGATGAGGTGCTTGGCCTCTCCGCCAGAGCGCACCAGGTTGGCGAGTTTGAGGAACTGGTCGAGCCTAATCGTGTGCTCGTTCGGTTGCGAGGTCACATCTCTCCTTTGATGGCAAAGCGGGCGCCACCGATCGATAGCGCCCGCCACTGCTACGTCGCGTTGAGGCCTACTTGCCTGGGCAGGCGGCTTCCACGGCGGGGTCGATCCCCTTGTCGCCATAGGCCTTGTCAAAGTGCTTGGCAAAGTCGCTCGCCAGCTTTTTGGCGCGCTCGTCGTAGGCGTTCTTGTCTTCCCAAGTGTTCTTGGGCCAGAGCACCTCAGACGGCACGTTGGGGCAGGTCTTGGGCACCATCACGTGAAAGATCGGATCCTCCACGTACTCGACGTCTTCCAGAGCGCCCGACAGGGCCGCCTGGACGATCTCGCGAGTGAGGCTGATGTCCATCCGCGCGCCCACGCCAAAGGGGCCGCCACTCCAGCCTGTGTTGACCAGGTAGACGTTGGCGCCATAGCGATCCATGTACTCGCCCAACATGGTGGCATAGACGTCTGGGTTGCGCGGCATAAAGGGCTCAGCAAAGAACCGCGAAAAGGTCGAGACTGGATCGGTGATGCCCGTCTCGGTGCCGGCCAGCTTGCTGGTATAGCCCATCAGGAACCAGAGCATGGCCTCCTCGCGCGTGAGCTTGGCCACGGGCGGGAGCACGCCGTTGGCGTCGGCGGTGAGGAACAAGATGGTCTTGGGATGGCCGCTGACCGAGCTGGGCTTGATGTTATTGAGGAATCGCAGCGGATAGGACGCGCGCGAGTTCTCGGTGATGCGCCCGTCATCCAGGTCAAAAAAGCCCTGAGGGTACATCATAGCGTCCTCGATGATGGCGCCATGTACGCGATAGTCGGCCTCATGAAAGACCGCGTTATAGATCTCGGGCTCTTTGTCTTCTCGCAGATTGATCAGCTTGGCATAGCAGCCGTACTCAAAGTTGGCCGTACCGTTGGGTGACCAGCCATGCTCGTCATCACCCAAGAGGGCACGACGAGGATCGGCCGACAGGGTGGTCTTGCCCGTGCCAGAAAGTCCCAGGAGCAGGGCGCAATCGCCATCGGGGCCCTCGTTTGCGGAGCAGTGCAGGGGCAGGATGCCTTCGCCTGGCAGCATATAGTTCATGACGGTAAAGATCAGCTTCTTGCAGCTGCCGGCATAGGCAGAGCCGTAGACGATGCCCACGCGGCGGTCGAGGTCGGCAACCACGGCCATGTTGGACGTCCGCCCGCCTGGGAGCTTGCGAAGGCGTCCCTGGTAGCGGGAGGCATCCAGCTTGTCAAAGGGCAACGCCAACAGCACAAACTCGCGGTCGGCAAAGCAGCTGGAGGCGATATCCTCGGGCATGGGCCGGAACATGGTCTCGGTAAAGAGGGCGGTGAGGGCGCGATCGGTGATGGTGCGTACCGGCAGGGCATAGCTACTGTCAGCACCCACGACGCGATTGGTGATGTAGACGCGTTCCTTGCCCCAGAGGGTCTCGAGCGCATCGGCAAAGAGCATGTCAAAGGTCTCAGGCTCGAGAGGGATATTGTTCGGCGAGTCCCAGTCGATGGTGTCGGCGGACGCGTCGTGCCGGACGATGTAGGTATCCTTGGGGCTGCGGCCCGTCGACTCGGTGGGAAGCCAGGTAGCCAGGGCGCCACAGCCAGCAACCAGCGCCTCCTTGCGATCAACCACATCCTGGATCAGCGTTCGGCGGTCGAGATCCGGCAGCACCACTGCGTGCTTGCTCAGCATGGCTTCAAGTTGCTCTCTCTGGGTCGCTGTCGTGATCGGATCGTAGCCCATCGTGCTGCTCCTTCCACTGTGTTGACCATCTGCTGACTTTTGCGGCTGGTTCAGCCCAAGTCCTGGCCCACGTCAGCCCAGAGACAGCGTCGTTCTCTGTAACCTGGCGAGTCATGCCGCGAGGGTGTCCGCCCAACGCGCGACACCCTGGAAGGTGACGCAAACGCCACAGTCCCCCATTCTAGCATTAGGATAATGGTACTAGGTTCTGGGGCGCTGTCAAGCCATCCAGCCGACAGAGTGTCGTCGACGACCCAGGCGTTGACGTTCAGGTTGCGCCTACCTAGAATGACTGCGAGACGCGGGGCCATGGGAGGGGAGGTTGGCGATGCCCAAAGAGAGCATGACGCCGCGAGAGCGGTGGGAGGCAGTGCTGACGCGGCAGACGCCGGATCGCGTGCCTATGGATTACTGGGCCACTGCCGAGTTCAGCGACAAGCTGGTGCGCCACCTTGGCGTGGGCACGCTGGCAGAGGCGCTGGACCGGCTGCACGTGGATCGGCCCCTGGACGTGGGGGGGCGCTATGTTGGCCCGCCGATTCCGGCCCACCAGGACGAGTTCGGTATCGTCTATCGCGACGTGGACTATGGGACCGGCAGCTATCGCGAGGTGGCCTCCCACCCGCTGGCGCCATACCAGTCGGTCGACGAGATTGACGCGCAGTACCGCTGGCCCGATCCGGACTGGTGGAGCTATGATCACTTGCCTGACCTCGTGCGTGGCAAGGAGCACCTGCCCATCCGTGGGGGCGGCTCGGAGCCGTTCTTGACGTACAAGGCCCTGCGCGGCGATGAGCAGGCATTCATGGACCTGATTCTCAATCCCGATATCGTCCACTATTGCCTTGACAAGCTCTTTGACCTGGCCTATGAGAGCACGCGGCGCATCTATGAGGCCATACCCGGCAAGGTGCTGGTCAGCTATGTCGCCGAAGATATGGGCAGCCAGGAGACGCTGCTCTTTTCGCCCAAGCAGATCCGCACCTTTTTGCTGCCGCGCATGCAACGCATGATCGACTTGGTGCACGAGGCGGGAGCCTATGTCTTTCACCATAGCGACGGCGCCGTACGGCCGATCATCCCTGATATGATCGCCGCCGGTATCGATGTGCTGAACCCGGTCCAGTGGCGCTGTGTCGGCATGGAGCGTGACGGGCTCAAGCGCGACTATGGAGACCAGTTGATCTTTCACGGGGCGATGGACAACCAGTACACTCTGGCGCGGGGAAACGTCGAGGACGTCAAGCAGGAGGTGGCCGACAACCTACGCATCTTGGGCGCGGGGGGAGGCTATATCCTGGCGCCGTGCCATAACATCCAGGCGGTCAGCCCCCCGGGAAATATCATCGCCATGTACCAGACCGGATACGCTATGGGTTGGAGTTGATCAAGCAGGAGAGGAATCGCAGCATGTATGTGGGACGCTTTGTGCTGGTGGGGCGGACGGCCGAGGGGCGCTGGTATCTGGGCTATCGCGTGTCGTCGCGATCGTTCCCCAACCGTCGTATTGTGGCCGCCGAGGGCCGGGCGGTCGTGCTGCCAACAGCGGATGCCCCGCCTTCGGACAATCCCTATATCGCCTACAACTGCATGCGCACCAGCGGTCAAGTGGGCATCGTGGCTAACGGCAGCCACGTGGATCCGATGATCGACAAGGTGGGTCTGGGCTACCCGCTGCGTGATGCCTTGGCCCTTTGTTCGTTGGCGCTGGACTTTGAGCATGATAGCTATAACACGCCGCGCGTGACCGCGGCGCTGGACCCTGAGGAGGGCCGCGCTTTCCTGGCCATCGTCGCCGATGACCAGCTCCTGGTGCAGCAGGTGAGGCCCGCGCCGGGGCAGGCGATGCTCATCGCTACCTATGAGGCGACGAGCCCCACCCCGTTCTATCTGCGCGCCCGCACGGCCCAAGAGCTGGCCGACGGCATCTATGCGGCCGGCTACGAGCATCCTGTCAGTGCTCTGGCGGCCATGGCCACGCCTACCGGGTGGGACCTGGCGGTCACGAACGCGCGCTAGCGGCGACCGGGCTAGGAACGTGGCACCACCGGCAGCACGATGTGGGATGGGCAACTGGCATCATGGTAGACGGTCTGCTGAGCGGCGACCATGTCGGCGCTGATGGCGCTAGACACGCCCGTGTTCAGGTTGCGATCGAATCGCGGAAAGTTGCTGCTGCTGATCTCTAGCCGAACAGCATGCCCTGCCAGGAAGACGTTGCTGGTGGGGCCTAGCTCGATCTCATAGCGCACCACCTCGCCCGGCGTGACCAGCGTGGGGTTCTGTGGATCGCGCATGCGCGCCCGCACGATGCCATCGCAGAGGTTGCGGGCGTATCCGCACGGGCCCACATCCACCAGCTTGGCGGTCCAGTCTGTGTCCACGGCCGAGGTGGCGGCATAGACCACGACGCGGATGGAGCCGGTGACCTCGATCGGCTCCCCCAGCGGCTCGGATGTATACACTAGCACGTCTGGGCGCTCCTCGATCTGACGCTGGTCGTAGGCCCCCGGCGGCAAGGCTGGCGCCCAACAACACAGCGCCCCTCCGTGGGTGCGGACAGGATCGGCCGGATCGTAGGTGAACTGGTCGGGCGGCGTACCAGCGGGCTGTTGCCAGGCGAGGATCCCGTCGCCATGGCGGCCGTTGGCGCCGCCCGCACTGCTGAGGTAGAGCGGCGTCGCCACGGCCCGCTCGAGTGGCCATTCGTCCTCATAACGCCAACGGTTCTCGCCCATCACGAACAGCCGCACTGGGGGCTGTTCCAGCCACTCGAACGTCTCTCCCTTCAGGCAGTGGTCGAACCACTGCAGCACCGTCTCATCGGCATCGATAACCAAACTGGAGCTCTGGACGCCGAACTCGACCTGACCAACCGTACTGGTGACTGGTCCGTGAGCCCACGGGCCCATGATCAGGCGTTGGCCCTGGCGCCCTGCAGCCGTGGCGCCGCGCTCCTCGAGGGCGGCAAAGGTGCCGACGGTGCTGGCGGCAAAGAGATCGTACCAACCGCCCATGTGCAGGGCGGGTAGCGACGCCTCGACGGCTCGGTCCAGAAGCGCGGTATCGGCCCACTCGCCCGCGGTCTGCTGTGTGAGCATCCGAACATAGCCCGTGGCGAGATCCTCTCGTCCGAGCAGTGGATCTTGCAGCAAGGGCAGCGCCTCAAAACGCGTGCGCGCGGTGACCTGGTCGACGGTCGCCAGGAACGTGGCCTGCTGCTGGGCGCGCTCCTGGTCGCTCAGTGCGAGACGCGACAGGTTCGCTCCCACCTCGCTGGCCAGGCACCAGGTAAGAGCCACGCCCAGGGAGAGGGCGCCGCCAGGGTAGAGCAGGTCGTTGTAGAGGTCCGTAAAGGTCATCTGGGGGGCCAAGGCGGACAGGCTGGGGGGGCGCTGCGACGCGGCGGCCCACTGCGTCCAGCCATTGTACGAGCCGCCCCACATGGCCACCTGGCCGTTGCTCCCAGGGAGCGCCGCTGCCCACTCAACGGTGTCGTACCCGTCTAGAAGGTCGTCGACGAACGGGCAAAAGTCGCCCGAAGAGGCGTAGCGGCCCCGCGTATCTTGCGTGACCACCAGATAGCCGCGGGTGGCCGCACGCAGGCTAAAGTCAGCCCCGCCGTTCTTGTTGTACGGAGTGCGCGCCAGTAGGACGGGCAATGGCTCTTGGGTTTCGGGTCGGTGGATGTTGGCGCGCAGGATGGTCCCATCACGCATGGGGACCTCGACATCGCGCTCGACCAGGATTCGGGTAGTCATGGCGCTGCTCCTCTAGCCGTGCAGGGCTCATCGTGGATACTGGCCGATTATCACGCCCGTGACGGAGGCGGTCAAGTCCCTATGACTCGACGGAGCGGTGGATCGCGTGTACACTCGCCCATGATCGGGCGGCAACGAAGGGGGAAGAATCTATGGCTAGCAAGCTGGTGCGACGCGACCAAGTCAAGGTCAGCGACACGTGGGATCTGTCACCGCTGTATGAGAGCGCCGAGGCGTGGGAGGCCTCGTTCCGCGCGTGTCAACAACGGTTGCCGTCGGTGGAGGCCTACCAAGGCCGTCTGAGCGAGGGCGCTGCGACGCTGGCCGAGGCGATCGAGATCTGGCTGGAGGCCCAGCGGCACGCCGAAAAGGTCTATGTGTACGCCCACCTGCGGGCGGACGAGGACCTGGCCAATGGCCCGCATCAGCAGATGCTCGACCGAGCCCGTGGGCTGTATGCGCGGCTATCGGCGGCGGGTGCCTTTTTCGCGCCCGAGGTGATGGCGATCCCCGACGAGACCATGGCCGAGTGGCTCGATGACCAGGCCTTGGTGCCCTACCGCTTCTGGCTGGAGGAACTGCTGCGTCACAAGCCGCACACGCTCTCACCCGCAGAAGAGAGGTTGCTGGCGCTGGTATCCGAGCCCTTGGGGGCCCTGGAAAAGATCTATAGCGTGCTCAAGAACGTCGATCTGGCCGCGCGGCTGCCCGAGGTGCCCGACGTCAAGGGCACGACCCAGCTGTCCCATGCGGCCTTTATCAGCTTGCAGGAGGCACGCGACCGCGATGTGCGTCGTGGGGCGTTCCAGGCCTACTATGGCGAGTGGGCGGGAAACCGCGCCACGGTGGCGGCAGCGCTGGACGGGGCGGTTCGCTCCCACCTCTTCGAGGCGCAGGCGCGCGGGTTTGGCTCGTGCCTGGAGGCGTCCCTCTTCCAGGATCAGGTGACGGTTGATGTGTACCAGGCCCTGATCGACGCGGTGCATGACGCGCTGCCCGCGTTTCATCATTACGTCAGTCTGCGCAAGCGTCTTCTGGGGCTCGATGCGCTCCACATGCACGATGTCTATGTGCCCGTGGTCGAGGCGGTGGATCCTCACCATGGCTTTGACGAGGCTACCGAGCTGATTCTGGCGGCCCTGGTGCCGTTGGGGCCCGAGTATGTCAAGACGCTGCGTGAGGGATTGGCGTCCCGCTGGGTGGACCGCTACGAGAATGCGGGCAAGCGCTCGGGCGCGTACTCTTCGGGCTGCTATGACTCGCCGCCGTATATGTTGCTCAACTATACCGGGACCACCGACGCCATGTTCACGCTCGCGCACGAGGCGGGCCACTCGATGCATAGCTGGTTCTCCAAGCAGGCCCAGCCGTACCATCTGGCCGACTATGCCATTCTCGTGGCTGAGGTGGCCTCCACGGCCAACGAGAGCCTCCTAACCGACCATCTGCTCCAGGTGACCAAGGACGACAAGGTGCGGGCCTATCTGGTGGATAGATACTTGGATTCCTTCCGCGCGACGCTGTTCCGCCAGGTGATGTTTGCCGAGTTCGAGTGGGAGATGCACCGCATCGTGGAGGAGGGTGGGGCGCTCACCGCCGAGCTACTGGACGAGAGGTACTTGGCTCTGGTCAAGCTATACTTTGGCGACGCCGTTGCCTTTGACGAGGTGGACGCGCCGATCGCGTGGGAATGGGCACGCATCGACCACTTTTTCTATGACTTTTACGTCTACAAGTACGCCACTGGGATGGCCTCGGCCATCGCTCTGATGCAGCGCGTCCTCCAGGATGGAGAACCCGCGCGCCGCCGCTACATGGATCTGCTCCGTGCGGGCGGCAATGGCTATCCGCTGGAGCTCTTGCGGCGGGCGGGTGTGGACTTGACCACGCCCGAGCCCGTATCCGCGGCGCTGAACGAGTTCCAGCGGATGGTGGCCGAGTTTGAGCGCCTGACGGCAGGCTGACGTCGCTGGCTCTAGAGCTTGTAGCCGATGGTGCGCAGGAGATCGTGGCGCCAGGCGATGTCGTCGGCGCCCTCGACGCCCTTGGGCGCGCTGCCATCCACAACGCCGAGGATGCCGCGCCCCAGGTCCGTCTCGACGACGATCACCTGGGTGGGGTTGGCCGTGGCGCAGTAGATGCGGCAGACCTCGGGAACCATCTTGAGCTGGTTCAGGACGTTGACGGGATAGACCCCCTCGCCCAAAAGCAGCACAAAGCTGTGGCCCGCCCCGATGGCGAGGGCATTGTCGCGGGCCGTGGCGATCAGGTCGTCGTCGGTGCCGCTGCAGCGCACCAGGCAGGCGCCCGATGCCTCGCAAAAGGCCAGACCAAAGGCGATGCCTGGGACCGCCCCGACCAGCGTTTCGTGGACATCCTCGACCGTCTTGATAAAGTGGCTCTGGCCAATGATCAGGTTGGCTGACTCGGGCTTTTCGATGGCAACAAGCGAGAGCTCCATGGCGTTCCTTTCTGCTAGCGTGATGAACGCTCCCATTATAGCGCGCGGGACGGCCCTATAGGAAGAGGGTGGACCGGGCTCTGACGCTGACGCGCTGACGCGGCAGCGCATCCCGAGGGCGCCGATCGCGGTTCGCCTCCCTACGAGAAGCGCTGGTTGCCGCCTACGGCAGCTTGGCCTACAATAGCGCAGTGACGCTCACGCGTCATCACGACATGATGCCCAGCGAGCAACGTCGCTCCGCCGGTGAGGCAGCCGACATACGTGTTGGTCGGACGTGCGGGTTGCGTTGCCATCGGGCGCATCGTTCCTCCGCGTCGCCTTCCTCCACGTACGCTTGCTGCGCATCTTCACTCGCGATGTCGTCCCCAACCCAGACAAGCGGGCACGCTACAAGTGGCCGGCCCACATGCCTCTGGCGGTGTTCCATCACCCGGTTGGCTCGACATGCGACACGCGAATCGTTCGCTACGCTTGCGGGAAGGAGGTGGCGACCTCGGCTCGTATGGGGCTTGGCGGGATCGATGGAACGTCCGATCAGGAGGAAGATGATACGATGAAAAAGTTAGGAACGCTGCTCGCCCTTGTTCTGGCGGTGTCGCTGGTGCTGAGCGGCTGTCAGCAGCAGCCGGCTAGCCAGTCCGGCGACGACGAGTTTGTCTTTGGTGTGATCATGGTCGGTCCCCACAATGACCATGGCTGGAGCGAGGCCCACTATGTGGCGGGCCAGTATGTCGAGGAAAAGGTGCCTGGCACCCGCATGATCTACCTCGAGAGCCTCAACGTTGCCGACCGCCCCGAGACAACGCTCGAGCAGGTGGTCAGCGACATGGTGGATCAGGGCGCCAAGCTGATCTTTGCCACCTCTGACGCCTTTGAGGATGATACGGCGCTAGTTGCGCCCAAGTACCCGGACGTCACCTTTATCGCCGTGTCGGGCGATGACGTGCTGACCGGCGAGGCGCCCGAGAACCTCGGCAACGTCATGGGCCAAATGGAGTTCATGAAGGCCGTGGCGGGTGCGGCGGCCGCCCTCAAGACCGACACCGGTAGCGTCGCTTACCTTGGCCCGCTAATCAACCACGAAACCTTGCGCTTGACCGCCTCCGCCTATCTGGGTGCGCGTTACGCCTATGAGCACTATCGCGGCCTAGATCCGGACGATCTCGAGTTCACCGTGAACTGGATCGGCTACTGGTTCAACCTGCCGGGCGTGACGCTGGATCCCACCGAGGTGACCAACCAGTTCTTTGACTCGGGTGCCGACGTGGTCCTCTCTGGCATCGACACGACCGAGGCGATGGTTGTGGCCGGCCAGCGTGCCGAGGCGGGCGAGCCGGTGTGGGCGATCCCGTACGACTATGAAGGATCCTGCGAGCAGGCGCCCGAGATCTGCTTGGGCGTGCCGTACTTTCACTGGGGTCCTTCCTACGTCGAGATCGTCAAGGCCGTCATGGATGGGTCGTGGGAGCCGAGCTGGGACTGGAACGCGCCCGACTGGGACGACCTGAACAACCCCGATACCACGCACGTAGGCTTTCTCTATGGCGATGGCCTGACCGACGACGAAAAGGCTACGCTGGATGAGTTCATCGCCGGGCTGGGCGACGGCAGCATCGAGCTGTGGGCCGGCCCGCTCAACTACCAGGATGGCACCGAGTTTCTGGCCGAGGGCGAAGTCGCCACGCCGGAAGAGATCTGGTACCTTGAGCAGCTACTCGAAGGTATGATCGGCGCGAGCCGGTAGCTAGTTGGATCGAGCTGGGGGCTGGCAGTCGGCCCCCAGCTCGGGTCGTCTGGGAGCTGGGGCGATGCGGGTAGAGCTACAGAACATCACCAAGCTGTTCGGGGAGCTGAGGGCGAACGACGATGTCACCCTCACCTTTGAGCCCGGTCGCATCTATGGGCTCTTGGGGGAGAACGGGGCCGGAAAAAGCACCCTCATGAAGATCCTGTCGGGGTTTCAGCCGGCCACCAGCGGCATGATCGTCGTGGATGGCCAAGAGCACCGCTTCCCCGAGCCTCAGGATGCTGTGCAGGTGGGCATCGGCATGCTCCACCAGGATCCCCTGGACTTTCCCCCGCTTCAAGTGTGGGAGAACTTTGCCATCGGCTACCCCGGCCGATTCGTGCTCGACCGCCGGGCGATCTCCCGGATCTTGACCGACCAGGCGCGGGCGATGGGGCTCAATCTGGATCCCGATGCCTTTGTGGACCGCCTCACCGTGGGGGAGCGACAGGAGCTTGAGATCGTCCGCCTGCTCGCGCTGGGCGTCAAGCTACTGATCCTGGATGAGCCTACCACGGGCATTTCCGCCGATCAGAAGGATCTGCTCTTTGGCACGCTGCGACGGCTGGCCCATGACCAGGGACTGACGGTGGTGTTTGTCTCGCACAAGCTGGAGGAGGTCGTCTCACTGTGTGACGAGGCTTATGTGCTCCGCCGTGGCCGGCTGGTCGGCGCTGCCGAGATGCCCACCGAGACGGCTCACCTGGTGGAGCTCATGTTCGGCGCACCGCTGCCCCCTTCGGGGAGGGCGGTTCCCCAGCTGGGCGATGTGGCCCTGGACATCCAGAACATTAGCGTGCGCTCGCATCGATTGTGCCTGGCTGATGTCTGCTTCCAGGTGCGCAGCGGCGAGGTGGTGGGGCTAGCTGGCCTGGAAGGTAGCGGCCAGAGCGAGCTGATGCGCGTGTGTGCGGGCTTGATGGAGCCGCTCAAGGGGCAGGTCAGCATTGATGGGGCTGCAGTGAATGGGCGCGGTTACAATGCCTTGCTCAAGCGCGGGATCGCCTATCTCCCCGCTGGTCGCCTGGAAGAGGGTCTGGTGTCGGGCCTCACCATCGCCGAGCACGTGGCGTTGGTGGATGACAACGGCTCGCCTTGGCTCGACCGTGAGCGAGCCCTCGCCCGGGCGCGCGCATGCATCGAGGCCTTTGCCATTCAGGGCGCGCCCGATACGCTGGTGGAGTCGCTCTCGGGCGGCAACCAGCAACGGCTGGCTCTGGCGCTCCTGCCGCGCAACCTGCGAGTGCTCTTGATGGAGCACCCCACGCGGGGACTGGACGTCTCTTCGTCCGCATGGGTTTGGCAGGCGCTACTGAACCGCCGTCAAGAGGGCACGGCCATCGTGTTCACCAGTGCCGATCTGGACGAGATCTTGGAGCGCAGCGATCGCATCGTGGTGTTAACTGGTGGCCACGCGGTGGAGCCCCAGGATGCGGGGCATGCCACGGTAGAGGGGCTCGGCCATTTGATCGCTGAGGTGCGGCAATGAGCGAGCTGAGCTGGCGCAAGGTGCTGCTGGGTCTGGCGCCGTTCGTGTTGGCGCTGGCGAGTGTGTCGGCGCTGTTGGTAGCGGTGGGGGCCCCTCCTGGAGAGGCCTACCGGCAGATCCTACAGGGCGCCTTTGAGAGCCCCGCCAAGATGGCCGACGTTTTGGCCTTTGGGGTGCCGCTCTTGCTGTGTGCCAGCGGCCTGCTGCTCACGTTCACCGCGGGGCTGTGGAACATCGGCATCGAGGGGCAGATCGCCATGGGCGCGATCTTTGCCAGCGCCGTAGCGCTTTACGTTCGGCTGCCGGCTGGCCTGCAGATTCCTCTGGAGATTCTGGCGGCTATGGTTGGAGGCGCGCTCTGGGCCGCCATCGCAGCCTGGCTGCGCAACGTCGCCCAAGTGAACGAGATCTTTTCGGGGACGGCGCTCAACTATTTGGCCACGAACCTCACTACCTGGTTGATCTCTGGGCCGTGGCAGCCCCCCGAGGGCGGCAGCGTCCACAGCACGCCCATCTTTGGCCGTCACGCCGTGTTGCCCATGATGACGGGGCTCCGCGTGAGCTGGGTGGCCCTCTTGTTGGCGGCGCTTGGCTTTGCGGTGGTGGTTTTGGCCCTGCGGGGCACTCATTGGGGCCTGCAACTTCGTGCCATGGGTCGCAGTCGCGCCTCGGCCCACATCCTGGGCGTTCGGGTGGAGCGCAACACCATCCTCTCGATGGCTGCCTGCGGCGCCCTGGCGGGCGTGGCCGGGGCCATGCGCGCCTTGGGCACCTATCAGAGCCTCCGCCCCCTGATCTCTGGGAACATCGGGTTTCTGGCCCTCTTGGTGGTCATGCTGGCCTCCACCAAGGCGACATGGGTGCCGTTCATCGTCGTCTTTTTCGCGGCCATCCTTACCGGCAGCCAGCGGCTCAACCTCGTGATGCAGCTGGACGATTCGGTGGGCGGCGTGCTGCAGGGCTTTTTGGTGCTCTTTGCTGTCTTGATCGGGGGTGTGCGGCAACGTCTTGAGGCGGCTTCGACCGCAAGCCGTGGCCGGCAGCCCCAGAGCAGTGCGGGGGCAGGCCCGGCGGGCGAAGGGGAGGCGTTGGCATGACCAATCAGGTACTGATCAGCATGCTGGCGTCCGTGGTGGCCACCTCGTCGCCGCTCCTGACGGCAGCGTTGGGCGAGATGTTGACCGAACGCGCTGGAGTGGTCAACCTGTCGCTAGATGGCACCATTCTACTGGCAGCGGCGCTGGCCTTTATCGTAGGATACCACACCGGCAGTGTGCCGCTGGCCTTTGCCGCGGCCGCGATTGTTGGCGCGATCATGGCCCTCATCGTGGCTTTGGGCAGCATCGTATTGCACCAAGAGCAGGTGGCTATCGGCTTTGTGCTGACGCTGCTGGGCGATAGCCTCAGCGCCTTTGTGGGGCAGTCCTACACCCGCATCCGTGGCGCATCGGTGCCGCACTGGCCTCTGCCACTCCTGGAGCGCATCCCCGTGCTCGGCCCAATCCTGTTTCAGCAGAACGTGGTGGTGTATGCCAGCATCGCGTTGATGCTCCTAGCCTGGTGGTGGCTCTATCGCACCAGGGCGGGGTTGCGGCTGCGCGCCACCGGCGAGCGGCCCGTCTCGGCCTATGTGCGAGGGGTGCCGGTCCAGCGGGTGCGTCTGCTGTATGCGGCCCTGGGTGGTGCATTAGTGGGCTGTGCCGGCGCCATGTACTCGATGGCCATCCAGTTGGGCTGGGCCAAGGGGCATACCCGTGGCATGGGCTGGATCGCTCTCGCCATCGTTATCTTTGGCGGCTGGCATCCCATGCGCATCGCTTTGGGGGCGTACCTGTTCGGCGCGCTCAAGGCCTTGGTCACCTACCTACAGCGCACTGTCCCCGGCGCGCCCGTGACGCTCCTCAACATGGCGCCATGGCTGCTGATGATCGCGACCCTGGCGCTGGTCGGCAGCGGGTGGCTGGAGAGGCTGTTGCTTTCGCTGCCCGCCCGGCTGCAGCGCCCAGCGCGACGCCTGCTGCGTTCTTCGCCTCCGGAGGCCATGGGCACCCGCTTTGTCCGCGGCTGAAAGCTACCCCTCTGGGCGTATGTGGCTGAGACAGGCGCTCACCGGCCGTCCCGTGATGAGTCGTTCGCCGTCTGTAAAGCCTTCCTCGCGCCCCGCCAACTCTGCCATTAGGACGCCACGCCAGTGCTCAAGCGTGGTCTGCATGTCTGCACGCGTGGCCAGGTTGGTGGTTTCCTGTGGGTCTGAGGCCAGATCAAAGAGCTGCTCCTGTCCGCTGCCGCTGAACCACACGTACTTGATGCGAGCGTCTGTGATCCACTGAACCGATTGGCCGATGAGCGTGTGTTCGCCGTGCAGGTAGCGGCGCCACGGCGATGTCTCGCCTCGGGCCCAGGGGACCAGGCTCTTGCCCTCGACGGTGCCCGGGACGGCTAGCCCCGCGCAATCGAGCAGTGTCGGCATGATGTCGCGCAGCTCGGCTATCTCGCCACGCACACTGTTGCCCTCAAAGCCTGCATACTGAGGGCCTGCCAAGATCAAGGGTACCCGCGCCGAACCCTCGTAGGGGTACGCCTTGCGGAACAGGTGGTGGTCGCCCAGCATCTCGCCATGGTCGGCGGTAAAACAGACATAGGTGTTCGACCCCACGCCATGCTCCTGCAGCGCCTCAAGCAGGCGGTTGATCTGGTGATCGATATGAGTGATGTGCCCATAGTAGCCCGCTCGCGCCATCTGTAGACGGCGCGAGTCCATCTGCGCGTAAAAGGGATCAGCCCGATGGGGCGCGCTGCTATCCGCAAAGATGCGATGCCAGTCGCCCACCGGGGGGTCGGGCATGGGCTGGTTAAGGTACATCTCATAGGCCCATGCTGGCGGGTCGAACGGCGGGTGGGGTCGGTGGTACGAAACGAACAAGAAGAAAGGCGCACGGCGGTCCCGCCGCCGTAAAAAGTGGATCGCCTCACTGGTGACCCAATTGGTGGGGTGGAGGTACTCTTCCTTATCCCACGGGCGGGCGACCATCGAGTTGCAGTTTACCCCGTGCTCGAAATAGTCCGCGTCGCGCCCCAGCTGTTCTCGGAGCCACGGGACATAGTCATCGATCTCTTCCAGGCATGGGTGCTGGCTCCGAGCAAAGTGCAGGAACCCGTCGTGTAGGGTGACGTGCTGGAACCCCATCAGCGAGCGCTCGGGGTAGACGTGCATCTTGCCTACAGCCTCGGTCTGGTAGCCGTGGCGGGTGAACTCGCCGGCCAACGTTACCGGATAGTTCCAGGGGACCCCATCCTGATAGCCGACCCGTCCATGTGTTCGCGGCGCCTGACCGGTGTGGAGCGCGGCGCGGGCCGGAATGCAGGTGGGCGTGGCCGAGTAGGCCCGCGTGAAACGCACGCCCTGCCCCGCCAACTGGTCAAGATATGGCGTCTGGACCACTGGGTGCCCGTCGGCGGAGAGGCAATCACCGCGCCACTGATCGGCCATGATCAAGACGATATTGGGGCGTGCGGGCATGGTGGCCTCCTTCCCAGGCTAGACCTTGGCGGTGTATTCCCACAGCAGGCTCAGATAGGTGCGGTACTGCTCCAGCGAGACGCCTGGAGGCGTCTGATGGTCGACGCTGGGTATAAAGCCCCCTTGCCGCATGGCCGGGAGTAGCCGCTCGAACTCGGCGCGCATGGCCGCCTCGCCCTTGGTCATGGTCATCTTGTCAAAGTGGCCGATGAGGCGCAGCTCCGGGTGGTTGGTGCGGAGCGACGCCAGGTCGACGCCGGCCTGTCGCTCCAGCGGCAAAAAGCCATGGACATCGACCTCGGCGAACCAGGGCACCAGCTTGGTGATGTCACCGTCCGAGTCAATGATCGGCAGAATGTCGTACTCGCGCAGCACGGGAATGATGCGCCGATAGTAGGGCGCCACGAACTCCTCAAAGAGCGGCTTGCTGAGCATGGGGCCGTGGTTATAGGACATGTCCTCGGCAAAGGTCATGTAGACCGGCCGGCAGATCTGGCAGATGGCATGGACAAGCTCGATCTCCCAATCGACCAGTTCGCTGTTCATGCGGTGCATCAGCTCGGGCTGATCGTAAAAGGCATAGAGGTGGCGCTCGATGCCGAGCAGCGTGCGTGGATACCAAAAGTACCCATCGATGGTGAACCAGACCACGCACTCGCCGCGGGCCTGCATCTCGCCGTACCGGGATATCTCACCTAGGAGCGACTCGACCGGCGGAAACAGGTACTGGCGGAGTCGCTGATAGTCCTCCTCGCTACCGATGATGGTGGCGCCGTGGTGGGTGGGCGGGGGCAGGCCTGGCAGGCGCGGGTTGAACCAGAACTGCTTGTGGGGATCGAGACCAAAGTGGAGATCGATCTCAAAGGTCTCGGTGAGATGGCTAGGCAGCCCCTCTTGATGCCAGCGGTCGATGGTCTGGTTCCACCAGGTGGCCCACTCTAGGCGTGGGAGGCGGTCGACGGGCTGAAAGCTCATCAGGGCGCGAAAGCGCTCCACGTGGTTCATGATTCCTCCTCCGGGGGGCGACGACAGCGCAGTCAGTATAAGGGGCTGGTCGCGTGGTGCCAAGGTCAGGAGGCCGGAACGTGGGCGCCGGCACGAATAAGGCTAGTTCAGGTGAGAGCCACGTATGATGCCGCTAGCCGTCCGTTGGCGTTGTTTGTCGCTATACATGTTGGCGTCGGCCTCGCGAAAGGCGCGACGAACGAGCGCTCCCCTGGGGGCCACCGCGCTGCCCATGGCCAGGCTGATGCGGTCGTTCTGCGGTAGCTGCAACTGGCCAGAAAGCGCCCGCCGCATGCGGTTCAGCGCCGTGGTGGTGCCAGTGCGGTCTGCGCCGGGGAGCAACACCCCGAACTCGTCACCGCCGATGCGGGCTACGATGTCGTTGGTGCGAAAGACGGCGCGGAGCATGGTGGCGACGCGGCGCAGCAACGCATCGCCCGCGGGGTGGCCAAAGCGATCGTTGGTGCTCTTGAGTCCGTTGACGTCCACCACCACGACGCCCACCGGACCTTCGTTCTCGGCCAGGCGGTCCATCTCTTTTTCAAAGTGGCTGCGGTTATACAGGCTGGTGAGGGGATCGTGGCTACTCACATAGGTAAGCTGTTGCTCGAAGAGCTTGCGCTCGGTCACGTCATGCAGCAGCACCACGCGCCCCGTCAGGTTGCCGCGCCCATCCATCAGTGGCGAAATCCGCAGGTCATAGTGTTCGGCCTCGTCGCCGTCGCCCAGATCCACCTCTGCACGCGCATCGGAAGCGCTCCAGCAGTGGGCCAGCTCGCGGGCATGCGCGGGAAAGATGACGCTGGCATGCTGGCCGACAGCCTGGGTCTGCGTCAGGTTGATGACTCGCTCTGCCGCGGGGTTGAGATCCACGATGCGGCTGCGATGATCTAGCACAAGGACGCCGTCGCTGAGGGAGGCGATGACGGCGTCCCGGGCGGCTGGTACCAGGTCGAGTAGGCCAAATCGAAACAGCGCCAAGGCGATGGCTACGCCAGAGACCGCAAAAGAGGCGGCAGTGATGTCCACGCCGGGCACCAGCGTGCGTCCCGTCAGATATAGAATGTTGCTCGCCCAGGGAAGAGCAGCGCCAAAAAGGAGGGCGCCGGTCTGCGCACGGTACAGGCGCGACGAACGAAAGTGGCCCTGCACCAGCACCAAGGTGCCGATGGTGAGGATGGCATAGGAGAACACCGTATGCACCCAGAACCAGGGACCATAGGTCTTGCCAATGATGGCAAGGTCGCCAACGACCTTGAGGTGCACGTCGCTCCGGAGCAGCTCATGGTAACGACTGGTCCAGGCGAGCAATAGGGTGGTCAGGGGCATGAGAACAAGCAAAAGGGCGCCGGGACTGGAGGGCCGGATTGGACGCCCGCCGTACTGCATGGCAAACCAGAACCACAAAGCCGGCACGCTCACGATGCCGATGTACTGCATGCTGGACCAGAAGAGCTTTTGCTGGAGCGTGGGGCTACAGAGCTCGAGGGCATAGCTGATGGCCCAGATGGCCACGGCCAACTCGAGGGCGGCAAAGGCCCGGGCCCCCTTGGTGGGGTGCCGACGGAGCGCCAGAATCGCGAGGCCGATGCCGACGGCGCCAGAGGCCAGCAGCGGCCAAACATATGGCGTGAACTTCCAGTGCACCGTGGGCCCTCTCCAGAGGGATGATCGTGGACCGCCCCTTGCGTCTCTGTTCCCTTGATCTTACGTGGACTGGACGTAGACGTCAAGCATGGCAGACGCTGATGGATGGCCGACCGGTGGCCAGAGTGCAGGACACGGGTGCCGGTGACGGCTTGGCGGTCTACTCTGGTCGGGGATCGTTGCGAGCTTCCACAGCCTGGCGCAATGCTGTCCGCATGGGTTGGAGCTCGACGCGGCCGCCGTCTTGGCTGTCGAGCCAGCGCACGAGCTCCTGAAGTCGCTCAAACTGGCGCGAGTCGGTGCCGCGCTGCGCCGCAAAGGTTGGAGATCCCAACGCCTGGGTGACAGTGACCCTGACGGTGCCGGGTTGGCAGTCAGGCAGTAGTTGGTAGCCGGCCCGTTCCAGCGCCCGCGCGGCCCACCGTGCTGCCAGACCGTCACCCTCGATGCAGGCCGTGCCGCGAGCCACGGTAGTGAGCCGGAACGAGCCGCTCTCGGCGTCAAACGCCATGCGCTCGCTGCGAAAGGCCGCCTCGATGCCGCCATTCAGCACCAGGTCCTCTGGCCCGCCGTCGATCAGGGTGCCGTCCATGGCCATCAGCCACAGCCGGTCGGCGCTCCGCAGGGCTAGGTCCAGATCGTGGGTCGAGAGCAGGATAGCGCGGCCGGTGGTATGCGCCAGGTGTCGTAACACGCGCATGATCTCGACACGTCGCGGCAGATCGAGAAAGGCTGTCGGCTCGTCGAGGATGAGCAGGACGGGCTCTTGCGCCAGGGCGCGGGCGATCATGACCTTTTGCCGCTCGCCATCTGAAAGCTCGGATACGGGACGGCCGGCCAGGTCCTCGGCGCCCACCGCTCGCAGAGACCATCGCACCACCTCGTGGTCCTGGTCCGTGAGGCGCCCAGTCCATCCCGTATGCGGGTGGCGGCCCAGGGAGACTAGGAGGTAGGCGGTGAGCATACCTACGCTGATGCGTTCGGTCAGCACCACGGCCAGATGCCGGGAGCGCTCGTGGGCGCTGAGGGAGGTGAGGTCGAGCCCGGCCAGCTCGACGCCGCCCGCCAAGGGTGGCTGCATGCCCGAGAGCGTACGAATGAGGGTAGACTTGCCCACGCCGTTGGGCCCGATGAGGCAAACCAGCTCGCCGGCCTGCAGGGTGAGCGAGAGGTTCGTGGCCAACTGCCGGGGCGGACGACGTGCCTCCTTGTAGCCAATCGCCATAGCTTTGGTGGTCAGCACTGGGGTGGCGTTCACCAGCCGCCTCCCGCCCGCATCGGCGTCCTACGAAGGATCACCCAGATCACCACCGGGGCGCCCAGGAGCGCTGTGATGGCGTTCAGCGGTAGTACGGTGGCGCTGCCGGGCATCTGGGCGGCAAGGTCGGCGAGGAGCGCCAGGGCTGCGCCCATGAGAGCCGAGGCCGGGATCAGTATCCGGTGGTCCGCGGTGCCCCAGAGTGCGCGACAGAGATGGGGGACGGCCACCCCCAAAAAGCCGATGGGGCCGCAAAACGCCGTCACGGTTCCGGCGAGGAGAGCGGAATTGATCACCACCCACAGCCGAGCTCGCCGCACCGGCATACCCATCGACTGGGCATAACCCTCGCCCAGTAAAAAGGCGTTGAGCCACTTTATCAGGAGAAAGGCCAGGCAGAGGCCCACCAAGGAGGCCACCGCCAGGACGGGCATCTGCCGCCAGGTCACCGAGGCAAAGCTCCCAAAGGTCCACGAGACATAGGCACGTACCTGATCGGCGATGCTGAAATACAGGAGCACGCTCACCACGGCGTTGGTGAGATAGCCGATCATCATGCCGAGGATCAAGAGGGTCAAAGTATTGACGTAACGAGCCAGAACCATCACCACCACCAGGACCAGGGCAGCGCCGATGGTGGCTGATGCCACCAATCCCAGGTGGCCGGGCACATCAAGGTTGGCGAGCAGGGTGTTGGCTGCCACCGTCTTGGCCGAAAGCACCACGGCCGCAACGCCGAGGCTGGCCCCAGCGTTGATGCCCAAGATGGACGGATCAGCTAGCGGGTTGCGAAAGAACGTCTGCATCTGAAGGCCGCTGACGGCCAGCGCCGCGCCGGCCAACACCGCGGTGAGCGCCTTGGGTAGGCGATAGGTGAGTACGATCTTGGTCCAGCTATCTCTGGCGGCATCGCCTCCCGCCAGAACCCGAACGACCTGGTCCAGGGGGATCTGCACCGAGCCCAAGGCCAGGCTGAGCAGAAACGCCAACACCAAGGCGACAACCAGCCCACCAAAGGCGACCCGACTGAGCGCCGCCGATCGGCGTGGGAGGTCCTCCAGCGATGCGTGCGTTTCCGTGGTAGCGGTCAAGCTGATCTCCTCGTCAAGGGCATGCCGTGGGATCCATCAGAGATCCCACGGCACGAGCGATAGAAGGCTTACTCCTGGGTCAGGGGAGCCAACTGCTGATAGTAGACCAAGTCATGGTCGGGCAGCAGCTCTGGGTGAAAGATGCGGATGAGATCCGCGAGCATGAGATCCGGGTTGATCACGCCGCTTTCCCAGTAGTCGTTGCCACCGCTGGGGTTGGTCCGGAGGTTGTTGTTGTAGACCTGACCGGACTGGAAGGCCGCAAAGTCGCCAAAGCGTTCGTCCATGGCCAAGGCCTCGTCAAGGGTGGACCAGGTACTCGTGTGCAGCCAGTACTCGGCATCCAGCGCCTGATCATAGACGGTCTCAAAGTCCAGGTAGAGCGCGTCGGGCGAGGTGTCTTCGGACCAGAGGTAATCGGCCCCGGCGGCGCGGAGCAGATGGGCCACATAGCTCTGGCCGCCCGCCATGTACCAGGTATCGCCCCAGGGCGCATTGAGGAACACGGTGGGCCGCTCGGTCACGTCGGCGGCGAGGTCGATCAGGCTCTGGTATCTCTCGACGATGGCATCAAAGATCTCGTTTGCCTGGGCCTCGCGGTTGTAAAAGAGAGCGATGAACTTTATCCATTCTGCGCGGGACAGGGGATCGGCCTCACGGGCCTCGGCGCTGAGCAC
>DAIRUQ010000004.1:19105-24262 GCA_036803245.1 Chloroflexota bacterium | reverse complement strand
AGGTAAGAGGTCGACATGCTGACCACCCGCTCCACGGGGACGGCGATTAGCGTTGCGTCGTCAAAGCCATCGGGAGGCGGCGTGCCACGCTGATAGAGCACATAGGTGTAGGCTCGGTCGGCGCCGGCCCAGGCCTCGGGCACCGTGACGACCTTGTAGCTGCCGTGATACGTGACTTCGAACCCGGTGGCGTCGTCCACCGTGACCTTTTCGGGGAAGCAGTCCATCCCCTCGACATAGCTCTCGAGCGCGCCCGTGAGGACGTTGCTCTCGAGGGATGGCAACTCGGTAGGTTCGGGGACGTCAGTTGGAGGAGGCGTGTCGGTGGGGGCGGCCGTGGCTACCTGCTCCGGTGTGGCGGTGGGCTCGGACGTCGGACTAGACGGCACCGCTGTGGGCGTCGCGCGTCCACAGCCAGCCAGAACCAGTGCAAGCACGAGCAGGGCGAATAGATGGTGACGTAGCGTACGCATTCCAGGACCTCCGTGATGGTAAGAGTCGATCGCAGCGGACGAGACTGGGTGTTGACGTGTGAACAAGCTGTACGGTCCTCCTGATCCTCTCCGCCAGCTGCCGGGGCTCTCACAGAGGGTGATATCCGCGTGCCCGGGGCCGCGCTCTGGGCAGGCAGAGACCACTCACGCAGAGGCCCCCTTCTCGCGAGGCGGCTTGTGGCTCTGGCCAGCGGCCAGAGCGCTGCGGGCTGGCACGCGCCGCGAGTGGGGGCCCTAACGCAAAAGCGCGGCCACGGGGCCGCGCGACATCCAAGGCTCTATGCCCAGGACGTGGTGCTGTGCCCTCTTTCCTCGAAGGAGCGAGCTAGCGTGGTGTAGGCGGGTCATCGGGCTTCGTGCCATGGGCACGCTACCGTTGCGGGACAGCGCCGGACTGGACCGGTCTTCCCCCATTGTGCGCCGCGCATCCGGGCGGAGGCGCACCTACACCTGTTCTCGATTGTTGGCACGGACTATAGCAGGTTGGACGGCTCACGTCAACCAAGTGCGGGCTGGATCGCGATCAGTCGTAACGGCCGCGCAGCTCGTTCCACTTGATGCGGCAGAGCTGCTCGCCCATCTCTTTGGATTCGCGCAGGTAACTCTTGCCTTTGCCCGTGGCGACGTCTCGGTTCTCCCACGCTACCGTCACTTCGGCAATCCGATAGCCAGCCCGCTCGGCCAGGTAGAGCAGCTCCACATCGAAAGCGGTGACCTTCCATCCGGTCACGGCTTCGGTGCGCCGGATGGCATCCAGCCGTGGAAACAGGTGCAGCGCCACCTCACGTCGCATCGACTTGAAGCCGCACTGTGTATCCGAGATATCCCGCAGCATCAGCAGACGCCGCAGCCCTCGAAACGCCGCCGAACCCAGGCGGCGGTACCAGCCAAAGTTGGCGCGCTGCAGGCCGCGCGAGCCGATGACGACGTCGTACTCGGCGGCATAGGCGGGCAAGAGTAGATCGAGCTGATCGATGGGCGTGGACTGGTCCATGTCGGTAAAGAGAATGATCTCACCGCAAGCGCTCTGGATTCCGGCCCACACGGCCCCCGGCTTGCCTTGATGGGGATTCTCCTGCAGGCGGAACCCGGGCAGGTCGGCGATGGCTTGCCGCACCAGATCGCGGCTAGCGTCGGTGCTGCCATCATCGGAGATGATCACCTCATAGCTCCAGGGCTGCTTTGCCAAGTAGGCATGCATTTCCGCGAGGACCCCGCGCTGGATGTTCTCCTGCTCGTTGTAGCAGGGGACCACCACCGTGAGATATGGCTCTGCCATGCCGCTCCGCTCCCCCTTGGTTGGCCCCTGCTGGTCGGTCGCGATCATGCCAGCACCGACGCGATGTACTCGTCCGAGACTTTGCGGCGCTTCATGAGCTCGCTGCGATACCCTCGCCAGCGGTGGGCGGTACAAAGCCCCGCTATCTGTCCGCGCAGGCGGGCGCGGGCGGCCTCGCCACGCCAGGCCCGGATGGCCTCGCGGGCAATGCGCCATTGGGCCTTGCGGATCAGGCTCTGGTTGCAGCGCTGCAGCGCCGGAGGATAGTTGCGCGCGATCACCCAGAGGGTGTTACGTCCCACATAGTAGCTGGCCAGCTTGCCGCCTCCGGTGGCCGAGAGGTGGTGGCGGACGACCGCGTCGGGCGTGTAGACGCACTGGTAGCCCGCCAGTTGGGCGCGCCAGTTCAGATCGACATCCTCGCAGTACATAAAGAAGGATTCCTCGAACAGGCCGATCTCATCCAATACCGACTTGTGGTAGGCCAGGGCGCCGCCGCACCCGCCGAAGACCATGCACTCGCGATCGTACGGTTCCCCATAGGGCTGCCACACGCCCCGAGACTCGGGCGTTCCGTCGGCGCCATAGACGTCGCCGGCCGAATGGATGTGGGTGGGCTGGTCGTAGAGCATCATCCGCGAGGCCGCCGAGCCGGCCTCGGGGTGGCGATCCAGCGCGTCAACGAGGGCCTCCAGCCAAGTGGGCTCGGCCTCGATGTCGTTGTTGAGAAAGACAACGACATCGCCCCGCGCCGCGCGGACGCCGGCATTGCAGCCTCCGCTGTAGCCGCCGTTTTGCGCGAGGGCGAGCACACGCACCTGCGGGAACTCGCGTTGTACCGCCTCTGCCGACCCATCGCTGGAGGCGTTATCCACCACCACCACCTCAAAGGAGCGGTGGGTTTGGGCCTCAAGCGAGGCCAAGCATGGCCTTAGGTAGCGGAGGCCGTTCCAGTTCGGGATGATGACCGAGGCTCGTGGATCAGCGATATCACGGGGACGTCCCATCTCACCTCGGTTTCAAGTAGGCGGCCAGAGCGTCTCGCCAAGGGCGCATCTCGATGCCCAGCTGTGCCCCCAGGCTGTTGTGCAGCTCACAACGCTTGGGCACCCGAGCCAGCCGTCGGTAGTTCTGACCAGGATGCACGGTCACGTCTTGGACGCCGGCGAGCTCCAGCACGGCACAGGCCAGCTCGTACCGCGAACACACGCCGCTGTTGGTGAGGTGGTACGTCCCATAGGCCGGCTGCTGGACCAGATGGAGCAAGGCCTCGGCCACATCGCGCGCATAGGTGGGCGAGCCGATCTCGTCAGTTACCATGGTCATCTCGCCACGCTCTCGCGCCAAGCGAAGGACCGTCTGCGGAAAGTTGCGTGGGCCGTCGCCATACAACCAAGCGACACGGGCAATATAGTGAGCCGGCACATGATGCCGGACCACCCGCTCGCCAGCCTCTTTGGTGATGGCGTAAACGCTCAACGGATTGGGCGCGTCATACTCGCGGTAGGGCTCCGGTTGCTCGCCATCAAAGACATAGTCGGTGCTAATATAAACCAGCGGGCAACCCGCCTGCGCGGCGGCAACGGCCACGTTACGCGTGCCGATCACGTTGACGCGATAGGCCAGCTCTGGATCGCGCTCGCAGCCGTCCACATCGGTGATAGCTGCCGTGTGGATGACCACGTCGGGCGAAAAGGCGCGGATGAGGCTGATGATGGCCATCAGATCGGTGATGTCATGGTCTGGCAGGTCGATGGGGAGCACGTTCTCAGGCGGGCAGAGGGAGCGCAATGCCTGCCCCAACTGGCCCTCGCTGCCCGTCACCGCGATACGCATGCACTGCCTCCCGGCTTGACCTAGACGACCGGCGAAGCCTCGCCGCGCCGGCCATTATAGCATCGCCCCGGTGCGCGACCAAGCTGGAGCTGGCCGCGGCGCTGCGTTGACCAGGCGCTCCCGCGCGGGTAGACTTGCGGGCAGAGTTCGCGAGGAGGCCGTGTGCGCCCAAGAGATCCGATCCGAAGCCAGAGCAGCTATGGCGTGCAGCAGAGTCCGCTGCGAACCGTCGGACGCGGCCTCCGTCTGCTGTTTGTGGTGGTGCTGCTGGTGTTGGCGGCTCAGGCGGCCTGGCGGCTGCCGTCGGTCCGGGCCTTGTGGGAGGGGCTCTGGCGGCGAGGCCCCAGCGTTGGGCTGATCGCCGGACACTGGCAGAGCGATAGCGGCGCGGTTTGCGCCGATGGCTTGCGAGAGGACGACCTCAACCTGGCCATCGCCCGACGGGTGGAGCGCCTGCTTCGCGAAGAGGGCTACCGCGTGGAGGTGCTTCCTGAGTACTCGCCGCGGCTTCAGGGCTATCGAGCCGATGCCCTGGTGAGCATTCACAGCGACTCGTGCGTGTCCTTGTCGGGGTTCAAGGTGGTGCGGGGGACGGATTCGGGCAGCCCGCAGCGCGATGACCGCCTCGTCGATGCCCTGACCCAGAGCTATGCGGTCGCTACGGGGCTTGGCTTTCACGAGGAGACGGTAACCGAAGACATGCTCTCCTACTATGCCCTCAGACGGGTGGCGCCCGAAACGGCCGCTGTCATCATCGAGTGCGGGTTCATGGGCGGCGATCGGTCGCTGTTGACCGACGAGCAAGACCGCGTGGCCGAGGGGATCGCTAACGGGATCATCGCCTTTGTGGAGGCGCAGAGGGATAGCGAGTGAGCGAGCTTGGTGAGGAGGAGCGGCGATGAAGGTCGAGGGCAAGCAGTACCGCACAGTCTGGCTGGAAGGACCGGCCGTTCGGATGATCAACCAGCACCTGATCCCGCATCGCTTTGAGATTGCGGATCTGCCCGACCATTTGCATACCGCTCGCGCCATTCGCGACATGGTGGTGCGCGGGGCGGGGGCTATCGGCGCGACGGCGGGCTATGGCATGGCCCAGGTGGCGCTGGAGGCCCCAGTTGGAGGCAACTGGCGCGGCTTCCTGGAGCAGGGCGCGCAGACCCTGGAGGCGACACGGCCCACCGCCCAGAACCTGTTCTATGCCGTGCGTCGTGTTCTGGCGGCTGCGCAGGCTTGCGGCTCGCTGGGAGAGGCACGCCGTGCCGCCGTGGCCGAGGCCCAGGCCATCGCTGACGAGGACGCGAGCTGGTGCCAGGCGATTGGGCAGCATGGGGCCGAGCTGATCCCCGATGGCGCGCGCGTTCTGACGCACTGCAACGCGGGGTGGCTGGCCTTTGTGGACTGGGGCAGCGCCCTGGCTCCCATCTATGTGGCGCACCGCGCGGGAAAGCGGGTGTTTGTGTATGCCGACGAGACCCGCCCCCGCTCCCAAGGCGCTACGTTGACGGCCTGGGAACTGCAGGGCGAGGGCGTGCCCTATGCCATCATCGC
>DAIRUQ010000004.1:12750-19005 GCA_036803245.1 Chloroflexota bacterium | reverse complement strand
GGCGAGAGGAGCGGATCCGACACGGGCCAGGTGACGCCGATGTCGGGGTCATCCCAGGCGATGCCTCGTTCGAGGGCCGGATCATAGTAGCCGGTGACCTTGTACAGGAACTCGGCATGGTCGCTGGTGACGCAAAAGCCATGAGCATAGCCGGTCGGAATGTAGAGCTGGCGCTTGTTCTCGGCCGAGAGCCACACGCCCGCCCATCGGCCATAGGTGGGCGATCCGCGCCGAATGTCCACGGCTACGTCGAAAACCTCGCCCACCGCTACGCGAACCAGCTTGGCTTGCCCGGGCGGAAGCTGATAGTGCAGTCCGCGCAGGGTGCCCCTGGCGGAGAGGCTGTGGTTGTCCTGGACATAGACATCGTCCAGGCCGTGCCGCGAGAACTCGCGCAGGTTGTAGCTTTCCATAAAGAACCCACGGCTATCGGCATGGACGTCGGGCTCGATAACCATCACCCCGGGTAGGTCGGTCTCGAGAACGCGCATGGTCTGCTCCTGTGCGTGCTAGTTCACTCCAGCGAGTCTAGGGATCGGGCCGGTCGCTGTCAATGAAGCCGTAGCGGGCCAGGTGCCATCTTGCACCCGCTGCACCGACGCGTAGAATGGCGGCTGTTTGCCAACACGCTCAGAGGGCTGGGGGCGGCATGTCTTTTTCGGTCATCCATGGTTGGCGTGTGATGCGTGCACGGCTGCGGCACAGCCGTGTCCTGCATCCACAAACGCGAGAGGACCGTAACGAGCTCTACTTTTACCTGAACACGGGCATGTTCGGGTTTGCCACGGGCGGCATCATGGCCTTCCTGCCCGTGTTCCTGGCCCGGTTGGGGGCCTCGTCATCGGCCTTGGGGTGGCTGAACGCGGCGCCCGCTCTGTTGGCGGTGGTGCTACTCATCCCGGGCGCCATGGTGGCCGAGCGCAGCACCGACCAAGTGCGAGTGCGGGTGCGTAGCGCTTTTTTGATCAAGGTCACCTATCTCCTCTGCGGGCTGGTCCCATTCTTTGTACCTCCGGAACGGTATGACATCCTGCCGGCCATCCTGATCGTGATCTGGCTGCTCAAGTCGTTCCCCGATTCGGTTGCGCTGCCAGCCTGGACCTCGGTGATGGCGCGGGGGTTCTCGCCGAGGCGGCGGGCGCGGGTGAACGCGGTGCGTTGGGCGATCATGAGCCTGGCTAGCGCCATCGGCAGTGTGCTCTTTGGCCAGGTGCTGGAGCGGATCGCCTTTCCGGTCAACTATCAGGTCGTGTTTCTCCTCTCCTTTGCGCTCTCGGTCTTTGACCCCATCTTTTTCTCCAAGGTGCAGGTGGATCCCTCAACCATTCCGCAGCTCCAGGAGCGGTCGACGCCGTGGTCGCGGTTGGCCGAGTACGTGCGGCCGGCGTTCTCCTACCGTCCGTTCGTCCGCTACCTCTTGGCGACCGGCCCCTATCGGATCGCCTTGCAGATGGGCGCTCCGCTGTTCAGCCTCTTCTGGGTGAACGAGCTTGCGGCTACCGACGGCCTACTGGGGTTCCGGGGGATGCTCGGCTCGCTGGCGTTGGTGGTAGGATATGTTATCTGGGGCCAGATGGCGGGGCGATGGGGCCATCGGCGGGTGCTGTTCGTGGGGGCGGTGGGGGGGGCCGCCTATGTGCTCATGACGGCGCTCTCGCCCTCACCCTGGTGGCTCTTGCCGGCGGCGGTGCTCTGGGGCGTCTCGGTTCCCGGTGTGGACCTCGGGTTGTTCGACTTGATGCTCGGCGCTTGCCCCGAGGAACGCCAGCCGCTATTTGGCGCGGTCTGGAGCATGGTGGCCAGCTTGGCCATGTTTGCCGGGCCTCTGATTGGCGCCTGGCTGGGCGCAGCGATGGGCTTGGCGCCGGGCTTGATGGTCGTGGCAGCGCTCCAGCTCGTGACGACGGCGCCTTTTGTGGTGTTGCCCCGCGACGGCTAGACGGACCTCAGAGGGTCTCTCTATCGGCGAGACGGGCGACGCTCATGCGTCGCCCCTCTCGTGTGCCGGCTCGCTAGTCAGACACTAGAATATCGGCAGATAGCGTCGGCGTTCCCACTCGGTGACGTGCATGCGGAATTCGTCCCACTCTTGCCGCTTGGCATCCACGAACCGCTCATAGATGTGTGGTCCCAGGGCGTCCTGGATGACCGGATCCTGCTCTAGCGCGTCGATGGCAGCATCGAGCGAGCCAGGCAGCGTGGGTAGGCCGCGGCGGGCCCACTCGGACTCGAACAGGTCTTCTTCGGTGGGGTCAGGAATCGGCATGTTGTTACGGATGCCGTCAAGGCCGGCCGCTAGCATGACGGCAGCGGCTAGGTAGGGGTTACAGCTAGGATCTGGGCAGCGGAGCTCGGCGCGGACCGCCGCGGCCGTCGCCGCTCGGGGGACACGGATCAGCGCTGACCGGTTCACGCGGGCCCAGCTGACATAGACCGGGGCCTCAAAGCCCGACACCAGTCGCTTGTAGGAGTTGACCAGCGGCGCGAGCACGGCGCACATGCCGCGGGCATGGGCCAACTGCCCGGCGATGAACTGCCGCGCCATCTCTGATAGGCCGTAGGGCGCCTCGGGATCGGCAAAGGCGTTCTCGCCCGTCTTGAGGTCGGCCAGGCTTTGGTGAATGTGCATGCCCGAACCAGCGATGCCATAGAGTGGCTTGGGCATAAAGGTGGCATAGAGTCCGTGCTGCTGGGCGACCGCCTTGAGCACGTACTTGAAGGTGACGGCGTGGTCGGCCGAACGCAGCGCCTCGCCATAGTGAAAGTCGATCTCGTGTTGGGAGGGGGCTGTCTCGTGGTGGCCGGCCTCCACCTCGATGCCGAAAGCCTCCAGGGCAGTGATCATATCCTGGCGGACCAGCACGGCCCGGTCGGCGGTGGCGTCAAAGTAGCCAGCTTCGTCGTGCTTGCGGAGGACGTCGGGCTCGTTGCGGTCGTTGCGCTCAAACAAAAAGAACTCGAGCTCGGGGCCGATTCGGTAAGAGTAGCCCAAATCGTGAGCCTCGCCCAGCGCACGGATGAGGGCTGCTCGTGGGGCTCCCATGAATGGCTCGCCATCCGGCGTGTGTACGTTACAGATCAGCCTGGCCGTCGTGTGCTGGTCGTTCTCCCATGGAATGACGGCAAAGGTCTCAAGCACCGGCACGAGAAACATGTCGCTCTCGCTGACGCGGGCAAACCCCTCGATGGAGGAGCCGTCAAACCAGATGCCCTCGGCCAGGACCCGCGGCAGCTGTTTGACCGTGACGGTGACGCTCTTGACCATCCCAACGATGTCGGTGAACTGGAGATCGACGAAGCGGACGCCCAGCTCCTGGACGCGCCTCAGTATCTCTTCGGCGTCCCATCGTTCGGCATCCAGAGGCGAGCGGTCGGTGGCTCTTGCCATCTAGCTTTCTCCTTATCATGTCGCGTCGAGCGGCATAGGCTGGCGTATCCGAGGCGTTGGCCGCCGCGCGAACGTCGCGAGGTGGGCCTATCGGTGAATGGGATTGGCCATGGGCAGGCTGGCCGGCTCTCGCCGCTTGAAGGCCGAGCCGTGCATGCGCCGCCAGACGGCGTCCACAATGGCCGGTGCCACACCGCGCTCTGCCACCTGGGCCGGGGTCAGCTCGCATTCGGTGAGATAGTAGAGCACCTCGTCGGCCTGGTCGTACGTGAACCCCAGCTCACCTTCGTCGGTCTGCCCCTCCCACAAGTCGGCGCTGGGGGCCTTGCTGACGATGACCTCGGGGGCGCCGAGGTGGCGCGTCAGTTGCCGCACTTGGCACTTGTAGAGATGAGCCAGCGGCCGAAAGGCCGCCGCGTTATCCGCGTGAATCGTAAAGTACCCCAAGAGCATCTCAGTCCGGTTGCTGGAGCCCACGACCAACGCGTCGTAGGCCTCTGACTGGTCATAGAGCACCATCATGCGAGAGCGGGCCATGAGATTGCCCCGACGTCGGTCAGAGATATCGGGGTAGGCTTGCTCGGCGGCCGCAACCATGCCGGTGATATCACAGCGCGTGAGGGTGATGCCAAGCTGATCGGCCAGCAGTTGGGCGTCCCGCTCGCTGCTCGGGCTAGAGATGGCATGGGGCAACGCCATGGCCACGACCGCGTCGGCCCCCAAGGCGCGCTCGCAGAGCAAGCAGGCCAAGGCGGAATCTATGCCGCCCGACAGCCCCAGAATCGCTCGCCTACGGCCGGCGCGGGCCAGCTCACGCTGGATAAAGCGCGTGATGCGCTCGGTCTCGCGTTCGCAGTCCAGTTCCAGAGCAGGCAGCATGGCAGGGGTCCTTTCGAGCCGACTGGGATCACCACAAACTGCGATCTTACGGCGATGCGTTGGCGCCGTCAAGTCAGCGGCGAACCGGCGAGCTGGGCCTGATGGCTTGGGCCTGGAGCTGGAGGCTGCTTCGCCCCTGCCAGGTGTTAATGCCGGGCGCGTACATGAGGTCGATGGCATCGCCGGGTCTGAGCTCTTGCGCCAAGCGCCCCATACGGAACGCGATCACCGGGCGATCGATCGACCCGTCGCTCACGATAAGCTGTAGATGCTGGCCTTGGTTGCCGCAGGCTCGCAGACTACGGACGCGCAGACCCAGGGTGGCCAGCGTCGCTGGCTGGTTCTCCTCGCCAACGGGCTCGAGTCTTTGAAGGGCCTCTACGGTCGCTTCGGTCACTTCTGCCAGCTCGACGATGGTATCGGCGCAGTAGCGCGGGGCCAAGGCGGCCGGGTCCAGACGCTCGGCGGCGTGCTGTCGCAGACGGGCCTGGAACTCGGCCAACTGATCGACGGCTAGGGTGAACCCCGCCGCTTGGGCATGGCCCCCGTACCGCAAGAGCAGGTCGTCGCAGGTCTCCAGGGCCTGGGTGATATGGAACTCGGGAATACTGCGGGCGGACCCTCGGGCTGTCTCGCTGTCGGCCCGCATCACCAAGGTGGGGCGATAGTAGCTCTCGCAGAGCCGACTCGCGATGAGGCCTACGATGCCCTCATGAAAGTCAGCTCCCTGGATAAAGAGCAGCGGCTGGTTCTGCTGCTGGGCGGCTTGTTGGGATGCCTCGGTGGTCTGGGCGTCCAACAGCGTCTTGCGTTCGTTGTTGATGGCGTCCAACTGCTGCGCCAAGGCCGCGGCCTGGGTGGGATCCTGCTCCGTCAGCAGGCGGAAAGCGGCCTGCGCCGTATCCAGGCGGCCGGCCGCGTTGATGCGCGGTGCGAGACGAAAGGCAATGGTGACGCTGTCCACGGCCGAGAGGGGCGTGTCGGACACGCGGACCAGTTCGCGCACACCCACGCGGGGGGCGCTACGTAGCCGCTCGAGCCCCGCCCGGGCCAGCACGCGATTTTCGCCCACCAGGGGGACCATGTCGGCCACGGTGCCGATGGCCACCAGGTCGAGGAACGGCCGCGGATCCAGATCGCCATCGCTCTGGCCGAGCTTGCGAGCGGCGGCCAAGAGGGCTTCGGCCAAGCGGTAGGCCACGCCCACGCCGGCCAGCTCTTTGAAGGCGTATGCGCAGCCAGGTTGCTTGGGGTTGATAACCGTGACGTCTTCCGGGAGCGCCGATGGAACCGAATGGTGGTCGGTGATGATCATATCCAGCCCGATCTCGCGGGCGTAGGCCACCTCGGCTCGCGAGCGGATGCCACAGTCGACCGTGACGACCAGGTTGGCACCGTCGTCGGCCAGCCGCTGCAGCGAGTCGGCGTTCAGCCCGTATCCTTCGTCAAAGCGATCGGGAATATAGGGCTGGACGCGGTCGCTCAAGCGCTGCAGTGCCGATGTGAGCAACGCCGTAGCCGTGACGCCATCGGCATCAAAATCGCCATAGACGACGATCTTTTCGCCACGCGAGATGGCCGCCAGGATCCGCTGGACGGCCTCGGGCACCCCTTTCATGTCAAAGGGGTTCTGGAGGCTAGCTGGCGGATCGAGGAACGCCTCGACGGCGTCGGCATCGCGATAGCCACGGCCATAGAGCACCCGCAGAAGCATGGGATCTACCTCGGGGAGGCTCTCCAGGAACGCGGTGGGAGCGATGGGACGATGGGTCCAATGCTGGGTGGGTAGAGACACAACGACTCCTCTGCTATGGGGCACGCAGAGGATTATAGCGGGCGGTGCGTTCGCAACCAAGCAGGCTGCCGTGCCCAAGCCAAGTGGGGCGATTCCGGAGACAACGAGAGTCCCGAGGGGAGCCTGCGCTCCCCTCGGGATCGCTGGCGATCTACAGCCAACCCTGCTTGCGCATGAACTCGCTCAAGTAGGG
>DAIRUQ010000004.1:7369-12650 GCA_036803245.1 Chloroflexota bacterium | reverse complement strand
CCCAAGTCGAACGGGTTCTGCGTCTGATCTGTCATGGTCACCTTCTCCTTTGATGCAACGTACCTTCCGCGTACCACTACGTGGTTGGCGTCGCAGGGTTGCGGCGCGAGCGCCTCCACACCGTTGCCCTATCATACTCGATATGCTAGAATCATTGCCAGCGCAAGAGCGAACTGGACGTAAGTTCATGGTAAAGATTCTCTTTATGGGCACGCCAGACTATGGCGCCACGGTGTTGCGTGCCTTGCTTGACAAGCACGATGTCGTGGCGGTGGTCACCCAGCCGGACTGCTATGTGGGGCGGGGGCGCTGCCGTTGCGTTTCGCCGCCGGTCAAGCTGGTCGCGCAGGAGCACGGCATCCCGGTGCTGCAGCCGGAGCGGTTGCGCCGCGACGAGGATATCCTCCAGGCCATGGAGGCTTCGGGAGCCGATGTCTTTGTGTTGGCGGCCTATGGGCAGATTCTGCCCGAGCGGGTGCTACGCATGCCGCCGCACGGCGTGGTGGGCGTGCATGCCTCGCTGTTGCCGCGGTGGCGCGGGGCCGCTCCCATCGAGGCGGCCATCCTGCATGGCGACGAGGAGACTGGGATCACTCTGATGCTCACCGAGGCTGGGTTGGACACTGGGCCCATCATCGCCCAGCGCGCTACTCCCATCGAGCCCCGCGAGACCAGCGTGACCTTGACGGCCAAGCTGGCCAAGCTAGGGGCCGAGCTGTGCCTCGAGACCCTGCCTCGCTGGGTGGCGGGCGAGATCACTCCCCAACCCCAGGATGAGGCGGGCGTGACCTTGGCGCCGCCTATCGACCGCTGCCAGGGCGAACTGGACTGGGGCCTTCCTGCCCGTGTCATCGATCGGCAGGTGCGGGCGTACACGCCTTGGCCTGGCACTTGCACCTGGTACGAGGGCACCCGGCTCAAGGTGCTCGCCGCTCACCCAGCGCCGTGGTCTGGAGACGAGGCTCCGGGACGGGTGGTGGAATCGCCGGAGGGAGTCGGTGTGGTCACCGGAGAGGGTCTCCTGGCGCTGGAAAAAGTGCAGCTGGCGGGTAAGCGGGCCATGCCGGCCGACGTCTTTTGCCGGGGCCAGCGCGACTTTGTCGGGGCCGTGCTGGGGCCGAGGGGCTGACCATGCGCCCTCCGTTGGCGGCGGTACGGCTGGGGCGGCAGCCCTATGGGCGGGTTCACCGCCTGCAACATGCCCTGGTGGAGGCGCGGCAGCGCGATGAGATCAACGATGTGGCGCTGTTCCTAGAACACGAGCCGGTTATCACGCTGGGGCGCCGCGCCGACGCGAGCCATATCGTGGTTGAGGAATCCGTGCTGACGCGGGCTGGCATCGAGGTCGTGGAGATCGAGCGGGGCGGCGACGTGACCTATCATGGCCCGGGTCAGTTGGTGGGCTACCCGATCGTCGACCTCTCCAGGCTAGGGCTGGGGCCCAGCGACTATATGCACGCCCTGGAGGACGCCATCATCGCCGCCGTGGGAGACTATGGGATCGCGGCCGGACGTCGCCACGGGCAGGTGGGCGTCTGGGTCGAAGGTAACAAGATCTGCGCCTTGGGAGTCCGGGTCAGCAAACGGGTGACCTATCACGGGTTTGCGCTGAACGTGGACCCCAATATGGATCATTGGCGCATGATCGTCCCGTGCGGCATTCGCGATGGCTTTGTCACCAGTGTGGCGGCTGAGATGGGCTGTGTGCCCGCCATGGATGCGGTGGTCGACACGGTGGTGACGCGCCTAAGCGAACGGCTAGGGTTGACGCCGACCGAGTGTCGGCTGAGCGGTCTACTCCCCGGCGGGGCCCTGGAGGCTTTGCTGGCAGGGATGGAATCATCAAAGGACTAGGAGCAAGAGCATGGTCGATCGCGTCGCAGCACTACAGGCCAAGATCGCTGAGCGGGGGCTGGACGCCCTGTTCGTCACCGAGCCCGGCAACCGTCGCTACATCAGCGGGTTTACCGGGTCGAACGGCATCATCATCATCAGCCCAGAGGGGGGCAGTGTCGCCACCGACTTTCGCTACTATGAGCAGGTGCGGCAACAGGCTCCTGCGTTTGCCGTGGTAGAGCTGGGTCCCGATCAGAACGCGGGCCTGGCGGCGCACACCAGCGCGCGGGGCTATGCGCGGATCGGCTATGACGGCGCACACATCACGGTGGACCACCTTTCGCGGTGGCAGGAGGCCATGCCTGAGGTGACGTGGGAGTCGGCTAGTGGCTGGGTGGAGGAGCTGCGTCGCGTCAAGGACGCCAGTGAAATCGCCCAAATCCGCGTGGCGGTAGCCCTTGCCGACGAGGCGATGGCGCATATCATGGACTGGATCCGACCGGGCGTCACCGAGCGCCAAGTGGCCTGGGAGCTTGAGGTGTACATGCGGACCCATGGCGCCGAGCGGCTCTCGTTCGATACGATCGTCGGTGGTGGGGTCAACGGTGCCAAGCCCCATGCCGTCGTCAGCGACCGAGTCATCGAGCGCGGTGATCCAGTCGTGATCGACATGGGCGCCATGTGCGGCGGCTACTGCTCTGACCTGACGCGCTCGTTTTGTGTTGGGGAGGCTACCGACGCCTATCTCCAGGCCTGGAACCTGGTGCTCGAGGCCCAGGTCTCTGCCGAGGCAGCGATCAAGGCGGGCGTCACGGGGCGCGAGGCCGACGCGGTGGCTCGTGAGATCATTGATGAGGGCGGTTTCGAGGGCAAGTTCGGCCATGGCCTGGGCCATGGCGTGGGCTTGGCCATCCACGAGGCCCCATCCCTTTCGATGCGGTCGGAGGACACGCTGGTCGCTGGGCATGTTGCCACGGTAGAGCCCGGCGTGTACGATCCGGCTTGGGGCGGGATCCGCATCGAGGACATGATCCTGGTGCTAGAGGATGGCTGCGAAGTGTTGACCGGCGTGCCCAAGGTGCCGGTGGTGGGCGCATAACTGCCCGTGACGCGGGACGGCTCGGCCGATAGACGGCCGAGGCAAGAGAGGGGGCGACATGGTTCCAGGGCGAGTTTCGCACGCAAAGGGCAGGGGGCTACTTTTAGCGGCTGGGGGTCTAGCTCTCGGCGTGCTGATCGGGCTGCTTCTCGGCTGGTACGCGTTCCCGATCCAGTGGTCAGATACCGATCCGTCGGATCTGCGCCTGCGCCATCAGATGGATTATGCCGCCCTGGTGGCCGATTCCTTTGCCCTCACCGGTGATGTGGAGCGTGCACGGAGCCGTTTGGCCGAACTCACCGACGAGGACACGACCTGGGAGCAGGTGTCCAACTTTGTGGCGCGGGTGGCGGTGGCGCGCCGAGCGGAGGGCGACAGCCTGACGGCGGCCCGGCTCGATGCCCTGGTTGCCGATGCGGGCCTGCCGGATCCGACCTTGGCCGACTATGCCATGCCGGCCCAGTCCAACGGGAGCGGCACGCGACTCGGGCTGATCGTGCTCGGTGTGGCGGCCCTCGTCTTTGCGGCGGGCGCTCTGATCTGGTTCCTCCTGCGAGGGCATAAGGGAGCAGCGCAGCCTGCGCCCAAAGCCCCAGTAATGGAGGTTGACGAGGCGACGGAGGCCCAGGAGACGCCAGCTGCCCCTCAGATGCGGGTGCCCCAGCCGCCGCTTTCGGAGCCAGCGGATCGCGTCCCCGAACCGTCTGCGGCGCGTTGGGAGATGGTGCCGCAGGTTTCCGTGGATGACGACGACGCCGATGGCGACACCCTGGACATCACCGAGCTAACGGCCGATGCTCTGGTTCACGTCCCTGCGCTGGAGGACGAGGCCGAGGAAAGCCAAGCGTCGACGGAGGAGCCCGACGAGACCGAGGAGCCCGCTGAAGCGGGAGACGAGCCCGAGGCGACGGCGGCTGAACTAGCTGATGAGGAGTCGGACACGACTGCCGACGACGGCCCAGAGCTGGTGCCCGAGGTGCCCGCCGATGCTCTAGGAGTGTTCCACGCCGAGTATGTGCGCGGAGCCGAGGATTTCGACTGCTCGTTCACCATCGAGGATGCTGATGGCACCTTCTTGGGCGAGTGCGGTGTGGGCATCCGTGACGTGCTGGACCACGAGGGCGAGCAGCTCGTCAACGCATTCGAGGTGTGGTTGTTCGACAAGGCGGACATCCGCACTGTGTCGTCGGTGGTGGCCAGCGAGTATGCCTATGAGGATCAGGTGATCTATACGCGCTTGAGCTCAAAGGGCGATCTCGCCTTGGCCGACGATACCTTGGAACTCACGTTGGAGACGCAGACGCTGGCTCTGACCGCCACCGTCACTGGCTATGCCTATGGCGAGGGCGGCCCTGGCCCCAATAGCCATTTCGAGCGCTTTGAGGTCGAGCTGGTGGTGGAGCGCAACCCCGCGGCGTAGCGACGAAAGTTATCGAGGCGCGCTGCCGCGGGGCAACGCGCCTCTTGTCTTTCTGGAAGGGGTGGACGCCCGTCGATGGCGTCGCCTGTGGAGTGTTGCATGGGCAGGCAACGGTGGATCCTGCATCTGGATTTGGACGCCTTTTTCCCTTCGGTTGAGGAGCTGCTGAACCCCGCACTCAAGGGCAAGGCGATCATTGTGGGGGGAGACCCCAACGCGCGCGGCGTGGTCTCCTCGGCGTCCTATGCCGCCAGGCGGTATGGCGTGCGATCGGCCATGCCCATGGCGCAGGCTCTGCGGCTGTGCCCTCACGCCATCGTGCTACATGGCCAACATCACAAGTATGGCGAATACTCGGCGCGAGTGATGCGCATTCTGCGCGAGATCACGCCTCTGGTCGAACCGCTCTCCATCGATGAGGCTTTTCTCGATATCACAGGTTGCGAGCGGCTGTGGGGTCCCCCGCTAGAGATCGGTGCGCTGGTGCGCCGCAGGATCCGTGACGAGGTGGGCTTGCCCGCTTCGGTGGGGATCGCGGCCAACAAGCTGGTAGCCAAGATCGCCTGCGGCCAGGCCAAGCCCGACGGACTCTTGTTGGTGCGGCCTGGCGAGGAGGCCGCTTTCCTGGCACCGCTGGCCGTTCGGGAGCTGTGGGGCGTCGGCGCCGTCACCGCCGAGCGGCTGGAGGGGTTGGGCATTGCCACGATTGGAGATCTGGCGGCCTTGGGTGCGGACTATATGCAGCGCGTGTTGGGAGACCATGGCCGAGGGCTGCACCGAGCCTCGCTGGGCATCGACGACTCCCCCGTGGTCAGCGAGCACCAACGGCAGAGCATCAGCCAGGAGCGAACCTTCTCGCGCGATGTCGACGAGCCCGACGTGCTGGCCAAGGAGCTGCTGCGGATGAGCGAGCATGTCGCCGCCAG
>DAIRUQ010000004.1:0-7269 GCA_036803245.1 Chloroflexota bacterium | reverse complement strand
CAGGGATGTGGCTAACGTCGATCATGGTCTGGTCCATGCAGACGCGGCCGATGATGGGCGCTCGTTGGCCCCGCACCAGCACCTGGCGCCAGGTGCTCGGGGCTCGCCGAAAGCCGTCGGCATAGCCCACGGGGATTACGGCCATGGTGATGGGATGATCGGCCCGATAGGTGCGCCCATAGCTCACATAGTGACCGACAGGCAACGTCTTGACTTGCGCCACCTCGGACTTGAAGGCGAATGCTGGCCGGAAACCGTCGGGGCACGGTGCCTGGGGCGACGGGTTGAGCCCATAGATGGCAATGCCTACGCGCACCATCTCGTAACGGCTGGACGGCACACGGATGGTGGCGGCGCTGTTGGCCGCGTGAGCCAGCGAGGGCCGCAACCCTTGGGCCTCTAGCTCCTGGAGGAGGGCGTCGAAGCGATCGAGCTGCCACTCGGTGTAGGCTAGATCGTCAGCGTCGGCGTCGGAGAGATGCGTGAAGATGCCCTCGACCTGGAGATGCTCCAGGCCCGCGAGGCGCTGGAGCAGTGCCCCCACGTCTTCGGGAAAGAGGCCCAGCCTGCCCATCCCCGTATCCACCTTGATATGCACCCGCGCGGTGCGGCCCAGTTCGCGGGCGGCACGGTTCAGAGCCTCGGCGGTCTCCAGGGCGAATACCGTAGAGCGGAGGTTGTGCAAGACAATGTCGCGAGATTGCCAGGCGGGGCTATAGCCCAGGATCAGAATCGGGGCGTCGATGCCTGCCTCGCGCAGCAGCAGGGCCTCGCCGACGCAGGCCACGCCCAGCCACTGGGCGCCGTTGTTCAGAGCGGTCCGCGCGACCTTGACGGCGCCGTGGCCGTATCCGTCGGCCTTGAGGACGGCCATGATGCGCGCGTCGGATCCCACCATCTCGCACAGCAGCCGCACGTTGTGGGCGATGGCTTCGAGGTCGATCTCTACCCATGTAGGACGGCCTGGACGTTGCAGACGCACGTTGCGCCACCCAGCATCTTGGCGAGGCACCCGTTCTCCATCGCGGTGCGGCGCCGCCAGCAGGGTGCGAGTGATCGCCTCCATGCGAGCGGGCGTGCCTCCCTTGATGAGGACCAAGTCGCCTGGCTGGAGTAGTTCACGCAGCAGTCGCACGGCATCGTCGCTGCTGTAGGTGACGTGGACCTGCTCTGGCGGTAGCCCCGCTGCGCGCGCGCCCTGGGCGACGAGGGCAGATAGCTCGCCCTTGGTGACCAGGATGTCGGCGGAGCGGGCCGCGGCGCGCCCTAGCATGCGGTGCGACGATTCCGCCTCTGGGCCGAGATCGCTCATATCGCCCATGACGGCGATCCGCCGAGAGGCTGGCAGGGCGGACAGGGCCTCCAAGGCCGCGGCGGTGGATTCGGGCGTGGCGGAGAAACTGTCATCCAGCAGCGTGCAGCCCGAGATGCCCTCCAACGGGTGCATTCGGCCAGGCAGCGGGGTAACGCTGGCCACCGCTGCGCGAATCCGATCCCAAGGCACACCCAGCTCGCAGGCACAGGCGACGGCCGCCAGGACGTCGGAGGCGTGGTGGCCCCCCACCAGTCCCACCTGCAAGGCCGTTCGCTGGTCGCCGTGCCGCACCACCAGCCGCGTGCCCTCTAGCGAGGTGCTAACCGCCTCTCCGACATAGTCGGCCTCGGCGTCCAGGCCATAGGTTACTACCCGTGCTTCGGTCTCGGCGGCCATGGCGGCCACCAGTGGATCATCCGCATTGAGTATCGCCAGGCCGTCGGACGGAAGGGCGCGCACCAGCGAGGCTTGCTCGGCGGCCACGCGTTGGAGCGACCCAAAAAAGCGCAGATGGCTGGATCCCACGCGAGTGACGATCGCGACACGAGGTTGGGTGATGGCGGCCATCTCGGCGATCTCGTTGGGGCTATCGGCGGCCATCTCTAGCACGGCGATCTGATGCTCGGGCTCCAGGTATCCCAGGGCGATAGGCAGGCCGAAACGTCCGTTGTAGCTGCCGGGATTGCGAAAGGTGGGCCAGGAGTCAGCCAGAATATCGGCTACGACCTCTTTGGTGGTGGTCTTGCCGACGCTTCCACCGATTCCGATCACCTGCAGCGAACGCGAGCGGACGATATGCCGCGCATAGTCCAGCAGGGCCTGATGGGTGTTGGACACCTGAATCCAGGTGACGGCGGAGCGCGGCTGATCAGGGATTCGCTGGCAGAGGACGCCGGTGGCGCCGCCCGCGAGGGCGTGGGCGATATGATCATGGCCGTCACCGGTTTCGGTGACGACAGCGCAGAATAGCTGGCCAGGCTGGATCGAGCGAGAGTCATAGCCAAAGCTGTGAAAGGTGGTGTGCGAGGACGCTCGCGCCTGCCCGTTGGTCGCTCTGAGGAGGTCGTCTAGCTGGATCATCTCATCGGGCGAGAGGCGAGCTGCCCCGTCCGCGCTCGATGAGCGGGCGAGGCAGCTTGCACGCTTTCAGTGCACGCGCCACAGGTCACGGGTACGTGGGTGCGCCCGGCGTGGGGCTCGGGGGCGGTGGCGGATACTGATCCGGCGTAAAGGTCGACGTCGGCGTTAGGCTGGGCGTCGGCGTATGGGTTGAGGTCGCCGTCGGGCTGGCCGTGGGCGTCCAGGTGTGTGTCGGCGTGTGTGTTAGCGTTGGCGTCGGTGACCAGGTCGGTGTATGGCTTGGCGTCAACGTCAGGGTTGGCGTTCGGGTCAGCGTCGCGGTCACCGTGTTGGTCGGCGTGCGAGTGACCGTCGGCGTGCGGGTGATGGTGGGCGTACGGGTGACGGTGGGCGTACGCGTGATGGTAGGCGTACGGGTGATCGTCGGCGTGCGCGTCATGGTAGGTGACCCGGTGGGAGTCGGGGTCCCGGCGGGCGTCAGGGTGCGCGTGGGTGTGGACGTCCGAGTAGGGCTGGGCGTAACCTCCACAATGGTGCGGCGTGTGGACGGACGCACGAGGGTAAACACCCACTCTTCGCTATAGGGCGAGAGCTCCTCGTCGCGGGCGTTGCCCTTGCCGTCGACCACCACGATGCGCCATCGGTAGCGGCCTGGAAGCAGGGTCGTTGACGTCACGCGACGGCGCGGCTCTTGCACCCAATCATACACCCGTGGCTGCTCGTCGGGACGATCAGGCCATATCTGCACCTCGAACCACTCGTCGTCCTCCAGGGCACGCTCCCACACCCAAAGCAGCTCGAACACAGAGCCCGCGGCCTCATCCACGGGAGATAACAGGGCTGGAGCGGTGGGCCCGACGGGCGTCTCGGTGGCGGAAGGGGTTGGGCTGATCGTGCCAGCCATGGGCGAGAGGGTGGGAGTCACCGAGGGCGCCAGGGTGGGCTCGTCGGTAGCTTGCGCGGTGGCCTCTAGGGTCGCCGCAGGCTCGCTGGTGGCTGGCGGTGGTACGGGCGTCTTGCGGCGACAAGCGCTGAGGGTGAGCGCCAGGATTCCCGTCAGTACCAAGAGCAGGATCGTGCGACGTTTCATGACACGCTCCGTTCGCTGTCGATGACAGCCGATGCAGACGTCAGAGACGTTCTTTGCCATCTCGGCCATTATAGGACACATGGGAACACTCTGCAACGCTCTCAAGCCTATCGCAGCAAGGCCGGCCTATGGATCGGTAGGACAGGTAGAGCCTAGGTGTCGTGCTTTGTCCTGGCGATGATGTGATCCTGTAGGGCGCGATCTAGCAGCACAAATTGCTGCGAGAACCCCGACACGCGGACGCATAGGTTACGGTGCTCCTCGGGATGGGCTTGCGCCTCCTGCAGGATGTCAGCGTCCACGATGTTCCACTGCATCTGACCGACGCCCTGGCGAATCGCGGTAATGAGCAGGTCGGCAAAGCGCTCACGCCCGACCTCCTCCAACAGCTTGGGCGTCACCTCGATGATGGCTGAGCTGGAACCAGCCGCCTGATCGTGTGGCAGCTTGCTGAGAGAAAGCAGCATGGCGGTAACGCCGCTCTCGTCGCGCCCTTGGCCTGCCGAGACGCTATAGGCCAGTGGCGCTCCCGCCCACCGCCCGTCGGGCAACGCCCCCGTGGCGCGACCAAAGTCGATCATCACCAGAAAAGAGAACAGGTGGACGAAAAAGCGCCCGCCAAACAGCGTCGGAATCCCGCTCAGCAGGTCGCAGTAGTGGGCGGCGGCGCGGGCCACCCAGGTGTCGACGCTATCGATGTCATTGCCGTACTTGGCTGCGCGGTGAAGCAGGGCCTGTTGCAGATCCTCGTACCCGCAAAAGTCCGCGGCCAAGGCATCCAGCAGCGTTGCGCGGGAGACCTGCTGCCGCTGGAACACGAGCTGGTCGAGGGCCTCCAGCGAGTCCCCCACGTTGGGGATGCCGATGGCGGCGCTCTCATGATAGTTATGGCGCGCCCCGCCCCAGTTGATATCCAGCCCTCGTTGGATGCAGTCCTCGGTGAGCATGGAACGGTAGGGTAACGAAAAGGTGAGGCTATCCAGCAAGGCCACCTGGTTGGAGCCCTGGGCCGCCAGGCGACCGAAATGCTCCACCTGGGCCTGGTAGGCTCGCCAGACGTCGTCGATGCTTTCGTGGTCGGTCAGGCTGCCCGTCCGTGGGCCGAGCTGGGCTCCATCGGCTGGATCGACGCCGTCGTGTAGGGCCAGCTCCAAGCACTTGGCCAGGTTCATATAGTTGGAGACGGCATGGGGCGCGGCGCGGCCTGGAATGGTGATCTCGACACAGCCGATGGCGGCATAGCCGCGGGCCTCTTCCAGGGGGATCTGCTTGGCCGTCAGGGCGGGGATCATGGTCTCGTCGTTGAAAAAGAACGGGATCCCGCCGCCCTGCGCTAGCAGATCGACTGACTGCCGCACCAGGGCGCGCGGGCTCTCGCGGTGGAGGCGTACCGAGAGGCAGCGAACGAATCCCAGGGCACGGGTGACCTCGAGCACTAGGTATGAGAGCTCGTTGGTGGCGTCGGCGCCGTCGGCGGTCTGCCCGCCGACCATCATCTGCTGTACGTCATAGCTACGATAGAGCTTTACCCAGAGCTCTGCCAGGATCTCCATCGCCTGTTCGGGCGTGATGCGTCCCGCGGCCAGGTCGTCCTGGTAGTAGGGCCAGAGGATCTGGTCGATGCGCCCGATGCCGTTGGCGTTGACGGCGTCCTCCCAGCAGGTGACCGTGTGCCCGAACCAGAGCGCCTGGACGGCCTCACGAAAGGTGCGGGCTGGGTGTGCGGGCACCTGGCGGCAGATGTCGGCCATCTCGCGCAGCTCGGCGCGGCGATTCGGATCGGGGCAGGCAGCGGCTGCGTGCTCGAGTTCGGCGGCATAGCGGCGACCGAGCTCTGCGCCCGCCTGGGCGATCTCGAGCGCAGCCAGCCAAAAGGTGCGCCGCTGGGCATACGCGGGCTCGGTCGGATCAGCGGCGGCCATGGCGGCCTGAATGTCGTCAGCCAGCCCCATAAAGCCCTTGGCCAGCAGCGTGGCATAGCCGCGAATGCTATGGTTGAGCAGGGAGCCAAAGATGCTGAGGATGCGACGCTCTTGCGAGCTGGTGATGGCCTCGGGCAGGGGGCCGAGTATGCTCATGTCGCCGCGGTAGCGCGGCATGCTCCGCGCTAGTAGGCTGTAGCGTTGACGTTGCTGGACGGACAGCTTGGTCTCGGCGAGACGCTGATCACGGCGAGCGTCCCAGCCCATGATGTCGGGAAAGTCGAGCTGTTCGTCGCCCAGGTAGTGATGCCCAACCAGGCGTTCGTCCTCCCAGAGGGCGATGGGCAGCTCGCGCAGCACTCGGGCCAGACCGCGGGCGCGGCGCTGGATGCTGGACAAGCCCTCGGCCTCGGCGTGTCCCTCACAAAAGAGCCAACCCCGATAGCCCTGGAAGGCGCGCATGCAGGGCTCGTCGTTCAGGGCCCGCTGACGCAAGTGGACGATACGCTGCGACACGGCATAGGTTGGGTGTGTCATTGTCGATCCTCTTCCTAATGGCAGCATGCTAAACCAGACTGGAAGCTGGGTCAACCGACGCTCTGATCCTTGACAGGCGAGGATGCTGACGGCTATGGTGAGCGCCAGCGTCAGCAAAGGGGCTTGCTGGCGATGTGGGTGGCCTTGCGCCACGAGAGGAGTCGCATGACGTTGGCGTGGAACCGCGAGTGGCCGTTGCTGACCGACTATTGCGACAGGAGGCTCGCGCGCGTGGCGCTGCCACTTGGCGGCATCGGCACAGGCACGGTGTCGCTAGGCGGCCGTGGCAACCTGCAGGACTGGGAGATCATGAACACCCCCGCTCTCGGGTATAACGGGGGCCATGCGGTGTTTATCTTGTGGACGCGACCGCAGGGCGGGGAGGCGTCTGCTCGGGCGCTAGAGGGTGCGCTACAGCCTCCTTTTGAGGGGCAGAGTGGGTCTACGGCCTCCTACCACGGGCTGCCGCGATTCCGCGAGTGCGCCTTTGGGGCGGCTTACCCGTTGGGCCAGGTGCTGCTTTCGGATCCCGCCTGCCCTCTGGATGTGCGGTTGGAGGCGTTCAACCCGCTGGTACCTGGCGACCCCGAGACCAGCGGGATCCCGATGGCCGTGCTGCGCTATGTGCTGCACAATCCCAGCGCCGTGCCAATCGAGGCCAGCATCACGGGCTACATGCGTAACATGATCGGAGCCGATGGCCGTGAGGGGCGCTGCCAGGGCAACCAGACCGTCTACCGTCAGGATCAGGTCGTGCGCGGCCTATGGATGACCAGCGAGGGTGTGCCAGCGGATGCGCCCCAGTGGGGCACCATCGCGCTCACCACTGACGGCCAGGATCTCTCCTACTGCACGGGTGGAGAGGAGCAGAGCTGGGGCGGGCGCTTGTTGGCTCTGTGGGACGACATCATGGACGATGGTCGCCTCGAGGACCGCCAGGGTCCGCCAACCGATGCGCTGTTCAGCGGGCTATGCTCTAGCCTAGTTGTGCCGCCTGCCAGCGAGACGACCGTTACCTTCTTGTTGACCTGGGTGTTCCCCAATCGGCCTGCCTGGTCGCGCACGCCAGTCGCTCCCGACGCGTGCGAGTGCTGCGGGCCCACGGCACGGGTGGGCAACTATTACGCCACGCGGTACGCCGACGCGTGGAACGTGGCTGAGAGGGTGATGCCGCGCCTGCCCGCCCTCGAGCGACAGACCCTGGTCTTTTTGGATGCGTTCTGCGGTTCTGACCTTCCCGCCGTCGTGAAAGAGGCGGCGCTCTATAACGTGAGCACTCTGCGCACCCAGACCTGCTTTCGCACCGAGGATGGCAGGTTCTACGG
>DAIRUQ010000003.1:53544-54760 GCA_036803245.1 Chloroflexota bacterium | reverse complement strand
AGCTTGCGGGGAAACCGCGCTTCACTGCTTGTTCCGCTAACCATCTTGCCTCCTCGCAAAAAGAACAGTCCGTTGTCAACTACCTAGGACCATTCTGTACGGCCGCTCGCCCTCTGTCAAGGCTAGCTGGCGCCAGCCGCCCTCAGGCTCGTACCGTATAGTCGCCCTCGACGACCCACTTGTACGTGGTCAACTCGCGTAGCCCCATGGGGCCACGGGCGTGTAGCTTTTGCGTAGAGATAGCCACCTCGGCGCCCAGACCGAACTGCCCGCCATCGGTGAAGCGGGTGCTGGCGTTGACGTACACCGCTGCCGAGTTCACCTCGTTCAAAAAGCGGGTAGCCTGGGCATAGTCGTTGGTCAGGATGCCGTCCGAGTGGCCCGTGCCGTACTGTGCGATATGAGCCAGCGCCTCATCCAGGCCATCCACAACCTTGACCGAGACGACCAACGCCAAGAACTCTCGTCCGAAATCATCGGCGCCCGCACGTCCAACCAGCTCGTGCTCGGCCAGACCCGCCCGCTCCAGCAGGGCCCAAGATGCCTGGTCGGCCAGCACCTGCACGCCACTCTCGATCAGGTTCCGCGCCATCATCGGCAGGAACACCTCGGCAACCTCGCGATGGACCAGCACCGTGTCCAGCGCGTTGCACACCGAGGGGGCCTGGGTCTTGGCGTTGTGAATGACGGGCAGACTGCGCTCCAGATCGGCCGTGCGATCCACATACAGGTGGCACACGCCGATGCCGCCGTATACCACGGGCATGGTGGCGTGCTCCTTTACCAGAGCTTGAAGACCAGGGCCGCCCCGCGGCACCACCAGATCGATCACATCATCCATGGCCAGCAACTCAGGTACCAGCGCCCGATCGGTGGACTCAATCAACTGGACGGCGTCGACGGGCGCGCCTACCTCGCGGCAGGCATCATGGATTAGCCGCGCTAGCGCCTGGTTAGAGCGCAAGCTCTCCTTGCCACCGCGCAGAATGGCGCCGTTTCCCGTCTTGATGCAGAGGGCGCTGATATCGATGGTGACGTTGGGTCGCGACTCGTAGATTACGCCCAGCACACCCAAGGGCACACGTCGGCGAGCCAACCGCATGCCGTTGGGCAACCGCCGCACATCGAACTCTTCACCCAGGGGGTCGGGCAAAGCCGCCACGTCACGGCAGCCAGCCGCCATACCAGCCAGGCGTTTGGGAGTCAGCGCCAACCG
>DAIRUQ010000003.1:0-53444 GCA_036803245.1 Chloroflexota bacterium | reverse complement strand
AGCTTGTCGCGGTGAACAAAGGCATTCCCATAGTGATAGCCGAGGATCTCGGTGACCTCGCCGGATTGCTTGCCAGCGATCCTGGCGAGATCGTCGGCGTCATAGGCAGCCAGCCCCCGAGCGACCTCGTGATCAGAGGTATCACGAATCGAGATGGCCTCTCCCCGCCGAAAAGCGCCCTCCCAGCGAACGATGCCGACCGGCAGCAGGCTGCGACCGTCATGGATCAGGGCGCGCTTGGCGCCGGCGTCCACCACCACGCTGCCGGCGGTGGCCGTCTGAGCCAGCAGCCAGCGCTTTCGCCCCTCGGCGGGCGTGATCTGGCTGCCAAACCAGGTGCATGGCACCGTCCCCGCCAGCACCCCCTCCACCACGTCCTCACGATTGCCGTTGGCCACCACCACATGGGTACCCGATCGCGTGGCTAGATCGGCGGCCAGGATCTTGGTATACATGCCGCCCGTGCCCAACCCCGAATGGCTGCCTTTGGCCATGGCATACAGGCTGGCATCGATGCTCTCCACGTGCGGGATCAGGCGCGCTTCGGCCGAGAGATCGGGGTCGGCCGTATACACGCCATCGCGATCGGTGAGCAGAATCAGCAAGTCAGCCTCGATAGCGTTGGCCACCATGGCGGCCAGGCTATCGTTCTCGCCCACCTTGATCTCGTCGGTGGCCACCGCGTCGTTCTCGTTGACGATGGGAACGATGGCTCGCTGCAAGAGGCTCTCGAACGTGTCTCGCAGGTTGAGATAGCGCCGCCGGTCCTCTACATCCTCGCGCGTCATCAGCACCTGGGCCACCACGAGATCATAGATGTCAAAGTACTGCTCCCAAAGGTGCATCAGCCGTCCCTGGCCCACCGCCGCCAGCATCTGCTTGAACGGGATGCTCTTGCTCTCTTCGGGATAACCCAACCGCTCGCGGCCGGCCTGTTGCGCACCTGAGCTAACCAGCACGACGCTGTGGCCAGCCAGATGCAGCCGGGCAAGCTGCCGAACCAAGCTAACCATCCGAGGCGGGCTGAGCCGCCGCGTGCCAGCCGTCAGGGTGCTGGTGCCGACCTTGACGACGATGCGCTGCCAACGCTGGGGGGTTGCTTGCTCTTTCAAGACACACTCCTCGGTGACGATTGGGGCGATTATAGCACGCCCCAGGCCGCCGCGAAACCAGCTCGCATCGTTTCGGACGGTAGGCCGCCCCACGCGCGTTGCCGCCATCTCGCGTAGGACGACCACATCGTGCGACGCCATCGCTTTGACACCCATCACCCCCCCTTGTATAGTCGCCCATGCATGGTTGCTAGGGAGAGATGCGGATTGGGCGAACTAGGCGAGCGACTGCGCCAGGCCCGGGAGGAACAGGGGCTCTCGTTAGCGGATGTGGAAAAGCGCACGCACATCCGTACTGCCCTCTTGGACGCCCTCGAGCATGAGGACTTTGCGCGGCTTCCAGAGCTCGTGTATGTCCGCGGTTTTGTCCGCGGCTACGCAGGAGTTCTCGGGCTCGACGCGGCCCCGCTGCTTGCGTTGCTCCCCGCTCAACCTCAAGAACCTCCGATCAGCTCGCAGCAGATCCTCGATGAGCCTCTGCGTCACCCACTGGCCGAATCCCGCATCTGGGTGCGCGTGCTGTTGGGCCTGGTGGCGGCCTTGGTGATCGCTGCTCTCGTGTGGTGGCTGGTGAGCACCTACTATCTGCGGATGGACCCGCTGACGCCGTTTCGCATGGCCTTGGCGTCGCATACGCCCACCCCCACGGCGTCACCTACCGTGTCCACACCCGCGCCTGAACGCATCGAACCGACGGACACGCCCACGGCCATCGTCGAACTCGAGCCCGAGGCCACGGCCACCCAAGAGCCAACACCTTTGGCCACCATCCGTATTCCGGCCACCCTGGCGCCCGGCAGAACGCCCACCGCCACGCTCACTGCCGCCGCCCCTCAGGGCGAGCCGGTGGAGGTGGCGCTGCGCGTGGACGCCCGCACTTGGGTCCAGGTGACGGTAGACGGCGAGGTCGTGCTGGCCGACCTGCTGGAGGTCGGTGACGACCAGGCCTGGTCAGGCCAAGAGTCGATCGAGCTGATCATCGGCAACGCCGGAGGCGCCTCCCTGACCGTCAACGGCGAGGAACTGGGCTACCTCGGCGATGAGGGCGAGGTGGTGAACGCCGTGTACGGGCCCGCCGAGCCTTCCTAGGCCTTTCGCTCTGTCCCTACTAACCTCTGCCCACCCCCAGCCTTTGCGAGGAGCTATCCATGCGTTTCTACATAGAGACTCTGGGCTGCCCCAAGAATCAGGTGGATTCCGAGATGATGGCCACGCTCCTGGAGAGCGAGGGGCACAGCCAGGCCAAAGAGCCCGACCAGGCCGATGTTGTCATCGTCAACACCTGCGGATTCATCGGGACGGCCCGGGCCGAGTCAACGCAGGTGCTACAGGAACTGGCCCAGACCAAGGGCGCGGGGCAGCTCCTGGTGGCGGCTGGCTGCATGCCCCAACGCTACCACGGCGAGATCCTCACGAGCGTGCCCGGCGTTGACGCGCTGATCGGCACCCAGAACTGGCCCGAGATCGTCGACCTTTTCCGGCAGCTCGAGCAAGGAGCCAAGCCCGGCCAGCGTCCCACTCACCTGGAGGAGGCCGGCAGGATTGTCACGTCCTTGCCAAGGCAGGCTACCATGGGCGCCACCGCCTATCTCAAGATCGCTGATGGGTGCGATGCAGCCTGCGGCTATTGCACCATCCCGCTGATCAAAGGGCCACAGCGCAGCAAGACGCCCCAGGACATTGTTCGTGAGGCCCGTGAGCTGGATGAGCAGGGCGTGCTCGAGCTAGTGCTCATCGCGCAGGACACCACCGCCTACGGGCGCGATCTAGGCCAGCGCGACGGGCTGCCCAATCTCTTGCGCCGCGTAGCCAAGGCGGTGCCGGACATGCCCTGGATGCGCATCATGTACGCTTATCCGCAGCATATTACTCCACGCCTAGTCAGCGCCATGGCAGCATTGACGCCTGTCTGCCACTATCTGGACATGCCCCTGCAGCATGGTCATCCAGACGTGCTGCGGCGCATGCGCCGCCCCCATGACCTGGACCATGTTCGCGACATCATCGCCTCCCTGCGCGACGCCATGCCCGACATCTCGCTCCGTTCCACCTTTATCGTGGGCTATCCGGGCGAGACGGAGGCCGAGTTCGAGGCGCTGTTGGCGTTCATGGAAGAGATCGCCCTGGACAAGGTGGGCGTGTTCGCGTTCTCCCTGGAGCCGGACACCTATGCCGCCACCTTGCCCGATCAGGTCCCGCCAGAAGTGATCGCGGAGCGGTACGACCGCGCCATGCGGCTCCAGCAAGAGATATCGCTGGCGTGCAACCAGGAGCAGGTCGGCTGGCAGATGGCCGTGCTGATCGAGGGGGTGGGAGACGGCATCTCTGTGGGGCGCTCTTACCGAGACGCGCCCGAGGTGGATGGCCTGGTGCTCATCGAGGAAGAGCTGACCGTCGGACGCTTTTACCAGGTCGAGATCATCGGCGCCGAGGAGTATGATCTGGTGGGGCGTCTGGTCTAGTTGACCTCGGCCCAGAAACGCGCGCTAAAGAGGGTGTTGGCAAGCAGCCGATGGGTCTGGGGATCGAGCACATTGAGCCGGCGCTCGTCGTGCAGGTAGAGCCACAGGCACACGCAGAAGTAGTCGCCGGGCGACGTGGCCCCCAGCTCCTGGTGGCCGTACCCCAACGCCTCGGCACGCACATAGCGTTGGGCCGCCTCGACCAGAGGAGGCCGCGCCCCGTGTCCTTCCGAGAAACGCCCCCCATCGAGCGCAGCGCCACTTCCGAGCAGATGGTCGTAGAACTCTGCGAGCACAAGGAACGCGGCCTGGCCATCCTCCAGCAGATCGGCGACGCGTAGATAGCAGACCGCCTCCCACATCCGCACGCCCCACCGCTGCACGCCCGGCACATAGCGCGATGGTTCGTGGGTAAAGATCACGTGCCCCCGCGGGACGCTCAGCCAGAACGCGATCAAGCCCGGCGGCAGCGACGCCAGCTGTGCCAGCAAGAGGCGGCCGGGATCCCACACCGTCTCCATCTGATTGCGCACCTCTTGGGGCGAGCGATCCACACAGGTGGGCTCGGCGTGGAACCGCTCTCTCCACAAGGCCTCGCGCAGGTTGGTACCCTCAGCGCTGTCCACAATCCACCCCAATGAGCGCCGCAAAACTGCGTTGACGCCACGGCAGACGGCTTCTATAATGTGTCAGAGTCTGTGCTCTGGCAACCAGAACCCTGCACATGGTGGAGCACCGCATGGGATCCGTCCTCGTTTTGAACGCCACCTATGAGCCCCTCAACGTGATTAGCGTCCGTCGCGCGCTCGTGCTCCTGCTAAAGGACAAGGCAGAGCTGCTTGAGGCCACCGAGCAACGCATCCGCTCGTCGCGCATGTCATTGCCTGCGCCCTCGGTCATCCGCCTGGTCTACTATGTGAGGATTCCACGGCCGATGCGGATTCCCCTCAGCCGTCACACCATCATGCTGCGAGACGGCTTTGCCTGCCAGTATTGTGGCGCCACCCCACCACGGTCTCAGCTCACCATCGACCACGTAGTCCCCAAAGTACGCGGCGGCGGCAGCTCGTGGGAGAATCTGGTCTGCGCTTGCGGTCGCTGTAACCAAGCCAAGGGCGCCCGCACGCCGCGCGAGGCCGGCATGGCACTGCGAACCGAGCCCAAAGAGCCACGCTACCTGGCCATGGTGATGCTCGATCAGGCAGCCCGAAGCGATGCGTGGCGCCCATACATCCCTTCGGCAGCCGGCCACTCTACCGCCTGACTCGCACCGTCACGGGGAGCAGCACGCGGTCCCCCAACGCCACGCCCTCAGCATCGGTCACGGACAGCCGCGCCCCCGTGCTCGGATCGTACATCCCCACCTGGAGCTGATAGATGCCCTCCGGCGCATCCGCCTCAACCTCGATCAGGTGGCGATCCAGAATAAAGTCTCCCGCACGCCAGTCGGTGGTTGGCGCGGCATAGCCAGAGGGGCCGCTGTCATGCTGGCCCCACACGGGCCCTCGGGTGCGGGGATTATGGGCCTCTCCCAGAAGCTGCGCGAACACGGTATAGGCCGTCTCGCTCCGGCCCTCGGCGGCCCAGTACAGGTCCAGCACCAGCGTGGCCCCGGCCCTCACCGTTACCTCGCCCCGTGGTTCTCGAGTCCATTGCGGGTGGTGCACCGTAACCCCGCGTAGCTGCGCTACGTCACCCAGTGACGCCTCTATCCTGTCACTCGGCTCGGCTAGGAGCCCTAGCTGCCGATCGCCGACCACCGCCACATCGCGCAGTTGGCAGGTCTGGCCGTCTGGGAGCTCGAGGAGTAGGCCATACGCCTCCTGCGGCGTCTCGTCCGGGATCGCCAGCTCGATCTGCTGTCGCCAGGCGCGAGGTGCTCTTTCGCTCTGGAGCAAGCGCGCCGCCACGATCTGCCCGCTGGCGTGGCGCAAGAGCAGCCGGGCCTCAGCGGGCGCTCGATCCCATAGCAGCCCCACGTGCAGCCTCTCACCCGCCAGCACCTTGCTGACGGGAAGATCGACGCCCTGCAGCGCATAGCCCGGCCCTTGGCACGGCACAGGGTACTCGGGCGCATAGTCGGCCACGAGACTGGGCAGTTCTCCTTCGACATCGTACAGGCGTAAGGTGTTCGGCCCGAAGCCCAGCGCCTGGACCTGGACATAGTGCTGACTGAGCCATGTCGCCACCACTCGCTCCGGATCTGTGAGGCCGATGTCCACCTCTGCCATCCAGACTCGTTCCGCATCGCCGATGGCACAGGAGAGCTCGTTGACCATGCGCTCTTGGGTGATAACTTGGCTGTCTGAGCCTACCAGCACCACCTCGGGCTTGTGGCTCGGCCACGTCAATCCATCATAGTAGTAGCTCCAGATGGGGTAGCGAGTCCCCGAGTTCAGCAGGACCAGATCGCCGTCTTGAGTTTGGCTGGCGATGGTCCGCACCATCGACTGCAGCTCATCGGTGAGAAAGCGCGTGGTATAGTGACCTGGCAACACCATCAGCCAGACGGCGGCCACCGCAGCGATGCAGGCCCAGCCCACGGCGCGCCAGCGCTCCACCAGCGCATCCAGCGCCCACGCCAGAAGCAGCCAAAAAGCTGGCGCAAAGGCGACCAGGTAACGGGCCTCTAGCATGGGCGTGTAGAACATAGCGCGAGGCAGGGTGGCCAGGTACACCAGCAGCGGCGGCACGAGGGCCGCCAGAGCCAACGTGAGCAGATCCCACGCCTCGGCCCGCGGACGGCCCCGCTCGCGCCAGCGGCGCCATCCGACCCACGCGCCCGCCGCCAGCATCACCAACGGCAGCGCGACCTGCCAAGTGTACCGCTCGATCTCCACCGAGATGCCCGTGGTGAGCAGCGTGGCATACAGTCGCGCGGCCCGCATCCAGCCAAAGGGCTGGGCCACCGACCAAGTGGACATGGCGCCCCAGCTGTAGAGAAGCCAGATCCCCAACCCCAGCCCCACGGCGACCTGCGCGATGGCCCATCGCCCCAGTGTCCGCCACCGCGCGCGGACGCCGCCCCACAGCAGATAGGCCACGGCCACCAGGTTCTCCACGAGCAGCATGCCAGCCATGATCAGCACGCTATAGAGCGCCCCCAGTGCGGCCAGGGCGGCGCCGCCCAGATGCCACCACCCCGCTCGATCGAACCCGCGCGCCGCGCCTTCGCGGTGGAGCCAACCGAGAAAGTGGTAGAGCGACAGCATCCCCAAGAGCCCCGCCAGCACGTACATGCGCAGCTCTTGCGACCACCAAACGTGAAAGCGGGCCAGCCCCGTCAACCAGCCCGCCAAGAGGCCCAGCCGTTCCCCACCCAGCCGCCGACCTAGGCGATACACCACCAGGACCGTGAGGACGCCAAAGACGACGGATAGGAGCCGAGAGGCCAGCTCGCTCTCGCCAAAGAGCTGCACCCAGCCCCATAGCGACCAAAAGTAGAGCGGAGGATGTACGTCGGCGGCCGTCCAGGCAGTCGCGCCCGCCAGGCCTTTGCGCACCGCCCAAATGGCCAGCGCTTCATCCCACCAGACGTTGGCGTCGCCCAGGCGATACACGCGGGCGGCCGCGGAGGCCAGCACCATCAACACCGCTGGCCAACGAGAGCCGCTGGGTCTCTGCTTAGGCATCGGCCTGCACGACGGCCTCGAGCGTGCGGCGCAGCTCTTTCTGCGACGCCGTGGGCAGCGTGGGCAGCTCCTTTAGCCCCTCACGCAGGAACGCGGGGAGATCGGCCACCTTGACCGCGGGGACGGGCGAGTCGCCAGGGAACAGGGTCACGTCGGGATCGGTAAAGACGATCACCGACGAGATGGGCACCTCAAGCTCGGGTAGGGCCTTCTGAACCCACTCCGCCACCCACTTGGCCTCTTGCTGCGCATCCAGGTCGGGGCGTCCCAGCGCAGGCTCGCCAAAGAGCTGCATGAGTTTGCGCGCACCCGCCTTGTGGCGCCATTTGCCCCTCTCGTAGGCGACCTCGCCCTTTTGGGCGCGGGGCATCAGCACCGTCATCCCGTGGTGTGAGGCTACCACATGGTGGCTGGGCAAATAGTAGCAGTAGAGCGAGAAACGCTTGTCCATGCCAGAGAGCGACTCGGCTAACACCGAATCGGCGCGGGGCTCGCGCACATAGGCGGCGGTAAGCTGCGAGCCGACCGTAGCCCCCAGCATGCCCACCAGCAGCAACGCATAGGAGACGGCTAGCTGCCGCGTGGACATGATCAGGCCCAAGACCAGCGCACCGATAGCCACATAGGTCGACCAGGAGGCCAGCTTGCGCCGTCGTTTGAGAAAGGAATCGTTGATGAATGCTTCCATAGTGTTACCGTCCTTGCTCGGCGCTAGCGGTCGCTGCCGACATATTGGCGAATCGTCGCTACCACGTCACGCTCAGCCGCTTCGACAGCCACGCGAACGGCGTTCTCCATGGCAAGCGCGTCCGAGCGGCCGTGGGCGATAATGACCACGCCATCCACGCCCAGCAGCGGCCCCCCGCCATACTCGCGATAGTCCAGCGTGCTGGCGGCGACCTTGAAGGCGGGCTTGGCTAGGAGCGCCCCTAGGCTGGCCAGAGGACGCGCCTTGATCTCACGCTTGAGAATGGTGAGGATCATGGACGCGGTACCCTCGGCCGTCTTGATGGCCACATTCCCCGCAAAGCCATCGGATACGATTACGTCCGCCTTGCCCTGGGTGATGTCCTTGCCCTCGACGTTGCCGCAAAAGTTCAGATCGGTCTCGCGCAAGAGGCCATGTGCCTCTTGGACCACGGCGTTCCCCTTGGTGTCCTCCTCGCCGTTGGAGAGCAAGCCGACCCGCGGGTTGGTTATGCCCAGCACGCGCTCGGCATAGATCGCGCCCATGATGCCAAACTGCACCAACCATTCAGGTTTGGCATCGGCATTAGCTCCGATATCCAGCATGAACGAATGCCCGTGCAAGTGCGGCAACACCGTCGAGATGGCAGGCCGCTGAATTCCCTTGATCCGACCGATCCGCCCCGCTCCGACCAGCGCGCTGGCTAACACCCCGCCCGAGTTGCCCGCCGAGACAAAGGCATCGCCCTCGCCATCACGCAAGAGGCGCATGCCCACGACCACCGACGCATCGTCCTTCTGGCGAACCGCCTGGGCGGGATGCTCGTGCATCTCGACGACATCTTCGGCGTGGACCAACTCCACCGAGAGCCCCGCGACGTCATGCTTGGCCAACTCTGCCCGCACAGGATCCTCGCGCCCGACCAGGATCACCCCGCAGCCAAAGCGACGGGCCGCGCGGATCGCGCCCTCCACGTCGGGCGCTGGCGCATTGTCGCTGCCCATGGCATCCACGATGATCCGCATCCCCGCCTCCTTGTTCGCTAGACGCCACGGAGCCATTCTAGTGTACGCAAGGGTAGGTTGACAAACCCGCGTGCTGTGGCTAGAATGTCCCTCGCCTGCCCCCGTGGTGGAATTGGCATACACAGCAGGTTGAGGGCCTGTGTCCGTATGGACGTGCTGGTTCGAGTCCAGTCGGGGGCACTAGAGAGAGGCGGCTCGCGCAGCGGGTCGCCTCTTTGCGTTCCCCAAGCGCATCGCTAGCCCTTGCCTCCCACACGGCTCCCTGCTACCATGCTGCCGTCTCCACGCGGCCATGGCCCAGAGACGCCGTTACCCGTCCCACGCCATGTGATCGAGCAACAAGGTGATCCTGATGGCGCGTCTCCGTTCGTTACGACTCTGGACGATCATCGTCGTATGCCTGGGCTTGCTGTCGGGCTGCGCCGCCGTCGGCCCCGAGCCGATCCAGCTGACTCTGCCGTCGCCCCAGCCCACCGAGACCCCCGCACCGCTGCGTGTGCATATGGCGGGCGCCGTGCTCGAGCCAGGCGTCTACGAGCTACCCCGAGATAGTCGTGTCATCGACGGCATTGAGGCCGCTGGGGGCCTACACCCCGACGCCGACGCCGATGGCGTCAACCTGGCCGACCGGTGTCAGGACGGCGCCCGTGTCTATATCCCCTTCCGTGGCACGTCAGCTCCGCCAGAGCCGACCCCCGTGTCGGGCGCGTCGCGCTTTGCCGGAGCGCTGGGCATGGTCAACATCAACCTGGCCACCACCGCCGAACTAGAGACGCTCCCCGGGATCGGCCCCGCCCTGGCAGCTCGCATCGTGGCCCACCGTGAGACGCATGGCCCCTTTGCAGCGCCAGAGGAGATCATTCAGGTATCGGGTATTGGGGATGCCATCTATGCCAACATCAAGGACCGCATCGTGACGGACTAGTGCACCGACTTTCGCCAACAGGAAGGGGACCTGATGAAACTCGATTACAAAAGGACGCTCATTCTCGGCTTTGGCTTCTTTGGCATCTCGATCATCTGGTCGGTCTATAACAGCTTTGTGCCAGTGTTCCTCCGGCAATACGCCCTCCCGTGGTGGTTGGTCGGCTTTGTGATGACCTTTGACAACATCCTGGGCATCACGCTGCTCCCCTATATCGGACAGCTCAGTGACAACACCTGGACGCGATTGGGGCGCAGGCGGCCCTTTATCCTGATCGGCGCTCCCATCGCCGCGGCGCTGTTCGTGGTCATCCCGGCCATTCACCTGAACATGGTACACGTCGCGAGCACCTTGGGGCTGCTGACGGGCGTCATCATCGTCATGAATGTCGCCATGGCGCTTTTCCGCACACCCACGGTAGCACTGATGCCCGACATCACCCCGCCTGCCCTCCGCAGCAAGGCGAACGGCATCATCAACCTGATGGGCGGGATCGGCACCACTATCGCCTTTCTGATCGGGGGTAGGCTCTTTGCCGTCGGCCAGAGCTATCCCTTTATCCTGGCGGCAGTCTTGCTGATCATCGCCGAGGCGATCGTAATCCTGCGCGTGAAAGAGCCGCCCCCTGCTGACCGCTCCCAGAGGGAGCAGACACGTCGTCCCAGCGCCCTGGCCTCGCTCCGCGATACCATCCGCAACGTAGGGGCGGTCGCCAAGAACCCCGACAAGAGCGCGCTCTTTACCTGTCTGGCCATCTTTTGCTGGTTCATGGGTTACAACGCCATCGAGACCTTTTGGACGTCGTACGGGCGTGAGGTGCTGTTCGCCCCCCAGATCGCAGCTGGCACGCTGACCGCCGACCAGGCCGTCGCTCGCGCCGCAAGCATGCTCACCTACCTCTCGGGAGCGTTCCTTGTCTTTGCGTTGCCGGCGGGGTTTATCGCCACGCGCTTTGGCCGCAAGCCCACCATCCTCACCGGCTTGGGCATCCTGGTAGTCGTCTGGACGGGATTTCTGCTCACGAGAAACAGCCTGTACGTGACCTTTACCCTGATCGCATCGGGCATTGCCTGGGCGCTGATCAACATCAACTCGTTGCCCATCATGGCCGACCTAGCACCGCCAGGCCAAATCGGCGCCTTTACCGGGCTCTACTATTTCTTTTCCATGCTCGCAGCTAGCACTTCGCCCACGTTTGTGGGTTGGCTCATGGACCGCACCAGTATTCGGGTAATGTTTGTCTTTGCGGCGGCGTTCATGGCGCTGGCGTTCCTGTGCGTGCTCGCCATCCGCCGCGCCGAGCCAGAGCAGGCCACCGGACTCGCCAATCCCGCCTGATGCCGACAAAGCGAACCGGGGCTACCCGATGGGTAGCCCCGGCTGTAATTCTAGCGGTTGCCCCTACTCGGGCGGTTGATCGTCTTGGGCGGCCTGGGCGATAGGCGCATCGCCCTCCTCTGGCTCGGGCCCCGATCCCCACGGCGTCCCCGGCACATAGACCATCGAAGGTCGCTTGAGCTTGCGACGCACCAGCAAGAGCGTGCCGAACATGATGAACCCAAAGATCGATACCCACTGCGCCATGGGCATACCGAGCGGCATCCAGTTCTCCATCATCCAGGCGTCAGGGCGCTGGAACTCGATAAAGAAGCGGACCACCGAGTAGATGGCAAAGTAGAGATAGAACAAGTCGCCATATAGACGCTTGCGATGCCACTTGAGCGCCAACGTGAACAGGATGGCAAAGCCGATGAGATTGAGCAGCGATTCATAGAAAAAGGTCGGGTGAAAGTACTCGTAGGTGGCGAACTCGGCTAGGCGATTCTCAGGCGCGATGTAGATGCCCCATGGCAGATCGGTGGGGTAGCCATAGAGCTCTTGGTTGAAAAAGTTCCCCAGTCGGCCGATAGCTTGTGCCAGGATCAGACCGGGCGCGATGTAATCGGCCCACTCTAAAAAGCGCAGCTTTTTCGCGCGACAATAGACCCACAGGCCCAGCGCGCCGCCGGCCACCCCGCCAAAGATGCCAAACCCGCTCATCTGCAGGCTAAAGATGCGGTCAGGATAGTGGCGGTAATAGTCCCACGCTGAGGCCACGTGGTAGAGGCGAGCGCCAACGATCCCCGTCAGGAGCAGCACGATCAGCATATTCCAGGCGATCTCTGGATCGTGACCGTTACGGCTGGAGAGAAAGCTGGCTATCTGGGCCGCAAGCATGGCGCCGGTGACGATCAGGACGCCGTACCAGTAGATAGAGATGGGACCGATCTTTAGGAATATGGGATTGGGTTGCAACGCTCCTCCTCCAGAAAAGCGGGCCCGGAGCCCGGCTAACGGATTGCGTCCTCTGAGCCAATGGCATTATACTTTATTCAGGTCCAAGGCCAAGGCGAGCGCTGGCCCCTCCGGTCAGTCTCGCCCCAGAAAGAGAGGAGGTCCGCTATGGATGACAACACCAAGCGCATCGTGTTGGTAGCACTCCTGGTGCTGGCCGTCCTTTTCGAGTGCGTGCTAGCACTGGTGTGCGGCAGCCTGGGCGGCTATGTGGGCGCCAAGGTCGCCCTGAGCAGCTCCACGGCCGCCCCCGCGAGGTCGGGCATCGAGACGGCTCCCTGGCAACGCGGCACCCCGCGCGGCCTGCTCCCTGAGGAGCTGGAATCGTGGGCGGCGTTGGTGATCGAGGTCGTGCCCGGCTCACCCGCTGACCAGGCCGGCATCACCCCCGGCGACATGATCGTCGCCGTCAACACCGTCCCGCTCACCGAGGAGCGGACGCTGACCCATCTCGTGCAGGAGCACAGCCCCGGCGCTTGGGTCAGGCTGACCATATCTCGCGGGATGCGCACGTGGGACGCCCGCGTAACGTTGGGCAGTCCGCCCGATGGGCCGGAAGAGACTCCCTGGCTGGGAATCCGTTACCAGATGATTCCGCGAATCGTTGAGGGGGAACGGTGAACCAACCAGCAGGAAGAGACCTGGCGACGGGCATCGTGGTGACGCCCTGGGGACCATGGGGCGTGGTCGCGTCGGATCGGGGCATCGTCAGGGTAGCCCTAGCCGGCCTCCCGCCAGACGAAGACGAGGCACAGGCGCCGCCGGCGGCAATGGCCCATCTGGCCGAGGCCCAGAAGCAGCTTTGCGCCTATCTGGCGGGCGACCGACGTCAGTTCGATCTGCCGCTGGACGCCCCCCCGTCCACCGCATTTCAGAGGTTGGTATGGGATGCCTGCGCCCGGGTTCCTTACGGGACCACGGCCAGCTATGCCGACCTCGCCCGCGCCGTCAGGTCACCCAGAGCCGCGCGGGCCGTAGGGCAGGCGCTGGGCGCGAACCCCCTGCCCATTCTGATCCCGTGCCACCGCATCCTGGCCAGCGACGGCAGCCTGGGCGGCTATGGCGGCGGGCTCGCCATGAAGCGGGGCCTGCTGGCCCTCGAAGGCATCAGCCTTGAGGGCTCCTAGGCCGCAATCCGCTAGGATCTCTGTCTGGCTCGCAGCCAGACCAGCACCCCAACAGCCGCCACGGCCGCCACACCATAGGCGATCAGCCCACCCGCCTCACTGCTGATCGCCGGACTGGCCGTGGGCGCAGCGGTAGGCAAAAAAGTAGGTTGTGTCGTGGCGGTAGGCGCCGCGACAGTGGCCGTGGCGGTAGGGGTGGCCGTGGGATCCGGCGTCTCGGTAGGGGGCATCTGGGTGGGCGTCGGCGTGTCAGTGGTCGTGGCCGTCGGCTCGGGCGTAACGGTCGGCGGCACCGCAGTTGGGGTCTCAGTGGCTGTCGGCTCAGGCGTAGCAGTGGGAACGGACGTAGGTGCGGGCGTGTCGGTCGGCCGCGGCGTCGCCGTTGGAGCTGACTCTACCACCAGGCAGGCGTCGTCCCAGAACGAGTTATTATGCTTGACGGGAAACTCGGGGCTCCCCTTGGTGAACACGGTCACCCATTCGCCCTGAGCGACAGTGGAGACGGTTAGCTGCACCCAGGCGTCGATCTGGCTACCGTTGGCACCAATCACCCGCGTCTCGCGGTCCAACACCGGCTCGGACCAAACGATCGTATCCGGGGCTGGAGCGCCGAATCCTGGCGCCCCGCCGTAAGGATCGATACCGGCCCACACGCGATAGTTCCCCGGCCCGCGCTTGTCGCCTTCTTTCTGCGGCCACTCTAGGTCGGAATAGGGGTGCCCATCGGACATGAGCTCCCGTTCGCCAGTATAGATCTGCACCCAGATGGAGAACGTGACCCGACTGCCGGCCGGCACCTGCACCCGCTGGTAAAAGCCGCCGGTGTGAGTGCCATAGTTGGTGAAAAAGGCCTGGGAATAGCGCCCGCTGTGGATGTTGTAGCTCGTGCCCAATGCGCTGGCGTCGGGGAGCTTGTATTCGACCTCGCGGTTGTTGGTGGCGTCACCGAGGATCGACCAGGGAGACCAACCGTTGGCCAGCCACGAGGAGAGGCTCGTGCCGACGCCTTCGGTCTTGTAGGCGCCCTCTTCAAAGCCGGGGTTCGCCAGCCGGTTGCCCGGGCAGTCCGCCCACGTCGGCGGAGCCAAAGCTAGCAGGCACGCGAGCACCAACGTTGCGGTGACCAGAGAACGTCGCATACAGAACCTCCCACATCCCAGCTTTTCTTCTGGCAGGGACAGTGTGCGATTGTAGCAGAAGGCGGGCGCCCCGCCAAGGGCGAGGCGCATCACTGTGCTACAGGGAACCACAGGCCATGGTGGCGAGCCGACGAGAGGCTAGATAGCCGCCTGCCACAGTCGCTGATTATCGCGCGCATCATCGATTGCCTTGGCGCCGCTGAGGAAAGCCTCCACAGGCATGGCGCCAAGATCCTCGCCGCTACGGAGGCGCACCGAGACCGCCCCGTCCTCGACTTCGCGGTCGCCGATCACCAGCATATAAGGCACCTTGTTGAGCTGGGCGGACCTGATCTTGGCGTTCATACGATCGTTCGAGGCATCCAGCTCGGCGCGCAAGCCAGCCGCCCGCAGCTTGCTCTCCACCTCGCGGCCAAAGGCCAGATGTCGATCGGTGATGGGGATGATGACCGCCTGCACAGGGGCCATCCACACCGGGAATGCCCCCCCATAGTGCTCGATCAGCAGCCCAAAGAACCGCTCGATCGAGCCCAAGAGCGCCCGATGGACCATATAGGGCCGATGCTCCTGGCCATCGTCACCCACATAGACCATATCAAACCGCTCCGGCTCGTTAAAGTCGAACTGGATCGTGGTCATCTGCCACTCGCGGCCCAGGGCATCTCGAATCTTCAAGTCGATCTTGGGCCCATAGAAGGCCCCGCCACCCTCATCCACCTTGTAATCCAGCGATTCGGTCTCCAGCGCGCGTCGCAGCGACTGCGTCGCCTGATCCCACCGGGCCGGCTCGCCCACCGCCTTTTCGGGACGCGTCGACAGGTAGGCGTCCACATCGGCAAACCCCATGGCTCGCCACATGGCCAGGGAGAAACGTAGCACTCCCAGGATCTCGTCCTCGATCTGCTCGGGCGTGCAGATGATGTGGGCATCGTCTTGGGTAAAGCCGCGCACCCGCAGCAAGCCGTGCAGCACCCCGCTGCGTTCGTAGCGGTAGACCGTGCCCAGCTCGGCCCACCGCAGCGGCAGGTCGCGATAGGACCGCGTACGCGAACGGTAGATCATGATATGGAACGGGCAGTTCATCGGCTTGAGGTAATAGTCCTGCCCGTCGATATCCATCGGTGCGTACATCGAATCATGGTAGAAGTCCAGATGGCCAGAGGTCTCCCAGAGCCAGGAACGCCCGATGTGGGGCGAGTAGATGATATCGTACCCACCCTCCATGTGGCGCTTGCGCCAGTAATCCTCGATGATGGTACGGACACGCCCCCCCTTGGGGTGCCAGTAGACCAGGCCTGCCCCCGCCTCCTCATGTAGAGAAAAGAGGTCGAGATCGCGTCCCAGCCAGCGGTGATCGCGCTTGGCCAGCTCTTCCAGGCGCGCCAAATAGTCGCGCAGCTCCTGCTTGCTGTGCCAAACGGTGCCATAGATGCGCTGCAGCATGGGACGCTTTTCGTCGCCCCGCCAGTAGGCGCCAGCGATGCTCTGCAGCGCTATGCTATCCCAGCGCAAGTCACCCGTGTTCTCCACATGCGGCCCGCGGCAGAGATCCATGAAACTACCATGGCGGTAGATAGAGATGGGCGCATCCTCTGGCAGGTCTCGCAGCAGTTCGAGCTTGTACGGCTGATCGGCGAACAACCTCTCAGCCTCCTCGCGACTGACCTCTTCCCGCTCAAAGGCCACCTTGGCCTTGATGCTGTCCTTCATCAGGTCAAGGATCTTGGCCAGGTCCTCTTCGGTGAGTGAGCGCGGCAGGTCGAAATCATAGTAAAAGCCCTCGTCGATGGCTGGCCCGATGCCAAGCTTGGCGTCGGGGAACAGGGTCATCACCGCCTCTGCCATGATGTGCGAGGCCGAGTGGCGCATCGTCTCGAGTTCATACTTGGGCATGGAAACCTCCAACGAGCTAGGTGACACGCATGGGTCAGGGCCCCATGCAAAAGCGCCCTCTCACCATGGGGCGAGAGGGCGCGCTCACGCGGTTCCACCCATATTCCGCGGCCAGGCCAGGGCCCAGGCCGCGCTCTAGAGCCGATAACGGGGCTACCGGAGCGCCTTACTCGGTTCGGGCGCCCACTCTCAGGTGGTTTTCACCGCCAGCGTTGCGAGGAGGGTTCCAGTCCCTGCCCTCCACTCCCTATCGCCAGCCTGACGGATACTCGTCCTGATCAACGTGTTGGATATGGAGCCAGGCCATTCTGCCAGGCTCGAGAGCGGGTGATGGGATTCGAACCCACGACATTCTGCTTGGGAAGCAGACGCTCTGCCAACTGAGCTACACCCGCACAGTGCTCGCATTATAGGCCTGGCATCCAGCCATGTCAACCGCCGTAAGCCGCTGCAAAGGCCGACCGCATCATCAGCGGATTGGGCTTGCGCCCAGCAGGTTCTGGCGGGGCGTCTCTAGCGCTTGAGCGTCTCTTGACGCATCGACCCCTCTGCCCTACCATCACGCTGATCGCGAGACCTTTTGCTCGAGGTGAATCATGGCAACCTACATCGCCGCCATCGACCAGGGTACCACCGGCACACGCTGCCTCATCTTTGACCCCGCCGGCAGCGTGATCAGTCAGGCCTATCGTGAGCACGCGCAAATCATGCCGCAGCCCGGTTGGGTGGAACACGATCCGATCGAGATCCTGCAGAACACCAACGAGGTCGTCGGCGCCGCGCTCTATCGTGCCTCGTTGCCAGCCCGCGATATCCGCGCCCTGGGCATCACCAACCAGCGTGAGACCACCCTGGTCTGGAATCGCAAGACCGGACGACCCTACCATCATGCCATCGTGTGGCAATGCACCCGCACCCGCGGGCTCTGCGAGCAGTTCATCACCCAGGGGCTCGAACCCTTGGTGCGCAAGCGGGCCGGCCTGGTAATCGGCACCTATTTCTCGGGGCCCAAGATCCGCTGGCTTCTGGACCACGTGCCCACTCTGCGGCGCGACGCCGAGTGCGGCGATGCGTTGTTTGGCACCATCGACTCGTGGATCATCTGGAATCTCACCGGCGGTCCGGCCGGGGGCGCCCACGTCACCGATGTGACCAACGCCTCGCGCACCATGTTGATGAACCTGGCTACCCGCGATTGGGACGATGACCTGTTAGCCGCCATGGGCGTTCCGCGTGCCATGCTGCCCACCATCGTGCCCTCTGCCGTGCCCGGCGGCTATGGCGCCACCGTTGCCGACGGTCCCTTTGGGCGAGCGGTGCCCATCTGCGCCGCCTTGGGCGACCAGCAGGCCGCCCTGGTCGGCCAGACCTGCTTTGTCGAGGGTGAGGCCAAGAACACCTATGGCACCGGCTCTTTTCTGCTGATGAACACCGGCGAAACCGCCGTGCACTCGAATCAGGGGCTGCTCACGACAGTAGCCTATGACCTGGGCGCGAAGCGAGTGGCCTATGCGCTGGAAGGTTCCATCGCCATCACCGGCGCTGCCGTCCAGTGGTTGCGCGACAACCTGGGCTTGATCAAGGACGCTGCGGAGACGGAAGAGATCGCGCGCTCGGTGGAGGACTCGGGCGGCGTCTACTTTGTGCCCGCCTTTTCCGGACTGTTCGCGCCCCACTGGGACATGTATGCGCGTGGGGTGATCACCGGGCTGACGCGCTATGCTACCCGCGCCCATCTGGTGCGAGCCACCTTGGAGGCGATCTGCTACCAGTCACGCGAGGTGGTGGATGCCATGCAGGAGGACGCCGGCATCGCCCTGCGCACCCTCAAGGTTGATGGCGGCGCGGCCGCCAATAGCTTTCTCATGCAGCTCCAGGCCGATATCCTGGGAGCAGAGGTGGTGCGCCCGGTGGTCCGAGAGACGACCTCGTTGGGGGCCGCCTATGCCGCCGGCCTGGCGTCGGGGGTGTGGGGCTCGCTGGACGAGCTACGCGATCAGTGGCGCATCGATGCCACCTTTGCCCCGCAATGGGAAGACGAGCGCCGCCGCGAGGGTTATCGCCTCTGGCAAAAGGCGGTACAGCGATCCCGCGCTTGGGTTGACGCCGACGACGCTGAGCGCGAGGATGCATCCGCATGATTCCCTCCTATGACGTTGTCGTGATCGGCGCCGGAGTCGTAGGATGCTTGGTGGCGCGCGCCCTCTCTCGCTATCAGCTCAGGGTGCTGCTGATTGAAAAGCATGCCGATGTGGGCGAGGGCACCACCAAGGCCAACACGGCCATCGTGCATGCCGGCTATGATGCCGTTCCCAACACCCTCAAGGCCACCCTTAACGTGGCCGGCAACGCCATGTACGACCAGGTCTGCAGCGAGCTGGACGTGGACATGTCGCGCTGCGGCACCCACGTGGTTGGCATCCAGCCTGCCGATATCGAGACCCTCGATGCGCTCTACGAGCGCGGTCGCCAGAATGGCGTGCCAGGTCTCGAGCTGATCGACGGCGATGAAATGCGCCGTCGCGAGCCAGCGGTGACGCCCGCGTGCGTTGGGGCTCTCTACGCCTCCACCGGGGGTATCGTCGACCCGTTCCAGCTCTGCTATGCCGCGGCCGAGAATGCCGTCGTCAATGGCGTCCGCCTCTGGCTGGACACCGAGGCGTTGGGGTTCGAGCGGCGGGATTCGCAGGTGTGGGGCGTCCGCACAACACGGGGTACCATCGCCGCCCGTTGGGTGGTGATAGCCGCCGGGCTGTGGGCCGACGACCTAATGCGCCAACTCGGCCACGAGAGCCTGCAGATCAGCCCCCGCAAGGGCCAGTACTTTGTGTTGGACAAGTGCGCCGGCGAGATGCTTCGGGGCGTCTTGTTCCCTTGCCCTACGCCCATCAGCAAGGGGATCGTGGTGACCCGCACCATCCACGGCAATCTCATGCTGGGCCCCAACGCCGAGCACGTGGCCGACAAGGAGGATCTGACGACGACGGCACCGGGCCTGTGCGAGGTGATGGCTGGCGCGCAAGGGCTCGTGCCCGCGCTGGACGCTCGCGACGTGATCCGCACCTTTGCCGGACTTCGCGCCAGCGGCAACACTGGCGATTTCGTCATCGAGCGGATGCCGGAGGCGCAGAACGTCGTCGCCCTCGGCGGCATCGAATCGCCCGGTCTCACGGCGGCGCCGGCCATCGCCGAGCGCGCCATCGACCTCTTGCGAGAGGGGGGGCTGGCGTTGCGGGAGCGGCGCGACTATCAGCCGGTGCGCCATGGCATTCCGCGTTTTTCCGAGCTGTCAGACGACGAGCGTCTGGCGCTCATCGCCCAGGACCCTCGCTACGGCCATGTGGTCTGTCGGTGCGAGATGGTCACCGAGGGCGAGATCGTGGCAGCCTGCCATGCGCCAGTGCCTGCGCGCACCTATGATGCCCTCAAGCGCCGCACTCGAGTCGGCAGCGGGCGGTGCCAGGGAGGATTCGACACGCCCTTGGTTCTCGAGATCATGTCGCGCGAGCTAGGCCTGCCGCCGACAGAGCTGACGAAAAGAGGCGGGCGATCACAGATGGTGGTCCGCCGAGCAAAGGACGTGCCGGCATGAAGAGCCTAGCCTGCGACGTCCTGATCATCGGCAGCGGGCCGGCAGGCCTGGCCGCGGCCGTGAGTGCGCGAGATGCCGGCTCCGAGCGCGTGTTGGTGCTAGAGAGAAACCAAGAGCTCGGAGGCATCCTCCCGCAGTGCATCCACAGCGGCTTTGGTGTGCGCGTGTTCGGCAGCGACCACACCGGACCCGAGTACGCCCAACGCTGGGTCGAGCGTGCCGCCGAGGCCAACGTAGAGGTGATGACGGGCACGATGGTGCTCGAGATCGGCCGCGATCTGGTCGTACGCGCCACGGGCGCGACCCGCGGCCTGATCGAGGTGCGCGCCAAGGCCATTATGCTAGCCATGGGCTGCCGCGAACGTCCACGAGGGGCCCTGGCTATTCCGGGCGCGCGGCCCGCGGGCGTCTATACCGCCGGCACCGCTCAGCGCCTGGTGAACATCGAGGGCTATGTGCCTGGCGAAAGTGTGGTCGTTCTGGGCTCGGGCGACATTGGCATGATCATGGCGCGGCGCATGACCCTTGAGGGGGCGCGCGTGGCCGCGATGCTCGAGATCCAGCCCTATGTGAGCGGGCTGCGGCGCAACCTGGTACAGTGTGTGCAGGACTATGGCATTCCGCTGCATACACAGACCACTGTGGTAGAGGTTCGGGGCAAGGACCGCGTCGAGGAGATCGTCGCGGCGCGGGTGGATAGCTCTTGGCAGCCAATCCACGGTAGCGAGTGGACGATCCCTTGCGACACCCTTCTGCTCTCGGTGGGGCTGATCCCCGAGAACGAGCTCTCGCGGCAAGCCGGCGTGGCGCTGGATCGTCGCACGGGTGGACCTCTGGTCGATCAGAACTATCAGACGTCGGTCCCGGGCATTTTCGCCGCGGGAAACGTGGTACACGTGTATGACCTGGTCGATGACGTCAGCGAGGTGGCGATGCTAGCGGGCCAGGCTGCTGCCGGATGGGCGGCGGGCCGGTTGCCCGTGGTGGAGGACAGCCACGTGCCGATCGAGGCCGGCATCAACGTGCATCACGTGGTGCCTCAACGCCTCAGCCGGCCTTTGGACGGGACGCCGGCCAAGCTGGCCTGCCGCGTCCAGCAGCCTATTGAGGAGACGGCCCTGATCGCCGTTCGCAACGGCACGGCGACCCTGGCCCAGCGGCGGCTGCGCTACGCGCGTCCGTCCGAGATGTTGGACATCGAGATGCCGGCGAGTCTGCTCCGCACACTGGATCCGTCGGCCAGCCTGGTCGTGGACGTGACCTGCCCCGAGCGAGGACGATAGCCATGGAAGAGCGCGATCTGATCTGCGTCACCTGCCCGGTCGGCTGCAACCTGACGGCCGTGCTGGACGGAGGCGAGCTGGTGGAGGTGCGGGGCGGCCGCTGCCGCCGCGGTGAGGCCTTTGCTCGGGAAGAGATCACCGATCCACGTCGCATGCTGGCCACTACGGTGCGCGTGGCCGGTGGCGTCGGCCCTCTGGTCGCCGTACGTTCGGCCGAGCCGATGCCCAAGGCCCTGCTGCTACCGGCGGCCGATCTCCTGCGGCGAGTGGTTCTCAAGGCGCCGGTGAGCCTGCATCAGGTCGTCATCGCGGATCTGCTCGATAGTGGGGTTGCCATCATCGCCAGCCGGGCCATGCCGGCAGCCCAAGGGGCGCGCGACTAGTCGTACCACCAAAGAGGGCGGTTGCTCCGGCGCCCTCGCCGCCAAGGAGAACTGGCGCCCGCCCGCCCAGCGGGACCCGACGCCAAGACGGCCTGGCGCAGCACCATGGTAACCGCGCAGCCAGCCGCGAACCCGATCACTCCAGTTAGCCAGTGCATCGTCTACCTCACCTGCTACGAACGTTTGTTCGCCCTCATAATAGCACATTCGTTCTCTTTGTGCAAGGCCCGATCCCACTGCCGGGCCGGCCTCTCGCCGGGGCCGCGAGTTGACACCTCCCTGGCCGTGTGTTATCATCGCCCCAGCTTTGTAGGACGCTTGGAGTCAACCGCACCCTATGGTAAGCGAGACGCTCGCCAACCTTTGCCAGCATCATCACCATCGTTAGGTGAGGCGTCGTGCTGCACCGATGCAGCGCGTTCGGCTCACCGCGGGAGGCTAGTTCACACGAGCTAGCCTTTTCTCTTGTTTCGATCTGATGTTCAGCGCACGAATCGGGGTACCCAATGGATCCTTTTGACGCTCTCGAACGCCAAACGCCCGTCGGCGTGGCGGATCTCTTTTACGAGCAGGCCGCCGCCAAGACCATGCTGGAGCAACGCGTCCAGCAGCTCTTTGCGCGGTGGGGGTATGCGCGGATCATCCCCCCTACATTCGAGTTCTACGACACCCTCGCCACGCAGGCCAGCCCGCAACTACGGCAGCAGCTCTACCGCTTTGTGGATCGCACCGGTCGGATGCTGGCTCTGCGACCCGATATGACTGTTCCGATCGCCCGCATCGCGGCCACCAAACTGTATGACCAACCCAGGCCGTTACGGTTCTACTATGTGGGCAACGTGTTCCGCCACGAAGAGATCCAGGCAGGACGCCAGCGCGAGTTCTCGCAGGCGGGCGTAGAGCTTCTGGGCGCCGACACCAGCACCGCCGACGCCGAGATCGTCTGCCTGGCTGTGGAGACGATGTTGGCACTGGGGCTGGAGGACTTTCAGATCAACCTCGGCCATGTGGGCTTTCTGCAGGGCCTGCTGAGCGACACAGCCCTCGACGAGAACGCCCGCTCCCGCGTCGAGCAGGCCATCGACCAACGCAGCGATGCAGCCATCCGCGAGACAACCCGCGCGATCGGCATGGATCCGGCCGTCTCACGAGCCATTCAGGCCATCCCGCAACTGTGTGGAGGCGCCAAGGTGCTTGACAGCGCCCGCGACCTGGCTTTGGGCGGCAGCGCTCGCCAAGCCATCGACCGGTTGGCAGAAGTGTACGAGCAGGTGCGCAACTACGGCCTGGGCGAGCACGTGATCCTAGACCTGGGCGAGATCCGCACCATGGGCTACTATACCGGAATCACCTTCCATGGGTATGCCTCTGGCCTGGGCTTTCCGGTATGCGGCGGCGGACGTTATGACAAGCTAGTCGCCAGCTTTGGCGCCGATATGCCCGCCGTCGGATTCGCCATCGGCATCGAGCGCGCCATGTTGGTGACCAGGGCCCAGGCCAGGGTAGGGGTTGACCTCTTGCTGGGACCGGCCAGCTCGCCGCGCTGCATGCGGTTAGCCCAGCACGCCCGCCAAGCCGGTCTGACGGTGCAGGTGGATGTGCTGGACCGTGACGCTATCGCCCTGGAGGCTTACGGTCGCGCGACCGGCGCCCGGAGAGCCATCTACTGCTCACCGAGCGACGACGCGTCGGAACAGGCCTGTCTGCTGCTGGGAGACGAACCCCGATCCGCGAGCTTGGATCAGATGGAGCGCGAGATAGACGCATGGAACCACTAACCATCGCCCTGCCCAAAGGAAGAATGCAGGATGCGGCGCTAGAGCTGCTGCAGGCCATCGGCCTGGGGCCGACGCCAGAGGCGCTGAACGGGCGCAAACTGGTCTTTCCCGATGCCAGCGGATCCGTGCGGTACGTGCTGGCCAAGCCCGCAGACGTGCCCACCTATGTCGAATATGGTGCCGCCGACGTGGGGGTGGCCGGCGAGGACGTGCTGCGCGAGTCGGGACGGCAGGTTTATGAGCCCTTGCGGCTCGGATTCGGACAGTGCCGCCTCATGCTGGCGGGCCCGCCCGAGGCTCGCGACCGGAACTTAAGGCTGGACATTGGCCTGCGCGTGGCGTCCAAGTACCCCCGGTTGGCACAGGCCTACTGCCTCAAACAGGGCATTCCCGCCGAGATCATCCCCATGAGCGGATCGGTAGAGCTGGCCCCTGTGGTGGGGCTAGCTGACTTGCTGGTGGACCTGGTCGAGACCGGCACCACCCTGCGCGAGAACGGCCTGGTAGAGCTTGATCTCATCATGCGGTCGGAGGCGGTTCTGATCGTGAACCGCGCCAGCCACAAGCTGCGGTTCGCGGCCATCCAGCGTCTCATCAGCGACCTATCCAGCGTGGTGGCTGCCAAGGGAGCGCGATCATGAGCAACGCCAACCCGATTCGCCTGCTACGAGGGTTCGATGCCACGCGATCTTTCCTGGAAGCGCGCCCCCCGCTGGACGCCTACGAGGCCTCCCCCGGGCTCCAAGCCGGCATCCAGCGGCTATTTGGCGAGCCGCTCACACCCGACCAGGTAGTTGAGCGCATCCTGCGGGACATTCGGTCCGAGGGCGACGATGCCGTCCGCCGCTATGCCACGTTGATTGAGGGGGCCGAGCTGACTGACCTCTCGGTGCCCCAGGAGCGCATCGCCGAGGCCTGGGAGCGCACGCCAACCTCGCTGCGCGACGCCCTCCAGCGCTGCGCTGACAGCATCCGTGCCTTTCACGAGAAGCAACCGGTTACCTCATGGCTAGATTGGGACGACGATGGCGGCGCGCTAGGGCAAATGGTCCGGCCCATGGAGCGAGTGGCCATCTATGCCCCCAATGGTCGTGCGCCCTATCCCTCTTCGTTACTGATGGCAGCCGTCCCCGCTCAGGTAGCTGGCGTAGACGAGATCGTCGTGGCCACGCCACCGCGCGACGGCCAGCTCAACGATACCATCTTGGCCGCCGCCCACGTGGCCGGCGTGACAGAGATCGTACCGCTGGGCGGCGCCATCGCCGTGGGCGCCCTAGCGTATGGCACCGAGTCCATCCGCCCCGTCGACAAGATACTGGGGCCCGGCAATATCTTTGTCGTGCTGGCCAAGCGGCGGGTGTACGGCGTGGTGGGCATCGACCAGCTCCCAGGCCCCACAGAGACGCTCTTGGTCGCCGATGACAGCGCCGACGCGGGCATGGTGGCAGCCGACATGTTGGCCCAGGCTGAGCATGACCCCATGGCCACGGCCATGCTGATCACCACCAGCCCCGAACTGGTCGACGCGGTTCAGACCGAGCTGGCGGCCCAGCAGGAGCAGCTTGCGCGCCGGGACATCACCGCCGAGTCGTTGGCAACGCGCGGCGCCATCGCGCTGGTCGATTCGCTGGACGAGGCGATGGACTTGGCCAACCTCTTTGCGCCCGAGCACCTCTGCTTGCTCATGCGCGACCCCTGGAGCTGGGTGGGCAAGGTGCGGCATGCTGGCGGCATCTTTGTGGGCGAGCATGTCTCCGAGGCGCTGGGTGACTATGCCGCCGGCCCGACCCATGTGATGCCTACCGGCCGCACGGCTCGGTTCAGCTCGCCCCTCCAAGTGTGGGATTTCGTCAAGATCACCAGCGTCTTTGCCCTGAGCGCCGAGCGAGCGCGCGTGCTATCGGAACCAGCGCTGGTTGTGGCCGAGGCCGAGGGGCTGACGGCCCATGCCGCCGCCATGCGCCGCCGGCTGAGGGGAGCATAGCAGCCATGGAGTCACCGAACGCCGCCCTCTGGTCCCTCGTGAACGAGCGCCTTGGGGCCGTCAAGGAATACGCGCCCGAACCGCTGGAGGCCACTGCTGAGCGTCTGCGCATGCCAGCGGATCGCCTCATCAAGCTGGACGCAAACGAGAACCCATACGGGCCAACGCCGGCGGCGCAGGACGCCGTCAGGCAGTACAACGATCTGAACCGCTATCCAGATCCCCTGGCGCGGCGGCTACGCCAGGGCCTCGGGGATTTCTGCGGCGTGGATAGCTCGCAGATCGTGGTCGGGAACGGGTCGGATGAGCTGATCGAGCTCATTCTGCGCCTGATCCGCCCCGATGCCCAAGGAAGGGGCGTGTGCGAGATCCTCTCCTGCCCCCCCACCTTTGGCATGTACACCTTCTACGGCGCGACCGACGGCATACCCGTGCGCGAGATCCCGCGGAACGCCGAATTCGGCGTGGATGTGGACGCCATCACCGCTGTATGCGAAGCCGACGGCAGACCGCGGATCCTGTTCCTGGCCGCACCCAACAACCCCGACGGCGGCCCCCTGCCCGACGATCAGCTCGCCCGGCTGCTGGCGCTGCCCCTGCTGGTGGTGCTCGATGAGGCTTATGTCGAGTTTGGCGGGCCTTCGCGCGCCGCTCAAGTCGCCCAGCACGACAACCTGGTGGTACTCCGCACTTTTAGCAAGTGGGCCGGGCTGGCGGGCATGCGCATCGGCTATGGCATCTGTCCGCCTCGCCTGGCCGAGCTACTGCTCAAGCTCAAATCGCCCTATAACGTGAACGGCCCCGCCCAGGCGGCAGCGTTGGCTACGCTGCTGAACGCGCAGACCGCGCTGGATCGCGTGGCGGCCATCGTCGCCGAGCGCGAGCGCATGGGCAAGGCGCTGGCCGCCTCGGCCCATCTGGTCGCCTATCCCAGCCAAGCCAACTATCACCTTTGCCGGTTGCAGGGTGTCGACGCGGATCGGTTCCGAGCGCATATGGAGGCGCACGGCATTCTGCTGCGCTATTTTGGGGAAGGACGGCTCCAAGGCCACGTGCGGATCACCGTGGGAACGCCAGCCCAGAATGATGCGGTGTTGGCGGCCCTTGAGTCTCTCTAGGAGGCAGCATGGCGGAGCAACGATCGGCCCTGGTCGAACGAGAGACCCGCGAGACCAGTGTTCGGGTGCAGCTTGACCTCGATGGCAGCGGGCGATGGCAGATCGCTACCGGTGTCGCCTTTCTCGACCACATGCTCAGTCATGTGGCGGCCCACAGCCTAATCGACCTGGAGATCGCCTGCCAGGGAGACCTGGAGGTTGACGCCCACCACTCGGTAGAGGACGTTGGCATCGCCATGGGGCAGGCGCTGGCCCGGGCGCTCGGCGACAAGGTCGGCATCGTCCGGTACGGCAGCCACACCTTGCCCATGGACGAAGCCCTGGCCCTGGTGAGCCTAGACTTGTCCGGGAGAGGCTTGTTGGTATACCACGTGGACATCCCGACGGCCCAAGTAGGCACCTTTGACACCGAGCTGGTGCCCGAGTTCCTGCGGGCCCTGGCGCACAATGCCGGCATCACCCTACACGTCCGCCTGCTCGATGGCGCCAACAGTCATCACATCATCGAAGCGATCTTCAAGGCGCTGGGGCGGGCGCTGGGCCAGGCTGTCGCTCGAGACGAACGCCGCATCGGTGTCGCCTCAACCAAGGGGACCCTCTAGCATGCTGGCCATCATCGACTATGGTGCGGGCAATCTGCGCAACGTCGCCATGGCGTTTCGCCGCCTGGGCGTCCCCGCGACCGTCACGGCAGATCCGGCCCAGATCGCACGTGCTAGCTCCCTGGTTTTGCCCGGCGTGGGCAGCTTTGGCGACGCCATGGCCAACCTGCGCGCGCACAGGCTAGACGCGCCGCTCGTGGCCGCCCTCCGCGACGGGGTGCCCTTCTTGGGAATCTGCGTGGGCATGCAGGTGCTGTTTGAGGTGGGCGAGGAGATGGGAGAGCACCGCGGGCTCGGCGTCCTGCCTGGTCGTGTACGTCGCTTTGACACCGGGGTGACTATCCCCCACATGGGCTGGAACCAGATCCGTCAGACGCTGTCCACGCCGCTGTGGCACGACGTACCCGATGGCAGCTATGCCTACTTTGTGCACTCTTATTTCTGCGATGCCGCCGATGCCGGCGTCATTGCCGCGCGCACCGACTATGGCCGCGACTTTGTGTCAGCCGTCGTCAGCGGCAACATCGCGGCCATCCAATTCCATCCCGAAAAGAGCCAGGACATCGGCGAACGGATCCTGCGCAACTTTGCGCGGATGGCCGGCATCGCCACGGAGGCTCCATGATCGTCTATCCGGCCATCGATCTTCGTAACGGGCGCTGTGTGCGCCTGGTGCAGGGCCAAGCCAGCCAGGAACGCGTCTATGCCGCCGATCCAGCTGCCATGGCCCAAACCTGGGAGGAGCAAGGCGCCGAATGGCTCCATCTGGTGAATTTGGACGGGGCTCTGGGCGATCAGGCAGCGGCCAACATGGCCGCCGTCTCGGCCATTCTTGCCCGCGTCAGGGTGCCGGTGCAGTTCGGCGGAGGCTTGCGCAGCGTCGATGATGCCGCCCGCCTGCTGGATGCCGGCGTGGCGCGCGTCGTGCTGGGAACGGTCGCCGTGCGCCAACCAGACGTGGTGGAGGAGGCGCTGGCTCGCTTTGGCCCGGCACGCATTGCCGTCGGCATTGACGCTCGCGAGGGGCGCGTGGCCACCCACGGCTGGCTAGAGACCAGTGACGTCCTTGCCCTGGATCTCGCCCAGCAGATGGCCCAGCTCGGCGTGGAGCGGATCGTCTATACCGACATCCAGCGCGACGGCACCTTGACCGGCCCCAATCTAGAAGCCACCCGTCGCCTGGCCCAGCAATCCGGCCTGGCGGTCATCGCGTCTGGCGGCGTAAGCTCGCTGGAGGACATTCGCGCGCTGGCCCAGCAAGCGTCTAGCGGCATCGAGGGCATCATCGTCGGCATGGCCCTCTACGAAAAGCGCTTTACCCTGACCGAGGCGTTGGCCGAGGTCAACCGCATCGAGCGAGGAGGTTGATATGCTAGCCAAACGGATCATTCCCTGCCTGGACGTCATGAACGGCCGCGTCGTCAAGGGCATCAACTTTGTGAACCTGCGCGACGCCGGCGATCCGGTGGAACAGGCCAGGATCTATTCCGACGAGCGAGCCGACGAGCTGGTGTTCCTCGACATCACCGCGTCACACGAGAGCCGCGACATTGTCTCCGACATGGTGCGGCGCGTGGCCGATGTCGTCAACATCCCGTTTACGGTGGGTGGTGGGTTGCGCACCGTGGATGACCTGCGCGCCGTTCTGCTGGCCGGCGCCGACAAGACCTCTATCAACAGCGCGGCCATCCGCACGCCAGAGCTGATCGACGAGGGCGCCAAGCGTTTCGGCAGCCAGTGCATCGTGGTCGCCATCGACGCCAGGCGCAGTGACGACGGACGCTTTGAGGTGTTTATCAGCGGCGGACGGATTCCCACCGGCAAGGAGGCCGTGGCCTGGGCACAGGAGGTCGAGGCCCGTGGTGCGGGCGAGATTCTGCTCACCAGCATGGATCGCGACGGCACCAAGGATGGCTATGACCTCGAGCTGACTCGCCAAGTGGCCGAGGCCGTGTCCATCCCGGTCATCGCCTCGGGCGGCGCGGGAGCGCTGGACCATTTTTACCAGGTGCTAACCGATGGCCAGGCCAGCGCGGCCCTGGCGGCATCGCTGTTTCACTACCAAGAGTACCGTGTCAGCGACGTCAAGGAATACCTGGCTGAGCGCAGCGTGCCGGTGAGGACGTAAGGACGACATGGCCAAAGACGTGGGATCGTTGGGTTCGGTCGACCTCGAAGCCCTGCGATGGAGCGCCGATGGGCTCTTGCCGGCCGTGGTTCAGGATGCCAACACACGGCAGGTGCTGATGGTCGCCTGGGTAAACCGCGTCTCGCTGGAACGGTGCCTGGAGACCAGCGAGACCTGGTTCTGGAGCCGAAGCCGCCAATGCCTCTGGCACAAGGGAGCGACCTCTGGCAACATCCAACGCATCCATGAGATCCTGGTCGATTGCGATGCGGATACGCTGCTGATGTTGGTATCGCCGGCGGGCCCGGCCTGCCACACCGGAGCTGTTAGCTGTTTCTACCGCCGCCTGGGCGGAGCGCAGGAGAGATCATGACCCAAGATGTCATCGCCGCACTGTGTAGCGTGATCGAGAATCGAAAGCAAGCTCCCCGCGAGGGCTCGTATACCTGCGCGCTGCTCGAGGCCGGCCCGCAAAAGATCCTGAAGAAGGTGGGGGAGGAAGCTGCCGAGGTGGTGGTGGCTGGCGCCATCGAGAGCGACGAGCGCCTCGTCTACGAGACGGCGGACCTGATCTATCATCTACTGGTGATGCTGGCGTCCAAGGGGCTCGCATGGGATGACGTGCTGGCCGAGTTGGCGCGGCGGTTCGGCTAGGTGAGAGGCTCAGTGAGCCAGCAGGGCACGCATGACCCAACGTTGCCCGGTCTCGCTCCCAAAGCGATCTTGTTCGACCTCGATGGCACGCTCATCGAGACGGACAACCGCTGGGCCGAGACGCTGGCACAAAAGCTACGCTGGCTGGAGCGTCTGATCCCGCGTGTAGACGCCCAGGCGCTTGCGCGGCATTTGGTGATGGGCATCGAATCACCGGCCAACTATGTCATGTCGGCGCTCGAGCATGTGGGAATCGGTAGCAGCTTTTTCGGGTTGGCAGACCGGGTGCGCGCCGCCAAGGGGTTGGCCACCAGGGGCGAGTCTGAGCTGGTGGCCGGCTCGATCGAGCTGCTGGAGGCTTTACGAGGACGCTACCTGTTAGCCGTCGTTACCACGCGTGCGCGACCCGAGGCCGAGGCCTTTGTGCGCCAGGCTGGACTGCAGACGCTGTTCCCGATCGTGATCACTCGACAGGACGTCATCCGGATGAAGCCACACCCCGAGCCAGTGCTCAAGGCAGCCAAGCGGTTAGGGGTATCTCCCAGCGATTGCGCGATGGTTGGCGACACCACCGCCGACGTGCGCGCGGCCAAGCGCGCCGGCGCCTATGCAGTCGCTGTGCTCTCGGGGTTTGGCGTGAGGGGCGAACTGGAAAAGGCGGGGGCAGACCTGATCTTGCCGCGGGCCGCCATGTTGCTCGAGCACCTGAACCTGGCTAGCGCTCCTCGCCAGGACCCGTTGCCAGCCATCGGCGACGCTGACTAGACCTCGTCCTCATCGTCGATCTCTTCCATCCCCACAGGGATCTGCCATAGCTTGTCAGCGCTCTCGACGCGATCGATGTAGAGGATTCCATCGAGATGGTCCAGCTCGTGCTGAAAGGCCTGAGCCAAGAGCCCCTCGGCGCGGTAACGCACGTTGCGGCCCGTCAGGTCTTGCCCCTTGATCACCACAAAGGTGTTGCGCTTGACCATGCCACGATAGCCGGGCACCGACAAGCATCCCTCGACCATCTCTTGTTCACCGCGCCGTCGGACGATCTCGGGATTGACGAGCACATAGCTCTCGGCCGGAAGCTCCACTTGGCCTTCTTCGTCCAGCTCCTCGGGAAGCTCGACGATGAAAACGCGCTGCTGCACCCCCACCTGGGGAGCCGCTAGTCCCAGCCCGTTGGCAGAGTGCAGCGTCTCGAACATGCTGGTCACCAGGCTCTCCAACCCCGACCCAAAGCTGGTCACTCGCTTGGACTTTTCTCGGAGAGCTGGATTCTCGGACGTGACAATATCTAGAACAGCCATATCCATCCTCGGATCTTGTAAGCACTCATACTAGTATAGGCCGACGGCTCGGCAGTGTCCATTTTCCCGGGGGGCGCCAAGAGGATGGGGGTAGCGCGCGAGGCACTTGCGAAGCCCGTCGCCTGCCCTATAATCTCTCCATCAAAGAGACCGCCCGTCGCGGGTGCGCGGCCGGTCACGGCACGGAGGAGGGAGTACCATGCGCTACGAGATCAACGGATCGGTCCTGCCGTCGGTGGACATCTACCTGGAAGCGGGCGAGTCGGTCTTTACCGAGTCGGGTGGGATGGCCTGGATGCAGGGCGATGTTGCCATGAACACCAACACACGCGGAGGCCTCATGGCGGGCCTCGGTCGTAAACTGGCGGGCGAATCATTGTTCATGACGTCGTACCGCTGCAATCGCGGATCTTCCATGGTCACCTTTACGCCAGAAGCGCCTGGCAGGATCCTGGTGTTCGAGCTCGGCTCTGGCCAAAGCCTGATCTGCCAGAAAGACACCTTTATGGCGGCTGAAGAGAGCGTCTCCGTGGAGATGCACTTTCGCAAGCGGCTGGGCGCGGGCCTGTTCGGTGGTGAAGGCTTTATCCTGCAAAAGATCAGCGGGCCAGGCACCGTGTTCCTGGAGATCGCGGGAGACGTCCGCGACTATGACCTGGCCGCGGGCCAAGTCATGCAAGTCGACCCAGGCCACATTGCGCTGTATGAGCCCAGCGTGGACTATGACATCAGCACCGTCAAGGGAATCACCAACGCCCTCTTTTCGGGCGAGGGGCTCTTTCTGGCCACGCTCAAGGGGCCTGGGCACATCTGGCTCCAGAGCATGCCCATCGCGAATCTGGCCCAAAAGATCTCCAAGTATATCCCCAGCAAGGGCTAGCGCGCGTTTTGACGCCAAGGGGGGTATGGCCGCTGGCCATACCCCCCTCCCCGTCACTTGGCTTGTCCTTCTACCAGGCCACGCCCAAGGCGGTCAGTAGCCAAACCAGAGCAGGAGCGATGGCCAAAGACGGCAAAAAGCTGGCAATGCGGATCCGCTTGAGGTCCAGCAGCAACAGCGCAATGCCGATAATGATGACCCCACCGACCGCTGTCATCTCGGCGATCATGGCGTCGGTGAGGATCGTCTGGACCGCGCCAGCCCCCAACGTGATGGCCCCCTGGAACAGCAGGATCGTCAGCACCGAGAACACCACGCCAATGCCCATCGACGACGAGAACACCAGGGCGGCAAAGCCATCCAGCATGGATTTGATCGCCAGCAGGGTATAGTCGCCCGTGAGGCCGTCCTGAATCGAGCCGAGCACGGTCATCGGCCCCACGCAGAACACCAGGCTCGCGGTGACAAACCCTTCCGTGAACAGCCCCAGGTTGCCCGTACCCAGCCGTTGGGCCGTGAACGCCTTGAGGCGGTCGCCCATCCTGGTGAGGCCCTCATCCAGATGCCACCATTCGCCCAGGATGCCACCTACCAGCAGGCTCCCCATGGTGATGAGGATGTTCTCGGTCTGCAAGGCCATCTGCAGGCCCGCCAGCATGGTCACCAGGCCCAGGCCGTTCTGCACGGTGTCGCGGATCCGTGGCGGGAGCCGCTGCCCCAACCACGTACCAAGGCCGCCGCCCACGAGCACGGCGGCGGCGTTGATGAATGTCCCGATCATCGCGAGCCGTCGATTCCTAGAGGCCTATCAGCCCTCAAAGAAGGGAAGCTCCTCTTCGTCAAAGTACCAAGACCCGTTGCTGCTCAAAAAGTCGTGACTCTTTTGCAGGAAGGCAAAGTGCTGGTCTTCCCAATCCGCCAGGGTGCGCCACAGATCCTGCGCCTCGGGCGAATCAGCATCCTCAGCATTGTCCATGTACTGCTCATAGCCGCGTCGTTCGAACTCCATGGCCATCTCGAGCGCACCCAGGTCGGTGGTGTCATCGGCGATGAGCTGCTCTACATCCTCGGCCTCAGGAAAGATGTGCGTCGATTCGGCCGCCTCGGCCATCTCTAGCGCATGGCTGGGTGAAACCCAACCACCCTGCTCAGACAGGCTGGCGTACTGCCCTCGAAGAATATCGAGATGCTTGCCCTCTTCGTCGACCAGGCTCTGGAATACGCGCTTGCCGTCCTCAGACTCTGTGCGAGCGACGGCCTCGCGGTAGAAACGCTGTCCCCAGAGCTCGGTCTTCATCCCTCGCTTGAGGACCTCGAGGCTCTTGGCTGTCGACATGAATGTCTCCTCTCCGACCCGTCTGGCGGATCGCTAGACCCAGCCGCCCATGGCGGTTAGGGATTCCCAGTTGCTCATGAGCAGATCAAAGTGCTGCCTCTCGGCCTGGGCCAGCCACGCGTACATGGCACGCCCCGCATCGTCTTCTGTGGAATCGGCCGCCTCGCAATAGAGGTCATAGCTCTTGATCTCGTTGTCGAGCGCCAGGTGCAGCACCTCGAGCTCGTTGGTGGCCTGATCCGCTGCGCCGCGGATGGCGTCGGCGTCGGGCGGGAACAGCTTTTTCCCCAGGTCGATCTCGGCAACCTGTAGATCAGGCAGCAGGACATAGTCGCCGCCGCCTTCAATGGCATGGAACTGCCGCTGGATCATATCAGCATGCTTGGCTTCATCGTCGGCCAGCGAGAGGAACATGGCCTGGCCCTTTTCATCCACCGTGTCCTTGGCCGCCTGCAGATAAAAGGCGCGCCCCTCTTGCTCCAGACGCAAAGCCTGGCTGAGCGCCTGCAGAGCGGCATCCTTGGTCGACATTCTGGTCCCTCCCATCGTTGGGCCATCGCCGCGCGATGGCTGCTAGAGCTCCAATGTTACGTTGAAACGCCGCCCATTGCGGACGTATTCGACTGACACAGCGCGGCCCTCGGGAACCCGCGCCACCAACGTCTCCAGGCTGGCCGCGGAGCGCACAGGCTCCCCCGCCAGCGATACGATCACATCGCCCGCCGCGATGCCAGCCCGCGCGGCCACGCTATCTGCCCTGACGCGCCCCACATAGGCGCCGCTGGCCAGGTCGGTCACGCCGCGGGCGGCCATATCGGCGGCATCGGCCACCGCTACCCCCATGCCCTTTCGAGCAGCGCCGTCCAGCAAGGCGTCCAACCGCGGCCGATCGAAGCCAACCACCACCTGGTCGCCGATCTGCACGACTGGCACGCCGCGCTGGCCCGAGATCCGAAGCATTTCCTGCGCGGCGGAAGGATCACGAGACACGTCGTGGTCCTCGAAAGCCACGCCACGCCCCCCCAGGTACTGCTTGACCTGGTGGCAGTAGGGACAGCTCGGCGTGCTATAGACCGTCACCCGCATGCTGGCCTCCTAGGCGAGCTCGTCCAGCAACTGGCGGTATGCCTCCGCGGGTCGGCTACGCAGCGACTGCTGCGCCAGCGGACCGCCTTGCAGAGCAGGAACCTGCTCTTCGTAGGAAGGCACCTCCTCGGTGCGATAGATCAGACCCAACGGGATGCGCTCGCCACCTGGGTACTCGAACGCCCGCGCCATGGCCGCCATTCTGTCGCTGGGATCGTGCCCCTCGTCCTCCACGCGATACGTGTGCTCGGAGAACCAGTCATAGTCCATGCTCTTGTTGAACGACACACAGGGCTGCATGATGTCGATCAGGGCATAGCCGCGATGATCGAGGGCCATCACCATCAGCTCGATCAGCCCCTTGAGATCCAGGGCAAAGCCGCGCGCCACAAAGGTCGCCCCCTGAGATAGCGCCAGCGCCAGCGGATTCACGGGCCGATCCAGAGGGCCGTGCGGCGAGGTCTTGGTGCGAAAGCCCGCGCGGCTGGTGGGGCTGTATTGCCCCTTGGTGAGCCCATACACATGGTTATCCTGCACCATATCAACGATGCCGATATTGCGGCGGACGGCGTGGAGCATATGGTTCGCGCCCATGCCATAGCCGTCGCCATCGCCGTGGACGCAGATCACCTTCATGCCGTGGTTGGCCAGCTTGTATCCCGTCGCGACGGCCAAGGCGCGACCATGCAGGGTGTGCAGCCCATTGATGGTCATATAGTCGCTGATCTTGCTGCCGCAGCCGATGCCGCTGACCAGCATCACCTGTTGGGGCGTAAGCTCAGCCTGCACCAGGGCCCGCTTCAGGGAATTCCAGATGCCATAGTCGCCGCACCCAGGGCACCACGTCGGTCGAATGTCATTGGAAAAGTCCTTGACGCTGACCATATGGCTACCCCCCGATATTCTCTAGGATATAGTCGGCCGTAAAGCCGCGCCCATCGTACCTTTTCAGAGTCTCATCAGCGCGGATGCCCGCCTCTGTCCATAGGTGCTGGGCCAACTGCCCCTGAGCGTTGCCCTCAACGACAATGATCTTCTTGGAGCTTGCGAGAGCCTCGCGGACCAGGTCCGACGGCAGCGGCACCAGATCCACCAGGTGGACCAGGTTCGCGCTATCACCGCCACGGTTCAGCGCATCGACGGCCTCGCTCAGCGCGCCATAGGTCGACCCCCACGAGACAAAGGTCATGGCTGCATCTTCTGGGCCGTAGCAGATCGGTCCGCCGATATCGGCGCGTGCTGCCTCGAGCTTGCGGAGACGCTTGCCAGTCATCGCGGTCGTGATCGCGGGGTCCTCGGTGATATGTCCATCCTCGCGGTGCTCGTTGCCCGTCGTCAGGTATACCGCCTTGGGATCGATCCCTGCAATCGCCCGAGGCGACACGCCATCCTCGGTGATCGCATAGCGCTGATAGGACTCCATCGACGCCAGATCCTCCGCGGCCAGCCACTTGCCACGATCGACGAGGACGTGCTCCACGTCAAACGCGTCGGCATCAACGGTCCAGATGCCCGAGGCGGCATACTGATCCGAAAGCACGATCACCTGAAGCTGGTAGCGCTCGGCAATGTTGAACGCACGGATCGCGGCCTCGAAAAAGGCCTGGGGCGTGTGGGGCGCCAGGATCACGCGCGGAAACTCGCCGTGGCCCGCGTGCATCGCCAGGAACAGATCGGCTTGGGCCGTGCGCGTGGCCAGCCCTGTGGCGGGACCAGGTCGCCCCGCCAGGTAGATCACCAACGGCGTTTCGGTCATCCCCGCCAAGCTAAGGCCCTCGGTCATCAGGTCAAAGCCGCCGCCCGAGGTGGGCGCCATGGCGCGGACGCCCGCATTGGCAGCCCCCACGCACATGTTGATGGCGGCAATCTCGCTCTCTGTATGCTTGACGACCAGGCCCCACTCTTCGGCGTGGGTGGCCATGTACTCGAGCACCGAGGTGGCTGGCGTCATCGGATAGCCCGCTACGAACTGGCACCCAGCCACGAGAGCGCCCATGGCAAAGGCCTGGTTGGCGCTGATAACCACGCGCTGGGGGGCGTCGATCGGCTGCAACTTCCACGCGAAGGGGCGTTCGAGGGCTGCCAGAGCCTCGTCAAAGGCCGCCTCGGCCACACGTCGGTTGGCCTCGACGACTTTGTCGCCCTTCTTGGCAAAGTTCTCGGCGATAACGTCCATCACCGCGTCGAGCGGCAGCTCGGTGATGGCGGCGGCCGCAGCCAGAGCGGCGGTATTGACCATCACCTCGTTGCCCTCGCCCTTGGCGATCTCGAGCAGAGGAAGCCGCACCAGATTCAGGTCACGGCCCTCTAGCAGAGCATCCTCAAGGGGCTGCTGGTCATCGATGATAACGGCCGCGCCTGGAGAAAGCGCCTCCACGTGGCGCGTCACCGTCTCCGCCGTCAAAGCGATGAGGAGATCCACATGGTCACGCGTGGCGGGAACGGGCTCCTCGCCGACCCGGATCGTGAAAAAGTTGTGCCCGCCGCGGATGCGCGAGTAATAGTCGGGGATGCCGCAGAGGTGCAGGCCAGAGCGGGCCAGCGCCTTGGCAAAGCCCGCCGCGCCTGACTCGACGCCCTGGCCCGCTTCGCCGCCGATCCGAAAGGTCATGTCATTGATAGGCATGGAGACGCCTCCTATGGTCGCGGCAGCTCGGTGGACCTTTGGATCGCTACGCTAACACGCAAACGCAGTCGGAGCGCTTGATGCGAAGCGCCACCGTCTCAAAGACGCGGAAGCGATGATCGAGGCCCTCGTTGCCCAGATAGGCCGTGACCAGATCCTGGCCAAGCACAATGTCGGCATTCCAAGACGCGGCGCCGATCAGGAGCACCTGGTCGTCTGGCATGTCCGCGTATTGGTGAATCCCACCCTTGGCAACGCTCTCGACCATGGCGAGCTCACGCCGACCATGCTGCATGAGGCTGGCCAGCTGGGCGTACTTGAGCGGGCTGAGCACCAGGGCGTACGGCTCGTCGATGCCCGCCTTGCGCAACAGAGCAATGCCCCGCGAAACCGCCGCAAACGGGCCGCCCATAGCGGTCCAGTCGCCCAAGTCGGCTTTCTTGGTGGCCGCCTTGATCAGGCCTCCCACCACGAGATCATCTTCTGCGCCAACCACCTTGACGGTAGCCATCGCTACCGCGCCGAGATCCAGGCCATAGGGCGTCTGCTCGGCCATGGCCAAGTGCTGCGCCTTGAGCGTGAACTCTGCCGCGATCTCTTTCAGCTGGATATAGGCGGGCGCGTCGGCCACGTAGGCATCATCGTCGACCGCAAAGCCAAACCGCGGAGCCACATCCACACCCCAGCCCAACGGACCAGCGATCTCGAGCACCTTGCGGCCTACAAGGTTCTTTTTCGCGACGGTCACCACCATGTCATCGACCTTGGCCCAGGTTTCAGGGCTGATCGGGGCATCGTCACGCAACAAATAGTCGCTCATGGTATCCTCCTCTGCAATGCTCGGCATGCACTACCCGCGATTGACCAGGCTGCCGACCGAAGGCGGCTTGGGCGGTCCCTTGGGCTCATCGGCATCCTTGGGCGGCTCGGCCGTCTCGATGGATGCCTGTTCCTTGGCCTCATCCAGCAAGTACTGGAACACCGCCGTGTGATCGATCTCGTGGTCGCGGATCCGCTCCACCAAGGCCACGATATCCTCTTCCGTGAACTCGGGGATCTGCTCAGAATAGTCCTCGGTGACCTCGCGCTCGATGGCGATATCGGCCTTGAGGTTCTGGATGATATCATCGGTGAGTACCAGCTTGCCATGCTCGAACTTGGCGTCGGCTCCCTTTTCAAAGAGCTCTTCGGCCAGCCAGCCCAGGTGCTGCATCTCGTTGATGGCGATATCCTCGATCTCCTCAGCAGGCTCCTTGTCGGGCGTCATAAAGGCATGGTAGAGATACTGGAGCACGACCGAATACTCGTGCTGCACCCCTTGGTTGAGGACCTCAGCCAGCCGCGCGCTGGGAGCCGCATCGGTCGCCTCGCCCTCGCCCTCTTCGGCTGCGAGCTGCTCCTCAAGCGCCTCGGCAAACTCGGCAAACTCACCCTTGTGCACCAGCTCATCATGGAGGATGCGCGACAGCAACCGCCGAATCTTGGGATCATCGATGCGCTCGATGTGATCGCGGTATTGATCGATGGCCTGTTGCTCCAGGTCGACATCCTTGAGCATCTGGACGGAGGGGGCGTCGCGGGTTTCGTCCACGGGCGGGCGCTCCATTGTCGGATCGCCGCCGAGCTCTACGATGGCGTCAGCCAGCCAGTGAAAGTGACGCATCTCCTCGCGGGCGATGCCCTCAATCTCGGCTGCCTCGGGCGTCTCCCCCAGGGCATAGGCGTGTCGCAGATACTGGATAATCGCCTGATGCTCGCCCTTCATGTCCTCTCGAAGCAACGCGATGGTGGTCTCGCTCATCGTACCCTCCTTGCACCCCGAAACCTGGCCTGCTGCCCTGCACTAGGATCCGTGGGCCTTGGCGTGCTCTCGAACAAAAGCTCGCAGATCAAAGTCGTCGGCTACGAGGCGCTCCTCATAGCCAGAAACGTCCGCGTCCTCGTTGATCAACTGACTGATAGGACCGACCCGTTCGCGGTCACCCATGACGATGGCCCCAACGATATGTCCCTGCCTCAACACCAACTTGCAGTAGCGGTTGGCGTGCTCATCGGAGTTGACCACCGCCGTGTACGCAGTTTCGTCGGCGGGGTTGACCTCGCCCAGCGACGCCAAATCGATCCCCGTCACCTTGAGCGTGGTGCTGGGAACGATATCCGTGTAGGTGGCACCAGTATCGCCAGCGAGAATCCGCCCCAGAACGCGCGCCTGTGCCACCGCCGCAGGGATGATGCCCCACACGCGGCCGTCGAACTCGGCCACGTCGCCCACAGCATAGACATCAGCAGCGCTGGTGGCCAAGTGGTCGTCCACCAGCACGCCGCGCCCGCAAGCGATCCCCGCCGACGCCGCCAGCTCCACCTCGGGCCGAACCCCCACCGCCACCACGATCATGTCGGTGCGCAGCTCAGGGCCATCTTCCAGGGCGATGGTCAACCCATCGCCGTCAGCCCGAATGTGAGAACAGGGGTGCCCCGTGAGCACCCCCACACCTCGCTCGCTCATGGCGTGGCAGAGAATCTCGGCCCCCGCATCATCGAGCTGGCGGGGCAAGAGTCGCGGAAGCAGTTCGATGACCGATACATCCAGCCCGTGGGCCCTTAGCGCAACGGACAGATCGAGCCCCAAGAGCCCGCCGCCGATGATGGCAGCACTGCGCACCTGCTTGGCTCGTTGGCGGATAGCCAGCGCGTCCGCCATGTTGCGAAGGCCAAAGACGCCGGGGCTGTCGATCCCAGGCACCGGTGGCATCCATGAGGCGGCTCCCGTGGCCAACACCAGAACGTCATACGCCTCGGTGCTGCCATCGCTCAGGTAGACCCGATGCTCCTCCGGGGCCAACCGCGTGACGCGAGCCCCCAGAACCTGGCGGATCCCGTGCTTGGCATACCAATCATCGGGATACTGCTGAATACTGCTGGGGTCATCGTCTCCGGCAATCAAGTCTATGAGACGTGGCCGGGGATAGTAGGCATAGGGCTCGCGCGAAAGCAGGGTGATATCAGGATTTTGATCACCCTGCAATGCCGTGCGCGCCACCGTGACGCCCGCGATTCCATTCCCGACGATGACGAACCTCATCCCGCCTCCGGGAGCCTATGCGGATTGAGCCGACTGCGCGTTCGCTTCTCTCTCCGCCACGGGCCGGTCACATCTGGCCAGATGCACCGGCCCGCGCGGGATCAGGTGTCTAGTAGCTAGTCCTCAATCTGCTCAAACATGTCCTTGCCGGCGCCGCACTCGGGGCAGACCCAGTCCTCCGGAATGTCCTCAAAGGCCGTGCCGGGCTCAACTCCACCGTCGGGATCACCCTCGGCGGGATCATAGATATAGCCACAAACGAGGCACTCGTACTTGGCCATTACATACTCCTTGCGGTCATCGTGCGCTTGGCGTAGAAAGAGCTCCTCCTAGTTGTCCTGGAGGAACAGCTCCTCATACATGGTCTCGATCCGATGCTTGTGGCCCAGTTCCTCGTTGGCCAAAAAGCGGAACAGCTCGTTCACCTCGGCGTCATCGGTCACCTGGGCGAGGCCGGCATAGAGATCGTGGCTGGCCTTTTCGCGCTTGCCGGCCACAATCAGCACGCCCTGCAAGTCGGTCTCGGGGTCCAGCGCCTCTTCCTTCAAATAGTCGGTCAGCTTGAGGTCTTCAACCTGGCGCCGCTGCACAGCCGAGATGCGGCGGAAGGTGCCCTTGTCCAGTAGTTGCTGCAGGCGAAGCTTGTGCCCAATCTCTTGCTGCTTGAGCTCGATCAGGAGGTCGAGCACGGGGCCGGGTTCCACCTGCTTGGCGGCGCTGGCATACAGGGCCGCGGCGGCCTCCTCACGCTGGATCGCCACACCCAGGATGTTCTCTAGGACGGTCTTCTCGGGCATCTGTTTCCTCCACAGTAGATGATAATCTCATAATCATTCTAGAAAAGAGAGCAGTTGTCGTCAAACAATGCTCGGACTAGGTGAGCCAGAGCTCGATCACCGGGACCTCGATGTTGGGCTCACGGACAGGCAGCTCTAGGGTGAGGTTGCCACTCTCGCCCTCCCAGTGTGAGAGCCGTTTGGGCGCAGCACTATAGAACACCTCGGACCCATCGTGCAAAAGCTGGGCATAGGAGACGCGGCCGGCGTAACCGTCCAGATGGAGGTGGCGAATCGGCCAATTCAGCACATGCACATAGAGGCGGTTGGTCTCCGCGTTGTAGGTAAGCCGGCAGTCCTGGGGAACGGCGAACTCTGCCGGCGCGGCGCCACAGCCATAGATGGCACGCCCGTGCCGGCGCAACCACGATCCCATGCCCTCCAGGCAGTCCAACGCTCGATCGTCGAACTCGCCCCTGGAGGTCGGCCCGACATTCAGCAGTAGGTTGCCGTTCTTGCTGACCGTATCGATGAGCAGCACCAGCAACTGCTTGACGCTCTTCCAGGTGTCCTCATCGCGATGGTAGCCCCAGGATCCGGAAAAGGTCTGGCAGGTCTCCCACAGCACCGGCTGGCCGTCTATCTCTGGCTGGCTTCGTACCATCACCTGCTCGGGGGTGATAAAGTCAAAGCCGCCCGGCACGTCCATCAGATCCAGACGGTCGTTGACGAGAATATTGGGTTGCAGCTCACGCACCATCGCCAACAGCTCTTCCGATTCCCAGTCGTCGCGGCCCTTGCCATCCTCGCCCGGGTAGGAAAAGTCGAAAAAGAGATAGTCGATCTGGCCATAGTTGGTCAGAAGCTCGCGGACCTGGCCTCGTAGATAGGCCGCATAGCGCCCCATGTCCTTTTGCGCGTTGGCCGCTCGCGCTGCCTCGTTGTTGCGCATCGGATGCACCCGATCGACGGTGAAATCGGGATGGTGCCAGTCGATCAACGAATGGTAAAAGCCGATCTTGATGCCCTTGGCGCGAAACGCCTCCACAAAGGGGCGCAGCAAGTCCTTGCCGCAAGGGGTGTTGGTCACCTTGTAGTCGGTCAGCGCTGAATCCCACAGGCAAAAGCCTTCGTGATGCTTGGTGGTCAAGACCACATAGCGCATGCCGGCATAGGCGGCCGCCTCGGCCCATTCCTCGGGATCGTAGAGATCGGGGTCAAACCGGGAAAAGTACTCATCATACTTTTCATCGGGTATCTCCTCGCGGTTCTTGACCCATTCGTGCCGGGCGGGCAGGGCATAGAGACCCCAGTGGATAAACATCCCGAACCGGTCGTGTGTCCACCAGGCAGCTCGCCGCGCGAGATCACGGTCCATCATGGCAGTCTCCTCTGATTCTGGATTCGATCAAACCGCGGCAATTATGCCACGCAGACCGTCCGCGTCAAGGTCCAGGACTTTGGCCATAGCTTGACACCCTTGATTATGCTAGGGTTTTCGGTTATCTTGTAGCTAGACTAGGAGATGTCCATTCGGTCTGTAGCCGTTAGCCTGCAGAGCCGTTTCGTGCTGGTTTGGCGTCGCAGCACACAAAGGAGACAGCCTCCCATGGAAGTCCTCAAGGTATCCGCACGTTCTAGGTCAACGGCAGTAGCGGGGGCTATCGCGGGCGTGGTCCGAGAAAAGGGCCGCGCTGAGGTGCAGGCTATCGGAGCGGGTGCCGTCAACCAAGCGACCAAGGCCGTTGCCATCGCGCGCGGCTATCTGGCGCTCGACGGGATCGACGTCATCTGCATCCCGGCATTCACCGATGTATCCATCGGCGATCAGGAGCGCACGGCGATCAAGCTAATCATCGAGCCGCGATGACGCTTGGCATCGATCTGCATACGCACACGACCGCTTCGGACGGCGCCCTACCGCCCGAGGAGCTGGTCGCCCTTGCGGCTTTGTGCGGCATCGCCGTCCTCGGTATTACCGATCACGATACCACTGATGGTCTCGTCCCCGCCCGTGCGGCTGCGGCGCGTGAGGGGCTGACGCTCGTCCCTGGCGTAGAGATCAGCACCCACCATCCTGCGGGCGAGCTGCACATCCTCGGATATGGCATCTCGTCGGACGACCAGGAGCTAGAGGCGCTCTTGGCGCGCTCTCGCGGCTCGCGCGTCGAGCGGGCCCAGCGAATGCTCGGCTTGCTTGCGAGTCTCGGCATGCCCATCGGCTGGGATCGGGTTCGCGCGCTGGCGGGCGAGGGCACGGTAGGGCGTCCTCACATCGCCGCAGCCCTACAGGAAGCGGGGCATGTGCGTTCCGTACAGGAGGCCTTTGAGCGCTACCTGGGGAACGGGCGTCCCGCCTACGTACCTCGCGAAAAGATCGGCCCGTGCGAGGCCATCGCAGCTATCCACCGCGCTGGGGGCGTAACAGTGCTGGCACACCCGGCCGAGCATCTGCCTGTGACGCCGGAGCTCGTCGAATGTGGGCTCGATGGCCTGGAAGCCTACTATACTGGCTACTCGCCCGACGTAACGGCCAGCATCGTCGCGATGGCCAGAGCGCATGGGTTGATCTGCACCGGCGGTAGCGATTTCCACGGCGCGACGGTCGTTCCCGAAAACGTGTTGGGAGACGTCGAGGTCCCCCCGCACTGCCATGCGCAGCTACAAGCCGCCCTCAGCCAACTGGCCGCGGAGCGACAGCGATCCGGCTAGCAACGCAGTCCTCGCGCTAAGACTCGCTCTGTGGGCGACGGGGTCGGCGCTTTGACCGTCGACCGGGCTGCTGCCTAGAGGCCGCCCCGTCCTGATCAGCGGGCGCGCTCTCCCGAGCCTGGCCGGAGCGGGGCTTTCGCCGTCGCGAGCGGCGACGGGGCTTGCTCTCCTGACCCTCTTGGGCAGGATCTCCTGAACCTTGCGAGGGGAGCTTGGCGTTGGTCGCCACCGGCGACGTTTCGACCGGCCGCGGCCCGCCCAGAACCGATTGGAGCGCCTTGCGCTGCTCCTCGGCGAGGCTGGCGGGATCGGCCTCCACAATCGGCTCCTCACCCCGCAGCTGCGCGGCCGTCAGGCTCATGAGCGTGCCATCGTCAAAGCGCACCTGCGCCTGCTCGGAGAGCACGTCCACCCGCAGCACCTTGGCGGGCCCCAGCTCGGTCTCGACCGTCCGCCCCTCTTTGGGGAACTCTTTTTTCACGGCGCGATACAGGTCTTCCTCGTAACCGAGGCAGCACAAGAGCCGCCCGCACTGACCCGAGATCTCCGAGGGGCTGAGCGGCAGGTTCTGGCTCTTGGCCATGCGGATCGAGATCGGGGCGAACCCCGTCAGCCAGGTCGCGCAGCAGAGTGACCGGCCACATTTGCCGATACCGCCGATCAGCTTGGCCTCATCACGCACGCCGATCTGGCGCAGGTCGATGCGCGTGCCAAACGACCGAGCGAGATCGCGCACCAGGTCGCGAAAGTCGACGCGCTGCTCAGCGGCAAAGTAGAACGTCAAGCGGCTGCCGTCGTAGCTGTATTCGGCGTCCACGATCTTCATCGGCAGCCCGAGCTCGGCAACTCGTTCGCGACAGGCCTCCAGAGCGGCTTGCTCCTTGTGCTCGAACCGCACCGCGTCCAGCAGCTCTTCGGTGTTCGCCTTTCGTAGCACGGGCTTGAGTTCACCCACGATCTGGCTCTTGGGCACGTCGCGGCTAGCAAAGACAACGCGGCCTAGCTCGAGCCCACGCGCGGTCTCGACAATGACCGAGTCCTCCTCCTCAAGAGACAGTCCCTCTTTGGGCGCAAAAAAGTACACGCGGCCAACGCCCCGGAAACGAATACCACAGACGGTGGGCATGGCTATGATCCTTCCTGTTTGACAGTACTCTGACGCTGGCGACGCCAGCGCAATAGCATCGTTTCAAGCGCCAACCTCGGGTTCACATGATGCTCAATCTGATCCAGCGCGTCGTCGATGCTTCGGAGCGCCTCGACGGCTTGTCCAACGCCATAGACGGACGCCAAGCCTTGCAGCGCCTCATGCTGCGCTTGATGCGCGACCATCTCGCCTTGGCCAGCGGCCATGAGCAAGACATCGCGCCACCACCCGCTCCAGGTATCAAGGAGCTGCGGCAGATCATCGCGCTTGGAGAGCTCCTCCGCCTGGCTCAATCGATAGGCTCGGCCGTGCCGGCACAGATCGATCGCCAGAGACACATCCTGCTCGAGACGCTGCGTCACCGATTCATCGCGGCTGGCGGACACCGCCCAGGCGAGGTTGCCGTCGGCCAAACGCGCCAGCGTGGCTGCACGATCGACGGGCAGCTGGTGCTGTGCACGGAGCGCCTCCTCGATGGCGGCTCGCGGCAGGCGTCGTAGACGAAACACTTGGCACCGCGATAGGATCGTCGGCAGCAGCGCCTGTAGCGACTCGGCGGTAAGAATCAACACCGAGCGGGCCGGCGGCTCTTCTAGCGACTTGAGCAAGGCATTGGAGGCCTCGGTGGTGGCCCCGTCAAAGCCGATCAGCAGAGCGATGCGTCGCGACGCCTGGTATGGCGAGAGGGTCAGAAAGCGTCGCAGATCCCGCACCTCGTCGATGCTGATGGTCCCATTGGAACCTCGCACGATCCGCAGATCAGGATGCTCGTCGGCACGCACACGCCGGCAGTTGGAGCATTCCCCGCAGGGTGGCTCCTCGCCGGTGCAGGCCAGGGCGGCGGCGAGTGTGATGGCCATGTGCTCCTTGCCGATGCCATCGGGCCCACACAGCAGATAGGCGTGCGAGACATCCCCAGCGGCTATCTGTCGCTGGAAGAGCGTCACCGCCCATTCGTGCCCAACTACATCCCACACAGCGTTCACCCCAGTCCATCACGAATCTTGAGGTATGTTACCACGGCCCCGCATGCGTCCAAAACGTTTGCGCATCCGTCCCCGTCAGGCCTAGAATAGGCTGCGTTCGGCCATAGAATGACGCCCGACGGGAGGGCTGTGTGATAGAGAGCAGCTTGGCCGCAGAGCTATGCCGGAGCCTCCAGAAACGACGATACCTGCTGGCGACCGCCGAGTCTTGTACCGGCGGCCTCCTCAGCCACTGGATCACCAACGTCCCCGGCAGCTCGGCCTCGTACCTGGGAGGCGTGATCGCTTACGACAATGCGATCAAAGAGAGCCTGCTGCGCGTGCCCTCGGACCTCATCGAGGAGCACGGCGCCGTGAGCGCCCCGGTTGCCCGCGCCATGGCGCTGGGTGTCAGAGACCTCCTGGGGGCCCACATCGGAGTCGCCATCACGGGCATTGCCGGACCGACGGGCGCCGTGTCGGGAAAACCGGTCGGCACGGTGTTTGTGTCCATCAGCACCCCAGAGGGCGAGAGCTCGCGGCGGTACCAGTGGCCAGGAGACCGGATCGCCAACAAGGAAAGCTCGGCCCGCGCCGCGTTGCGCTTTCTGCTAGAGGTCATCTAGCCCCGCGCTGCGAGCTAGAACTCGCCTCGCTGCCGGACCGCCTCATACAGCAACATGCCACAGGCGATGGCCGCATTGAGCGATTCCGCGCCCGGCACCATCGGGATCCGCACGCGATCATCTGCCAACTGGGCGGCTCGCGCGCTGGCACCGTGAGCCTCTCCGCCCACCACCAGCATCACGGGCTGCGTCCAGTCATATCGCCATGCCGGTGCCGTCGCATCGGCCTCGGCCACGACCCTGCGCAGTCCAGCGCTCTGCTCCGGGATCTCTTCCCATAGCCGATCGGCGTAGATTCTGAGCCCGAAATGCCCGCCCATACCAGCGCGCAACACCTTGGGCGCCCAGGGGTCCACACAATCCTTGGTCAGCAAGAGAGCGTCCACCCCCAAGGCATGGCAGGTTCGGATGATGGTGCCGAGGTTGCCGGGATCGCGCAGGCCATCCAGCAGGACGACCAGGGAGGCGTCGGGCGGGAGCGTAGGCGGCATCTCGGGGATCGGCACGACGCAAGCAACGCCTTGCGGAGTGAGGGTATTCGCCAGCGCCTGCATCGCCTCCGCCGAGACGTACCACGTGGGCCAATTCCCGTCAAGCAAGCGCCGCTCCAGGCCCCGCTGGCGATCGTCGGTGGCAGAATCCTCTTCCACAAAAGCAAAAACGGGCGCCACTCCCGCGTCTAGCGCTGCTTCGATGAGGCGTACCCCTTCGACAAGACAGAGCTGATCGCGATCGCGTGCCCGCTTGCGGCCCAGCGCACGAGCCTGGGCTATATGGCGATTCTGCGCGCTGGAGATAGCTCCCCGCAGCGCCACGGGACTAGCTAGGCCTCGAGGGCCTGCGCCTGCCGTGCCACATCAACGATGGCGGCAAAGCCGGCGGCATCGCGCACAGCCATATCCGCCAGCATCTTGCGGTTCACATCGACGCCAGCCAACCGGAGCCCATTGATAAGCCGGCTATAGCTCATACCATTCTGTCGGGCGCCGGCATTGATGCGCACGATCCAAAGCCGCCGCATATCGCGCTTGCGGTTGCGCCGGTCGCGAGTGGCATAGCTGAGCGACTTGAGACGGGCCTCGTTCGCCCTGCGAAAGAGCTTGCTCTTGGTGCCGCGTTGCCCCTTGGTAGAGGCGATGACTTTCTTGTGCCTTGCCCGGGCAACGGGACCGCGCTTGACCCTGGTCACTATTCTTCCCTCACTCTACGAATCCCTGCAGCAACAACGGCAGGGTTAGTCGGCCTTTTTCAGGTAGGGCGCCAGACGCTCAACGCGCTGCCGCTCGGCAGCCGTCGAGACCTCTTCCATCTGCCACGAAGCCCGCAAGGAGCGCTTGGAGCGCTTGCGCCGAAGGTGGCGCTTCTCAGCCTTGGTGCGCATGACCTTGCCGCCACCCGTTACCTTGAAGCGCTTGGCCGTGGCCTTGTGCGTTTTGATCTTGGGCACTCTGGTCCTCCGATACTGGTATTACTTGCTCACCGGTGTCAGCACCATGAGCATCGTTCTTCCTTCCATCGCCGGCGTCTTGTCCACCGAGGCCACATCCTGTAGCTGCTGAGCCACATAGGTGAGCTGCTCGACCGCGATCTCCTTGTGGGTGATCTCGCGCCCGCGGAACCGCACCCGAATCCGCACCGTCGCACCCTCGTTCAGGAACTTGCGCGCCTGATTGATCTTGGTGTTCAGATCGTGGTCCGCCGTCTTGGGCCGGAAGCGAATCTCTTTGACGTCGACCTGCTTCTGAGCCTTGCGGGCCTCACGTTGGCGCTTGTTCCGCTCGTAGATGAACTTGCCATAGTCCGCGAGGCGACACACTGGTGGTTCGGCCTGGGGGGCCATCTCAACCAGGTCGTACCCTCGCTCCTCGGCAATGCGCAAGGCCTCGCGGGTTGGAAAGATCCCGAGCTGCTTTCCGGTCTCGTCGATCAGTCGGACCTCTCGGACGCGGATCTCGTTGTTGATGCGGTGTTCTCTGCTACTGATGTTTCTTCCTCGGCAATTCTCCTGGCGCGCCGGCAAGGCAGCATTCCTCGCCCCGCAGAGTAAGGATTACGGACATAGAGTGTACCATGGCTGGCAACGAGTGTCAAACCTCTGGAGCAGGCAGACAGAGGGCATCCAACCCGCCACAGTGTTCACATCGGCAGCCGCCCAAAAGGGAGAGAGGGCCTATAAGCCGAATTCTGTGCCCCGGAGCCCGGGGCGGCGATCATCTATCTAGGACGCCGATTGCTCGACGCCTCCAGCGACCTACCCGAGGCTCAGGCGAGCAGCCCGTGGCCCCCGAAGGGACCGGCCTCTTGCTTGGTCTTGCTCCCGGCGGGGTTTGCCTAGCCGAGCCAGTCACCTGGCCCGCTGGTGGCCTCTTACGCCACCGTTTCACTCTTGCCGGCTTGGCCGGCGACCTGCTTTCTGTTGCACTTTTCCGCCGGATCGCTCCGCCTGGGCGTTACCCAGCGCCGTGCTCTATGGAGTTCGGACTTTCCTCGGGGCGCCAATGGCGCCACGCGATCGCCCGGCCCTCTCTCCCATAGCATGGTACCTTTTGCCAGGCATTCCTGTCAAAATCGGCCCCTGGTAGCGGCCGTCAACCTGCGTTGACCAGCGAGTGGGCTCATGGTACAACTAGCCTCAGCGTAACCTCAAGGAAGGAACCGGCCATGCTCCCGAATGTGCTCCGCCTGCATCCGGACGACTCCGTCGTCACCGCGATCCGCGATCTTGCCGAGGGTGAACAGCTCTGCGCTGATGGGCTCTTGCCCAAGGTCAGCGTCCGTCAGCCCATCGCCTTTGGCCACAAGGTGGCCATCCGGGCCATCGCCTGCGGAGAGCACGTCATCAAGTACGGCGCCTCCATCGGCGTCGCCGTGGCCGACATCTCGCCGGGAGAACACGTCCATACCCAGAATCTGGCTAGCGTACGGGGAGACGCCTCACGATGAGCAACACAACCTTTGACGGCTATCTGCGTCCCGATGGTTCGGTTGGTGTACGCAATATCGTGGCGGTGATCCCATCGTGCGGCTGCGCACAGCATGTGGCTCGCATGATCGCGGCAGCCGTGCCTGGCGCCGCCGTCGTCGACTATAGCGGCGGCTGCGGCGAGACCGCCGCCGACCTCAACGTGGCCACCCATCTCCTGGCACAGATGGGGAGACACCCCAACGTGATCGCGTCGCTGGTCGTTAGCCTGGGCTGCGAGGGCCTTGACGCCCGCGATCTCTCCGCTCGCATCGCCGAGGGCTGGGCGCCCACCGAGCTGCTTGTCATCCAGGAGATGGGCGGCACGCGCAAGACCATCGACCGCGGCGTAGAGATCGTGCGCGGATTCGTTGAGAACGTCGCCGACTATCAACGCACGTCTTGCCCCGCATCCAGTTTGACGGTGGGGCTGGAGTGCGGCGGCTCCGACGCGACTTCGGGGCTGGCGGCCAATCCCTCGCTGGGCGTCATGGCCGATCTCCTAGTGGCCGAGGGCGGCCGCGCCATTCTTCCCGAGACCAGCGAGTTGCTGGGAGCGGAACACATCCTGATGGACCGCGCCGCAACGCCAGACCTCGCCTCGCAGATCGAGCGGGTGGTCAAGGCCTGCGAGCGCGAGCTCAAGGCCACCGGCGAGGATATGACCGGCAAACAGCCCAGCCCGGGTAATATCCGCGGCGGCATCACTACCGTCGAGGAAAAAGCGCTGGGCGACGTGCTCAAGGGCGGCAGCACACCGGTGGTGGACGTCCTCACCTACGGTCAGCCTCCGCGCCAGCCAGGGTTGTCGTTCATGGATACCCCCGGCAACGATCTGGCGTCGGTGACTGGGCTGGCGGCCGCCGGCTGCCAGGTGATCGTGTTCACCACGGGCCGCGGCAACCCCATGGGCAACGCCATCGCCCCCGTCCTCAAGGTGACCGGTAACCCGGCCACCTATGCGCGGATGTCCGAGGATATGGACGTCAACGCCGGCGAGGTGGTAGAGGGCAAAGCCACGGTGACAGAGATGGGCGAACGCATCTGGGAGCTAGTCTTGGCCACAGCCAGTGGCCAAGAAACCGCAGCTGAGCGCACGGGGCATCAAGAGTTCATGATGCTACGCAAAGGCCCGCTGTACTAGCTAGACGATGCAGGTCCGCTCCTGCAGAATCTGATCTGCCGAAGGGCCGTCCGGAACCTGGCGCACATGCCACATACCTGGAGATTACCAAGGCGGCGCTCGGAAGCGTGTGGCCGCTCTCGACAACAGAGCGGCCCACCTACTCTTGGCTGCGTAGCTGCGGGAAGAGGATGACCTCGCGAATCGAGGTCTGATCGGTCAGTAACATGGCCATCCGATCGATGCCGAACCCCAGCCCACCCGTGGGCGGCATCCCGTGCTCCAGCGCCGTGATAAAGTCCTCATCCATGGGATGGGCCTCGTCGTCACCCGCCTCGCTGGCGCGACCCTGCTCGACAAAGCGCGCGCGCTGCTCGAGCGGATCGTTCAGCTCTGAAAAGGCGTTGCCCGATTCCATCCCCGCGATAAAGAACTCAAAGCGCTCGACCCAATCGGGATCGCCAGGCTTGTTCTTGGCCAAGGGCGAGATCTCGCGCGGATAGTCCATCACAAAGGTGGGCTGGATGAGTGTGGGCTCGGCAAACTCGCCAAAGAGCGCGTCCACCAGCTTGCCCCAGGAGGGTTGCGGCGGCACCTCAAGGCCTCGTGCCTGCACGGCATCCCACAGTGGCTGGAGCGTAGACAGGGCGCCGATATCCAGCCCCGTCGCTTCCATGATGACATCCCGCATGGTGACGCGACGCCAGGGCGGGGCCAGCTCGATCTCTTGTCCCTGGTAGGTCACCGTGGTGCGGCCCACGACCTCACGGGCCACCTCGCTGTAGAGATTCTCCACCAGGTCCATCATGTCGTGATAGTCAGCATACGCCTGGTAGAGCTCGATGGCGGTGAACTCGGGGTTGTGCTTGGTAGAGATGCCTTCGTTTCGAAAGTTGTGGCCGATCTCGTAGACTCGATCCAGCCCACCGACGATCAACCGCTTGAGATAGAGCTCGTCTGCAATACGGAGGTACAGCGTTTGATCGAGGGCGTTGTGGTGCGTGACAAAAGGACGCGCCGCAGCCCCACCATAGATAGGCTGCAGAATAGGCGTCTCGACCTCGAGAAAGCCGCGCTCGTCCAGAAAGCGGCGGATGGCCGTGATCATTCGGCTGCGAGCCACAAAGATGCCGCGCACTTCTTCGTTGGCCATCAGGTCCAGGTAGCGTTGTCGGTAGCGAGTCTCGACATCGCGCAGACCGTGCCACTTTTCGGGCATGGGCCGAATGGCCTTGGCGATCAGTTGGAGAGCCGTCACGTGCACCGACACTTCGCCCGTACGCGTGCGGAACAGATGCCCGCTGGCCTGCAGGAAATCGCCCACATCCACCGTGCGGCGGAACAGCTCATACAGCTCTTCGCCCACCTCGTCCTGCCGCACATAGATCTGGATCCGGCCGCTGCCATCGGCCAGATGCGCAAAAGACGAACGACCCATCACGCGCTGGGAGACTAGACGTCCCACCACCTGCGTCTCGATGGTGTCGTCACCCTCGGCGCTCTCAAAGGCCGCAACGGCCTCGGCAGCCGTATGGGTATAGCCGACACGCGCCGGGAATGGGTCGAGCCCCTGCTCCCGAAGCTGCTCGATCTTGGCAATCCTTTGCGAACGATGGTCTTGGTCGGTCATGCTCTGCGCCCCCGCCTAGGCGATCTCGACAATGGTCAGATGACGTGAGCCGCCAACAGGCGTCTTGACCTCGACCTCGTCGCCGATAGCTTTGCCCAGAAGGGCTCGGCCCACCGGAGACTCGTTCGAGATCAGGCCGTCGAGCGGAGCCGCCTCGGCGCTTCCCACGATGCGATAGGTCTCAGGCTCATAGCCGTCCTCCTCGATCGTGACCCGCGAGCCCACATGAACCGTGGCCGTTCCGCGGCCGTCGCCCTCGTTGACGATCTCGGCGTTCGCGAGAATCCGCTCGATCTCGAGGATACGGCCCTCCACAAAGGCCTGCTCACGCTTGGCTTCCTCATAGCCAGCATTCTCGCTTAGGTCGCCAGCCTCGATGGCCACGCGGAGTTGTTGCGCCACATCGGCTCGCTTTTCCTGGCGCAGCTTGCGCAGCTCATCCTGCAAGCGCTGCAGCCCCTCCGGGGTGATATAGCTTGGCTTTTGTTCCATCTGCCCGATACCCTCACATCCGTGCCGATCGCACATACAAAGAAGAGCGCCCAGAGGCGCCCACTGTCAGATCTGCCCTCATATCCGATCTATTATAGTGGCTGGTAAGATGCTTGCCAAGTGCCAGGCCACCAAGGCCCTTTGACAGACGTGTTAGCCGCCCCTATAATCGCCAACGTTCGCAGACGGCAATGGCCCGCTACATGGTTCAGGGCCCGCTGGCGTCAGCGCACCTCCCACGGAACAGGTCAGCTATGCGGCGCCCGGGCTTGTCCTGCGGCGTCGTTTCTATGGCACCATGGCCACTTGTGGCCGCTGATGAGAGAGCTATGCCGATCAAAGCCTTTGTCTTCGACTGCGGTGGTGTTCTGCTCGGCAATCCAGACATGTCCCGCTACCACAGCTGGGAGCAGCGCCTTGGCCTGGCCCACGGCGAGCTATCGTCTCGGCTCTATGGCGGCGAGGCCTGGCGCCAGGCCGAGGTGGGGGAGATCGGCGAGGACGACTATTGGGTGGCCGCTGCCGAGGAGCTTGGGCTGCACGATCCCCAGCAGGTCGTCGCCCTCAAGAAAGACATGTGGGACAGTTGGACGATCGACCCTCGCACGCTGGCGCTGGTCGATCGTGTCCGCCAACGTCATCGGGTAGCCATCCTTTCCAACGCCACCGACGTGCTGGTCACAGCCCTCCGAGATCGCTATGCCATCGCCGACCGCTTTCACACCATCATCTCCTCGGCAGATGTGGGCGTGGCCAAGCCCGATCGCCGCATCTATGAGATCGCGCTGGAGCGGCTCGACGTGGCTGCGGATGAGGTGGTCTTTGTGGACGACCGCCCCGATAA
>DAIRUQ010000002.1:0-75799 GCA_036803245.1 Chloroflexota bacterium | reverse complement strand
CGACGGCGCGCTAGGCGGGTGAGGGCTCCTGGGGGCGCTCGGCAAAGTAGGCGCAGAGGGCAGTCACCGGGCAGTCCTCGCACGCGGGCCGGGCGGCGTGACAGATCTCGCGCCCGTGGCGGATGACGTTGAGGTGGAACGGGTAGTAGCTCTGCGGCGGTAAGAGCTCTTCCAGCAGCGTGTGAGCCTTTTCGGCGTTGGTCCCCTTGGGGATGAGACCGACACGAAGCGCTACCCGGTGAACGTGCGTATCCACGGGCATGGCGGGCTTGTGCAGCGAAAACAGCAGCACGCAGGCGGCTGTCTTGGGGCCGACGCCATGCATGCCCTCCAGGTAGCGTCGCGCCTCGGCCGTGTCCAGATCCCCCACAAAGTCCAGAGACAGCTCGCCACGCTCTTGGAGCAGATCATCAAGAATCCGCTTGATCCGCGGCGCCTTGACGTTGGCTAGCCCCCCCACGCGGATGGCGTCAGCCACCTCCTCGTCCGAGGCCGTACGCACCTTGTCCCAGGTGGGGTGCCGTCGCCGCAGCTCTGCATAAGCGCGGGCGGTGTTCGTGTCCGAGGTGTTCTGCGAGAGGATGGTCATCACCAGCTCGCTGAGTGGATCGCGTTGCTCTTTGGGCTCGGGAACGCCATAGTGCGCCAAGAGCGCCCTATGTAGCTGCATGGCGAGCTTGGTAGCTGATTCTCGGTGCACGGCGGCTCCTCCGAGGGTGAGTTCACGGCACGGCAAGAGCCCCGCCACAGCGGGGCTCTTGCCAGCGATTGGGAGGGGCTACGCCTCGGCCTGCTCCGCTTGGACAGCGGCGTTTAGATCTTCGAGCAGGGCATCCACGTCGATTCCGTGGGCCAGGGCGCCTTGCTCAAGATTCTCGAATCGCGCCGCCGGGCAGCCAAAGCACATCAACCCGTGCCGCAGAAACACTTCGGCAGTGGTGGGGTGACTCTGGACGATGTCCGTGATGGGCATCTCTCTGGTGATCTCCATGGTCCTAATCCTCCTGCAGCCCAGACTGGGCAACCATAGGCATTCCGCATCGTGTGCCACTCATATTATACTGAATGGGTCAACAATCACCAAACGCGCGTATGCCTGGGATGACTTGCCCCATGCGTCGGAGGGGTATAAGATTCTGCCTCAGGAGCAGACATGCCAAACAACGACGACGCCATTGTACTAGGTCATCCCAGCTATGTGTGGCGAGAGGGCCAGTCTCGTCGCCTCGGGTTCATCCAGCGGTACGCTGTGCTAGAGGGCGCTCGCGTCTTGGACGCTGGCAGCGGTCTGGGCCTGTACGTCGCTCAGATGCGCGAAGCTGGCGCAGAAACCTACGGGGTGGACCTGGACCTGGAAAAGGCGACGGCGGTGGAGGGGTGCCTGGTGGCGTCGGTCACGGGGCTTCCCTACAGGGATGGCGTGTTCGATCTGGTGCTCTCGCACGAGGTGATCGAGCATGTGGACGACGATGCCCTGGCGGTGCGAGAGGCGTTCCGCGTTCTCAAACCTGGCGGCCGCATGGTCGTTTTCTGCCCCAACCGATGGTACCCCTTTGAGACGCATGGTGCCTTCTGGGGCGGCTCGTACCACTTTGGCAATGTCCCTCTGGTCAACTACTTGCCCAACCCGCTCCGCAACCGATTCTGTCCGCACGTCCGGGCCTATACCCGGCGGGGGTTGCGCTCGCTCTTTGCGGAGCTGCCAGGGCGCATCGTCGAGCATCGCTGCATCTATGCCGGGTACGACGAGCTCATGGAGCGTCGCCCACGACTGGCGCGGTTCCTGCGGCGGGTGACGTACGCGCTAGAGCCCACGCCGCTTCAGTGGTTCGGTCTGTCCCATCTGCTTGTGTTCGAGAAAGCGACCTAAGAAAAGAGTCAGGCTATGCGAGTCAAGTTCCAGCCCAGCGGGGCCCTCATCGAGGTACCTGCGCATACATCGCTACTGGATGCCTCCCGCGAGGCGGGAGTGGCCCTCGAGTCCCCTTGCGGGGGGCGGGGCACCTGCGGCAAGTGCCGCGTGGTGGTTAGCGGCGATGCGGGGCCGCTAACCGAGGCCGAGCGGCGGCACCTATCGCCCGAAGAGATCGAGAATGGGTATCGCCTGGCCTGTCAGGCGATGGTGGAGGATGACCTCCTGGTACGGGTGCCCGAGGGCTCCCAGGTGTACAGTGTCAGCATTCTCTCGCAGGGGTTCACCCGCGAGGTGACGTTGGACCCGTGGATCCGTCGGGTGACCTTGTACGTGCCGCCGGCGACCCTGGAGGATCAGACGAACGATGCCGAAGCCCTTCGTCGGGCCTGGCGGGCACTCGATTCCGATGAGCTGCGGATCAGCCTCGGCGCGCTGCAGTCCTTGCCAGCCGCCTTGCGCGGTCAGGATGGGCTCATCACCCTGATCGTGGCCGACGGCGAGGTGATCGACGTCCTTGCTGGCACAGATGACGGTCCGCTACTGGGGATGGCCTACGACCTGGGCACAACCACCATCGTCGGCTACCTCATGGATCTGGTCACGGGCAAAGAGCTGGCAGTGGCGTCGGCGCTCAATCCGCAGACCCAGTTCGGCGACGACGTGGTCTCGCGGATTCAGCATATCACGGCGTCCGCTAACGGTCTTCAGCAGCTACAGAAGAGCGTGATCGGCGCCATTAATGGCCTCGCGATCGCTGCATGTCAACAGGCCGGCGTGCCCTCGCAACGCGTCTATGGGCTAACCTTGGTGGGCAACACCACCATGCAGCATTTGCTCCTCGGTGTTGATCCCTCGGCGCTGGCCCGATCGCCCTATGTACCGGTGGTGGCTGAGGCCGTGTCCCTTCCCGCGCAGCGGCTGGGCTTGGCGATCCATCCCGAGGCGCCTGTGTGGGCGCTGGCAAGCATTGCGGGGTGGGTGGGTGCCGACACCGTCGGCGTCATCCTGGCCACCGGGCAGCATCGGGATGAGGGCATCAGCCTGGCCATCGATATCGGCACCAATGGTGAGATGACGCTGGGATCGCGTCACCGCCTGGTGGCCTGCTCGACGGCGGCCGGCCCGGCTTTTGAGGGGGCGCACCTCTCATGTGGCATGCGAGCGGCCAGCGGCGCTATCGATCAGGTCTCGATCAACGGCGACGTGCATTGGCGGACTATCGAGAACACGCCTCCTCGGGGCATTTGTGGATCGGGGCTTGTGGACCTGGTGGCTCAGATGCTGGAGGCGCAGATCCTGCGCGAATCGGGCATGATGCGTGATGCCCAGCAGCTTCTTGAGCTGGGGCAGAACTGCCTGGCAGAGCGCATCCGTAGCGAGGGGCGGCATCGGGCCTTTGATCTCGTGCTGCCCCATGAGGGCGCGGACGGTCGTCCGGTGCGCGTGAGCCAGCGCGACATCCGCGAGCTGCAGCTGGCCAAGGGAGCGATCCGGGCAGGCATCGAGATCCTGCTGAAAGAGCTCGGCATCGGCTATGGTGATGTGACTCGTGTGTATCTGGCCGGGGCCTTTGGCAACTATATCAAGCCCGAGAGCGCCTTGAGGATCGGCCTGATTCCCGTTCTGCCCAACGCCGAGATCGTGCCGGTAGGCAATGCGGCGGGATCGGGGGCCAAGCTGGCGCTGCTTTCGCGAGCGGCCCGCGAGGAGACGCACGAGATCGTCGATCTGGTCGAGTACCTGGAGCTATCGACGCTGCCCGAGTTCCAGGACCAGTTCGCCGAGTCCATGGTCTTCTAGGGTCGCTGCTTTGACGATGGCGTGGGCATCTCCTATACTAGGTTCGGAGTGAGTCACGACTGAATTCTTGGCGACCTGCTGGCTTGCCACCCATTGGACAGTGGTGGTTGTTGGTCGGGTCTAGCAAGAAGCAGTACAGAGGAAAGGGGCAGCATAAATGACGGTCAAGGTAGGTATCAACGGATTCGGACGTATTGGTCGGCAGACGTTCAAGGCCATGGTGGCTGACTATTGGGACGATATCGAGGTTGTGGGTATCAACGATCTCTTCCCGCCCGACGGCTTTGCGCATCTTCTCAAGTATGACTCGGTCTATGGCATCTTTGAGGGCGACGTCGAGGTCATCGACGGTGGCCTGTCGGTGGATGGACGCGAGACCAAGTTCTACTCCGAGCGCGACCCAGCTGCCATCCCCTGGGGCGAGATCGGGGCCGACATCATTGTCGAGTCCACTGGCGTCTTTACCCAGCGTGACAAAGCCGCTGCCCACCTCGACGCTGGAGCCAAAAAGGTCATCATCTCGGCTCCCGCCAAGGGCGAGGACATCACCATCGTGCTCGGCGTGAACGACGACGATTACGATCCCGCCAAGCACCACGTGATCTCTAATGCCTCCTGCACAACCAACTGCTTGGCCCCTGCTGCCAAGGTGGTTAACGACAAGTGGGGCATCGTCAAGGGCCTCATGACCACCATTCACTCGTACACAGGCGACCAGCGGCTGGTGGACCTGCCGCACAAGGACCCGCGCCGTGCGCGTGCCGCCGCCCTGAATATCATCCCGACGACCACAGGCGCGGCCAAGGCTGTTGCGCTGGTCATCCCCTCGCTCAAGGGCAAGTTCGATGGCATGGCCCTGCGCGTGCCCACGCCGACGGTCTCGATCGTCGACTTTGTGGCCACCCTGGAAAAGCCCTGCACCACCGAGGAGCTGATCGCGGCCTTTGTCGAGGCTGAAGAGGGCCCCCTGGCTGGCATCCTGGGCGTCTCCAAGGAACCGCTGGTGTCCATGGACTTTAAGGGCGACACCCGCTCCAGCATCATCGATGCTGCCTCGTGCATGGCGCTCGATGGCGACATGGTCAAGGTTGTCGCCTGGTACTACAACGAGTGGGGCTATTCGAGCCGCGTGGCCGATCTGGTCGTGCTCATGGGTGACAAGGGCCTGTAGCCCTTCTGGCTGTCTCGCGAATCAAAAGAGGGTGGCGCTCGATGCGCCACCCTCTTTATCTTGCTGCGTAGATCATCCTCCGCGCTGCGAACGGAACCGACGGGCCCACATCGCCAGGCGGTAGACGGGCGATAGCAGGATGTCGGCATAGGCGCCCACATAGCGCACGGCACGCCCGCCGAACCCGCCCTTGAAGCGCCCGACCCCAGAGAGATCGTCGTCTCCGCTGTCATCGCCTTCCACGTCGGGGATACCCCACAGGTCGTACACGGAGCAGCCCCGCTCCTTGGCCCAGAGCATCGCGCGCCATTGGAGCTGGTGGTTGGGCATCAGCTCGCGGCGCTCGTTGGACGATGCTCCGTACATGTACCAGGCCTGCCCGTTATAGGCAAAGGGCATGAGCGCGGCCAGGGGTTCGCCATCGTAGGAAGCTTGCAGCAGCGTTACCCGTCCCAGCGGCGCAAATAGCTCCCAGGCGGCTCGGTAGTAGCTCTCGCTATGGATGCCGAAATCGTCGCGGGCGCCAGTGATGCGCATGAGCTGATAGAAGGCGTCCAGGCCGTCGGCCTCCACCTGGTCGACCTGCACGCCGCGTCGCATAGAGAGCCGAATGTTATAGCGCCACTTGGGTTTCATGGCCGCCAGGAGCTCGTCCTCGTCGGGCGCCAGGTCGACCATCACGGTGCGCCGCGGTTGCACGCAGAGGGGGCTGGGCTGTAGCCCTCGTGTGGTCAGCCAGGCCACGCGGTCGTCTTCGTCATCGAACCACTCGGGCTCTACCGTTAACCAAGCGCAACGGCGACGTGAGGCTTGGTCATGCAACGCCTGGAACAAGGCGCTCACCGTGGAGGGGTCGTCGTCGAGCAGGACGGGCCCCTTGGGGGCATAGCCGACGGTAAAGGGACCCATGCGTCGAAACAAGAGCTGGGCGCCTGCTACCAAAGAGCCATCGCGCTCAACCCCGACGCGGATGGGGGTCCAGCCGAACGCGCCCTTGAGCTCTCCCCAAGCCCAGGTCTGCAAGAGATGACCGCGCGAGTCTTGGGCGACGAACGCGTCCCAAGAGATCGGCGCGGGAAAGCTGTCGCTGGTCGAATCCAGGACACGCAAAGAGGGCCTCCTTTGGAAGGGTGGATTCCAGCTATGAGGGGATTATACCATAGGCTCGCGAGGCGCACGGCTCTGGTGAACGGCTAGGCGCGGGGCAGGCTCAGGTAGAACGCTGCGCCGCCATCGGGCGGGCTCTCGGCCCAGATGCGGCCGTCGATCAGGTCCGCCATCTCGCGTGCGATGGAGAGGCCTAGGCCGATCCCGCCATGCCGACGGCGTAGCGACGGCTCGACCTGGTAGAACCGCTCGAACACCCGCTCCAGTTGGTCAGGAGGGATGCCGACGCCCGAGTCGCGGATGCAAGAGACCACCGTCTCGCCGTTGCACGAGACGCTGATGCCGATGGCGCCGCCCGCGGGCGTGAACTTGATGGCGTTGGAGATCAGATTGCTCAATATCAACGAGACCACCTGATCGTCGGCGCACGCGGCTGGCGTGTCGGGGGCGATCTCCAGGGCGACCTGTTGGTTCTTCTGGTGGATAAGGGGCTGCTGCTCTTGCAGGACTCCCTGAACGATCGCTGGAATAGACACCGAGGTCAGCTCGATCTGCTGTTCGCCAGTGTCGATCCGCCGCAGACTCACCATTTCGTCAATGATCGATTTGAGCTGCATGGCGGCCATGACCACCTGGCCGAGGTGCTCTTGCACGGAGCCCGTGGCTTCTTCTTCGAGGAGGGCGGCATAGGCCAGAATGACGGCCAATGGGGTGCGTAGCTCGTGTGCGGCGATGCTGATGAACTCGCTCTTTAGGTGGTCCATCTCTGCGAGGCGGTCGTAGGCATCCTGCAGTTGGCGCAGCAAAGCAGAGTTTTCGAGGGCGACGGCCGCTTGGCTGCCGAGCACCGAGAGGAACTCGGCTTCGTCTCGGGTGAAGGCAGGATCGCCTGGCTGACGGGCCACCGAGATATAGCCCAGAAGTTGGTCTCGGTGAACGAGCGGCTGCACGATGCCTGGGCCCAACGCGCCGTCGCCCAAAAGGGGCGACCACTCATCCGCGGTTGTGCGGTCGAACACGACTGGTTCGCGTGTCGCCAGCATGGCTGGAGTGGCGGATCCGTGGCCTAAGCAGCTTGCGAGGTCGCCTCCGTCGCACCCGATGCTGGCATGGAGCACCAACCTCTGCTGGCCATCCAGGCGGACCAGTGTGGCCTTGGTGGCTGCGGTCTCTTGGTGAGCGATCTCTAGGGTGCGTTGTGGCAGGGCGCTGGCCGCTTTGGCGCTGCTAGCGACCTGGCTCAGGTCGAACAAGGGGATAAAGGCCTTTAGCCGGGCGTTCTGCAATTCGAGCCGACGCCGAGATAGGGTCCGCTCCACGGCGCTGATGAGATCGCGTGGGCTAAAGGGCTTGAGAAGGAACTCGTAAGCTCCCAACTTGAGCGCCTCGATGGCGCTATCCATGGTGCCATAGCCGGTCATCACAATGGCGAGCAGGTCGGGGCGGTGCTCGCGCATGCGTCGGTAGGCATCTAGCCCGGTGAGCCGCGGCATCCGTAGGTCGGTGATCAGCAGGTCGACTGGATGCTCCGAGGCGATGGCAACTGCCTCTTCGCCGTTCTGAGCGGTGAACACGCGATAATCCTGGGCCTCTAGTGCCCTCTGGCAAAGCTCTCGGATCTCGGTGACGTCATCGGCAACGACGATGCGTTCCCTTGGCATAGTTGACCACCTACGCTACACGGCGACAGCTCATTCTACGAACCAGCTCGCTATCTGCCGCCCACTATCATATAGCCGCGACGGAGCACGTTCCGAACGTACTTGGGCTCCTTGGGCATCAGCTCGATCTTGTCCCGCAGGTTCTTGATATGGACGCGCACCAGATCCGGCATCCCAGTGCCTGGGGGATAGCCCCAGACTTCTTGCAGCAGGTCATCGGCAGAGTAGACATGGCCGGGATGGCGCATGAGAAACTGGACCAGCTCGAATTCGACCGGCGTCAAGAGCACCACGCGGTCGGGCGTGGTGAGCTCGTAGCTGTTACAGTCTAGGGCGATGTCGCCGACTTCGATGCGCTCAAGATCGGCGGAGGTGAGGTCGTGGCGGCTGCGGCGGAGCAACGCGCGCACGCGCAGTTCCATCTCACGCAGGTCAAACGGCTTGGTCAGATAGTCGTCGGCTCCCGCCTCGAATCCGTCGATCTTGTCCTCGATCTCGTGGCGAGCGGTGAGAAAGAGGATCGGCACGGCCCGCAGCTCGGGATTGGCGCGGACGTGCCGGCAGACATCGATGCCGTTCATGCCGGGCATCATGATGTCCAGGATAAAGAGATCGGGCGTTCGCTGACGCGTCAGCTGCAACGCGTCAGCGCCGCGATGCGCGACCATCACCTCGAACCCCCCCATCATGAGCGAGCGTGAGATCATGTTGGTGACATCGACCTCATCGTCGACGACCAGTACCAGATCAGCCATACCGACACCTCCTCCCGATGACGATGCGCACATCCTCCGATTTTGGCGGCGTCATGGGCGGGATTATACCGTCCTCACGGCGTAAAGGCAACGTAGTTGACGGCGCGGCCATCTGTCGGTAGCATGGCGGGCGAGGTGTAGATGCAGAACATGCGGCCCCAAACCAAATCGCGGCTGCGGCGCCTGGCTCCGGTGGCTTTGGCCATTGTGGGGCTGCTGGTGGTGCGGATGTACATCAAGCAGGTGGTCGAGCTGGTGCGCCTGCGTGCCTGGCGCGACCAACTGGTCTCCGAGAACGCCGAGATCGAGCGGCAGGTGGCCCAGTTTTCGTTCGAGCTGGAGCGACGCGGGACCGATGCTTGGGTGGTGGAGCAGCTCCACGCCATGGGATTGCTGGCGCCTGACGAGGTCCGCGTGCGGGCCATCCCTGTCACGGCCGGCGTGCCAGCCACTCCAGCCCCGTCCTCGCCGGCTCGCATGACTGAAGCGCTCGAGAGCACGGCGCTCTTCCGAAACGAGACCTGGCGCGCTTGGAAGGCTCTGCTGCTAGGAGACCCGCCATCTGACCCTGGCGGCTTGGCCCCTCCGTCAGAGCCGTAGGGCCGCTGCGGCCTGCCATACGGCTCACCCCATAGGATACGCGCTCACCATCTGGTTGGATCAAACCGCGGCTGGTTGGCGTCCAATGGATGCAACGCTCAGATCAACATGGAGAAGAGGATAGGGATGAAGAGAGCGTTCTGGATTCTGTGCCTGGCGATGCTGGTGTTGGTGGCTTGTACGGGGACCGATCCGACCGTGGAGCCCCAGATCGATCCCACGAGGACTGCCAAGCCGACGTTTACCCCAGTGCCGACGAGCGTCCCTCCCACCGCTACGCCCGATGCCACTGCCACGCCGACTCCTACCGAGACGCCGGTGCCGACACCAACCCCAGACGCTCACATCAACCCGTTGACGGGTCTCCGCGAGGAGGACCTGAGTCTCTTGGAGCGACGCGTCCTGGCGGTACGGGTGGGCAACGATCCGATCATTCGCCCTCAGGAGGGGCTGGGCCAGGCCGAGATCGTCTTTGAGGAGATCATGGAGGGCAACAGCGTGACGCGGTTCACGGCCCTCTATCTGGCCAACGATGCAACGCGCATTCGGCCCATCCGTAGCGCACGTCTCAGCAGCCTCCAGATCGTTCCCATGTTCAACGCGGTCCTGGTCCACAGCGGCGCCAGCGACCCGATTCGCTGGCTGATCAGTCAGGAGGACTTTACCGACCTCGACCAGTACTTTTACGCCGAGCCGTACGGTGTGTTAGCGGGGTATGACTGGCGCGGGCGGATGTATACCTCGGTGGAGGCGGTCCACGCTTTTCTGGCCAAGAGGGACTGGGAGGGCGAACCCGCCGTGACGCCGCTGTTATTTGACGAGACAGTTCCCGCAGGTCCCCCGGCCGAACAGGTCGCGATTCCCTACTCGGGCTCGTCGGCCGTGGGATGGGAGTATGACGAGGGCACGGGACTCTACCGACGCTCGGTGGCCGGAACGCCGCACCTGGACGCGCTAACTGATGAGCAGATCACGGCGGCCAACGTGGTGATCGTCTATGCCGAGCACCGGGCGACCGACATCGTTGAGGATAGCCTGGGTAGCACCGCCATCGACATCTGGCTGCAGGATCGCGGACCGGCGGTGATCTGCCGCGATGGCGTGGGTCTTGAGGTGACCTGGGAACGCGTGGTCAAGAACGAACCGCTGGTGTTCTGGGATGACGATGGTGAGCAGGTTGCGCTGCGCCCGGGCCAAAGCTGGTTCCAGATCGTGCCCGTTGATATGGATGTGACGATCGAATAGGCGTCGGGCCCGCGCCTGACTAGACGTCCTCGGTCTGGCGGCCGCCGCTTTTGGGTGATAGGCCCAGCCCGGCGCCGCCAGCCACTGCGTTCATGGCCCGCAGCCAGACGTCGCCCTCTTCGCCCATCGGCTCGTGGCGGAAACGGTGATCACGCTTGCGGATGAACTCGTCGAGATGATGGAGCATCACCGTATAGCGCTCGATCTGCGGCTGGACAAGCCGCTGGACAGTGGCCTGGTCGGGGGCGCGGTCGATGGCGAGGATGAGATGATCCAGGCAGAGCCCCTCTCCCTCTGCGTAGGCGGCGCTCAGCTTGACGTCGTCGAGGTGGGCCAGCAGCAGCTCAATATAGCTATCCTGGTGGCGCTGGGCGATGTCGCATGCGGGACACTGACGGGTGGCCGGCAGCGTGGCCTGGCGCCGATGCCAGGGCAGGCGCTCCCGTAGCCGATCGATCCATCCTCGTTCTTGGATCTGCGCTTTGTGAAGGCCGACGGACAGATCCCGCACTATGTCGCGGTAGATGAGGGCGATGCCAAGGGCCCGCCCCGGTTGGCGGCTAAGCATGGCCACATGCTCTCGGCAGAACCCTTGGGATTGCTTGAGCTTGTCGCGAACATCCGGATCCAGGACCGCCTCATAGAGCAAGCTATCGAGGTAGCGGTCGGTGGCACGGTAGACTAAGCGGCATAGGGGGCATCCGGCCTTTGCCTGGGCCTCAAGCAGCTCAAAATAGGGTGTGTGTTTGCCAAGCTTTTTCGCCACGCGTGGGTATCTCCCTGTCGACAGCCTATGCGGCTGAGTATAGCACGGCGATGGGCCAGTCACAATGTAACCGCTGCGAGCCCGAACTGAGTGGTTTTGCTCCCAACCGAATAGTGGACAGGGTGTCGCTCGTATGGTATAATGAGTTGCTCGTGTGTCGGCATCGACGCATCGTTGCGCCGATGGTATGCCACACGCGAGCAATCGGCACGGTCTTTACGAGGCTGGGACTTGACATATAGAGCTACAGCGTAGTAGGATAGAGGTGCCTTCCCGTGAGGAGAGGTTGGCCGGTGCAGGGTACAGAGTACCCGTGACGGTCTAGAAAGAGGCCGGCGGTGGTAGGGTGATGCAATCACGCGCTGGCAGATGCTTCCCAACCGCCGAAGGAGCCTCCTCGGCGGTTTTGTGCGCCGTGCTTTGGTCATTTGGCAGCTTAAGCTGCATGTTGCATTTCGGGTGGTGAAACTATGACAGACAACACACAACTCTGCTTGGAGGCGAACCCGGCCGTAAAGGGACTCGTAGCCAAGGGCGAGCGCCAGGGCTTTGTTACGCTCGACGACATGATGGAGGTCTTTCCTGACGTCGAGGACTGCCTCACGGAGCTAGAGGACTTGCTTACCTTGCTGGACAAGCAAGGCGTTGAGATCATCTATGACCGTGGCGAGCATGCTGGCGCCGACGACGCGGCTGCGCTGGCCGCCGTCGAGGCTGAAGAGGAGCCGGACGTCGATGACGATGGAGACACCATCGCTGATGATCTGCTCAATCGCAAGCGGCAGGGCTTTGATCTGAGCGAGATCTCTAGCGATGACACGATTAGCCTATACCTAAAAGAGATGGCCCGGGTACCTCTGCTTACAGCCGAGGAAGAGGTGTCCCTCTCAAAGGCGCTTGAGCAGGGCCTGGAGGCACAGAAGCGTCTCGACACGAATCACGACCTCGACGAGGACGCCCGTGACGACCTCGCTCGGCTTGCGGTGCGTGGCGAGAACGCCCGAGCGCACCTGATCAAGGCAAACACGCGCCTGGTGGTGAGCATCGCCAAGCGTTACCTAGGGCAGGGCGTGCCGTTCCTGGATCTGATCCAGGAGGGGAACCTGGGCCTGATCAAGGCCGTCGAAAAGTTCGACTACCATCGGGGCCACCGGTTCAGCACCTATGCGACCTGGTGGATCCGCCAGTCCATCACCCGTGCCTTGGCGGATCAGGGCCGCGTGATCCGTCTGCCGGTGCATCTGAGCGATCGAATCCGCAAGGTCTATCAGGTGGCGCAGCAGCTCGAGCAGGATTGGGGGCGACAGCCCACCCCTGAGGAAATCGCCGAGGAGCTGAGCCTACCGGCCGCCAAGGTGCAGTGGATGCTCAAGGTATCGCAGCGACCGCTGTCGCTGGAAAAGCCGGTTGGCGAGGAAGAGGATAGCGAGCTGGGAAGCTTTATCCCCGATGACGAGGCGCCGACGCCGCCGGATACGGCCTACCAGCACCTGCTGCAAGAGCGCCTGGACGACGTGCTGACGACGTTGACGCCGCGCGAGGCGCGGATCCTGCGCATGCGCTTTGGGCTACAGGATGGCCACAGCTACACTTTGGAAGAGGTGGGGCGCAAGTTCAAGCTGACGCGTGAGCGCATCCGTCAGATCGAGCACGAAGCGCTGGACCGGCTGCGGCATCCCAGCCGCGCGCGACAACTCCGGGACTATCTCTAGCCGCTGCGAACATGTGAGATTGAACGAGGCGCCCCACGGGGCGCCTCGTTTTGCGTGTGGGATGCGCTAGGGGTTAGGCGAGCCAGGAAACGGCTAGGCCCGCGACCACGCCGACCAGCGTGCCCGCGACAACGTCGCCCAGATAGTGGGCTCCCAGCATGACGCGGCTCAGGCTAACCGCTAGGCACCAGGCGGTTGTCGCCAGGCCCAGGTGAGGCGATGCCGCCCAGGCCATGGTGGCGATGGCCGCGGTGCGAGCGGCGTGGCCGGAAGGAAACGCATGGGCATCATGCTTGCCCAGAGAGCTCCAGCGGGCGCTCTCGTCTCCCAGCGGGCGGGAGCGACGGAACGCCATCTTGCCCGCCGCCACGATGGCCGCGGCCACCAGCGTGGCCAAGACCGTCCGCCACAGGGCTGGGCGAGCCAGCGGAGCCCGGAGACCGATGATCGCCATGGTCAGGTAGCATAGGAGGCCATCCCCGCTGTGGGCGACGATTGCGGCGAATCGGGCCAGCCGAGGGCGTCCCTTCAGGGGGCTACGCAGAGCTGCCGACAGGCGGGTATCAGCGTCCAGCAACCCCGAGCAAGGCTGGTCAGAAAGGGCTCCAGTCATCTGGTGTCAGCGGGCAAGGTCAGGGCGTGGCGGATCATGGTCAACTGGTGTGGCTTGTCCACATCCATCGCCAGCTCGGGGTGCTCGGAGATGATCGCTTTGCAGTCACAGCCCAGCAACGTGCTGGCGCGCGCCTCCAGGCTGCGGATCGTCAGGCGGCGCGTGGCCAGCCGCCACAGAACGCCTAACCCCAACAGACGCGCCAGCCCCCAGGCGCTCTTGCGCTGATCGGACAGCCCTCGCGCCAGCCCGGCATGGGTACGAAATAGGCGGGGGGTGGCCAAGAACAGGTCGCCCCCAGCAAAGTCTCCCTCACGGGTGTGACGAAAGGACCGACCAGAGCCGGGGAACCGTGCCTCCATCACCGCACGTTCCACGACGGCATAGCACAGCTCACCGCCTGATAGCTCGGCACTCTGAATAAAGCTCGATACTGCCTCGGGCGTCAAGAGGGGGATATCGGCTGAAACTACAAGGACCGGTGTGGCATCATCCAGTCCCTCTGTGGCCGCCAGGATATTGTCGACGATGCCGTGATGGTTAGGTAGGCAGCGCAGAGGAGGCCCCTCGCAGATCACCTCGAGGAGCGACGCCTCCAGGCCGACGACTGTGATGGGGCCGATCGCGTCGCAACGCTGGAGGGCCTGCAATACATGCGCGACCATGGGGCGGCCAGCGATGGGGAGCAACGCCTTGGTGGCGACCCCCGCCTCGACCGAAAGCGGATCGGGCTCTGCCGGGCCACCAGCCAGGACGACGGTATGCAGCCATCTGGTTGGGGTGGTCATGGATGCCTCGAGTCCTTGGATTGTGGTGTCGCTGGTGATAGGGGAGTGGGCCCACCTGGGCTCGAACCAGGGACCAACCGGTTATGAGCCGGTCGCTCTTACCACTGAGCTATGGGCCCACTGCGACCGAGCGGCTGCGGTTGGATTCTACCATGCGACGGGCGGGCCGACAAAGCGCCATCACCTGAGGGTGACTCGCTCGCCCAGCCAGGCAAGAATGTCACAAAGGACGGCTTCACGCGTCTCTGGCAGATCGTTCACGACCTCATGGTACGCATCTTGGTAGAGGCGCAGCGACTTGTCGGGGCTGGATGCCTGGTCATGGAGCAAGCGAGCCCCTTGCGGATCCGTCAACTGGTCCGCGGTGCCATGCAGGATCAGCAGCGGCACAGAGATCCGATCCAGTTGGGCCCGCAAACGCTCGAGCGCGGTCAGAAGCTCGTTCCCGAGTCGAGCCGTAGCGCGTTGGCGGGCAACCAGCGGATCGATATCTCCCCATGCGCTCCAGTCCGCGTCACGCGAGATGCCCTCGCGAGGCAATCCCACCAAACGCAGGCGGGGCGCGATGCGCGCCAAGCTGCGGTTAAGCGCCAACATGACGGGAGGGAACCCTGTACCGGCCGCCAAGGCCGTGCCCGAGGCGATCAGCCCTCGCGGCGGCGATAGACCCTCGGCCAGGTAGGTGAGCGCCACTGTCGTGCCCATGCTATGGGCAAAGAGGAACCAGGGGATGCCCCGCCAGAGGCCTAGCGCTCGCTCTCGCACGAGATCCAGATCGCGCACGTACTGGTCAAAGCTATCGACGTGCATGCGCGCTCCCTCGGAGCGCCCGTTGCCCCGGTGATCGTAGGCCAATACGGCATAGCCTTCTGCGAGCAGTGCGCGAACTAGGTGCGGGTAGCGGTCGCAGTGATCGTCGATGCCTGGGCAGATGATCACCAGGGCGCGAGCGTTCGCAGCGGGTTCCCAAGTCTGATAGAACAGGGTGCATCCATCCACGCCGGCTAGCCGCTCCTGCCGGGTAGGCTTGGGCGAGGGATAGGGCTGTGCGACCGCCTGGTCAGGCATGCAACTCCCCCTTTGGAGATGGAGGGGCGCTCGCTCGAGCGCCCCTCCGCGATCCGCTAGATCGTCAGATCCGGGTTGCCGGGTCCATAGTGCCGCAACATCACGAGCGGATCACAGTCGCTGGGGTTGGTGACGACGACGCCGGCTCTGGCGGCTGCCTCGCTGACAAAGAACTCGTCGTTGGTGAGTTGCCCAAACCGGATCAGGCTCGGCGACTCTACCTGCCACGGACCCATCTGGCCATGCCCCTGCAGCATGATCAGCCCGTAACAGGCTTGATCCACGAGCGTGGCCGTGGCCCCGGGCAGAATGGTGGTCTCCTTGGCCGAAAAGTCTGCGCAGCGGTAGGCGATCCACTGGTCAACATAGCCTTCCTCGGCAGTGACAGCAGGATCGCCGATCGGCTGCGGCGTCATGGCGCGGTTGCGGGCAAAGTCTGGGTCGAGGTTGGCGGACAGATCGACCATATCCACGATATAGTCGAGGTCCTGCTTGTGAGCTTCCGGCACGTTCTTGACGAGGTTCTCCCACGGTGTGGGAACGTCGTTCACCAGCGACTGGAACATGGAAAAGACGTCGCTATCGCCCTGCGGCTCATAGGTGCAGAGGCTACCAGGCGCATGCAGAACGCCGGCCGGGACATCCCAGCCAGCGCCTAGCTCTAGCTTGTAAGCCTGTGAGAGCCCCAGGATGCCATTGTCGCCCTGGTCCCAACGGCGTAGGCAGGCGATCAGGTCTTCGCGGGTGGTGCCGGGCTTGAGCCCAAAGAACGTAAAGGGAAAGTCCCCGCCGTGGTTGTTGACCTGCCGTGGAAAGTAATAGGCTTCCGGCTTGGGCCTCTCGCCTACCGCCTCGGCATGCTTTTTGCGTTGATGGAGGTGGTGCGGCAGCGCGCCTTGGTTGTCAAAGAACTTGGAGAACATGGGCCAACGGCCGTACTGTGACCAGAGCCTCTCGCCGAGCAACGCATCTTTCAGGCTTTCCACGGCGTCGCGGAGGAGCACGCGCTTGGTCTCGGCACCATCCTGCAACACCGCATAGCTCAGCCCCTCATCAGGGGTGGTCAGCGGGCCATTGTCCGCCGGCGTGGTCGATGCGAACCACCGCTCGTCGATGCCCCCGCGGATGGCGCCAAAGGCATAGAGATCGCGCGGGTCCAGCTTGAGTCGGCGGCCAGGGATGCAGAACGAGCGGGGTACCCAGGTGGGGGCCAGGCGTAGTATCCCCTGTCCTTGGTCGAGGGCTTGTTGGGCGAGACGATCTGTGTTCATGCTAGAGACTCCTTCTAGATCGATGCGATTTCACTCAGTGCTTGCGTAGTTGCCGCCAGAGTCCGATCAACGACCCTCCCATGACGAGCCAGAGCGGGAGCGATGAGGGCCTTGAGGGTTGAGGCTTGAGTAGGTCCGTGGGCTCGGGCTGGCGATAGCCGGGCGCTAGCGGCGCGGTGACGAACTGGGCCTGATCTAGCTCGTCATTGAGCAGCTTTTGGCCTAGTCGTTCGCCATAGCTCTCCAGCAGATCGAGCGCTGAGGCATCATCCATGGCGATGGGCGCCTCGAGGTCTACCTGGAATCGCCGAAAGTCCAGCTCGCCGAAAAAGGTCTCGACCAGATGCACCTGTTGGTCTTGGGCCGAGGCCCCGAAAGCATCCAACACCGGCCCCAACCACTGCCAGGGGCGCAGTCGGTCCGCGCCGCCCAACGGCAGGGTGCGCGGGGCCCGACCGGTGCCCAGGCTGATCAAGGTGGTCTCGGCGGGATCCCAGCCCAGGCAAAAGGCTATCTCGTAGGCGGCGAGATAGCACGGGTTGGCGTACGAGCCTACGCCACCATCCACGTAGCGGCCTTCCACGACGGGAAAATAGGTGGGCACCGCGCACGAGGCCAGAACGGCTGTGGCGAGGGGCCACTGTGCGTACTCGGGCTTCCAGGGCTTGATGAAGCGGGTGCGTTGCTCCACCAGATCGTAGGCGGTAATGACCAGATCGATGCCGCCTTGGTCGGACCAGAGGTCGCCCAGGGTCAGATCACCCAGAGCATGCTGCAGCCCCTCGCGCAGCGGTTCGATGGGATAGCGGTACCGCGTCAAGGGCCAGAGGCGTGAACGGCAGCTCTTGCGAAAGATGCTGCCTCCCAGCTCGCGATAGAGCGCATGCATCTGCTGCGCCGTAATGCCCGCGCCGATGCCGGCAGCGATGACCGAACCGGTGGACGTGCCGGCTACGAGCGTAAACAGCTCGGGACACGGCGTCCCCAGGTGCTCCTCGAGCATAGAGAGCGCCCTGGTGACCATGGCCCCGCGGATTCCGCCACCATCAACGGCCAGGGCTACATGTCGGCGCAAGGGCTTCACGGTGCCATCTCCTTCCCCGGCGTGTCGCCTGCGGGCTGTCGTCCGGGGGCCAGTCTAGTCGCTTGCTTGAGGGGGCGCAACGTTCTCAGCTCCCGTGATCGCCGAGGAACTGCTGGACGGCTCGCAGAACAGGTTCAAACTGGTCGCGGCGCAACGAGTGGCCGGCAGCGGCAATATGAACGTGCTGAACACGACGCCCTATGCGAACGACCTCGGCGGCGGCCTCGGGCGTGGTTAGGGCGCCCAGATCGTTGTCGCCCGTGAGCAAGAGCACGGGGCAGGTGATGCGTGGGACTAGAGTCTCCCAAGGAGCTCGCGGGCTGGCAATGATCTCTGCCGCCTCGGGAGCCATCAAAGCCTTGGCTTCCGCCCATGTGCGCCACTCGATCTCGTGCCAGTTGGGCGAGTGTTGGCGGATAAAGGCTTCAAGCTCGCCGACGCTGCGTTCGCGGTTGCTCTCGACTTGGGCCCGCTCGCGGTCGGCCCTGGCGCGGCGCTCGGCGTCGTGGCGGGCATAAAGGGCCGCATTCCAGGGTGGATCTTCCAGGATGACGGCAAGGAAGCGCTCGGGCGCCAGGGCGGCGGCCCAGGCGGCCGTATCCGCTCCCAAGGAATGGCCCATGATGACGGGAGGCTCCCCGCCGAGGGCATCTACCAGAGCGACCAGATCCTTGGCCAGCTCCTCGCGGGTGAAGGCGGTCGGAGGGGAATCCGAGCGCCCGTGACCACGCGCATCGTACATGACGACGCGCGCGTGGGGGGCCAGCTCTTGAGCGAGACGCAGCCAGCAGAGGCCGTGATCGGTAAAGCCGTGTGCCAGGATCAGCAGCGGCCCCGCATCGCCCATTTCGTAGAGGTGCAACGTGGCGCCGCGGATCATCAGGTCTCGCTCTTGGTATGACATGGTGCCTCTCCAATCGCGGCTAGCGCAGATCGAGGATCTGGCAGACACCCGGCGCCGCTGGCACCTCGATGCGGTGGCCATCGACGACGAGGGAGTGGGGCCGGCCATCGCCCCCAAAGTCGGTGCGCCGCACCAAGAGGCGACCGCCTGCGCGCAGAGCCGAGACCACCGTGCCTGGCTCTGGGGGGATGGCAAAAGTCACAGGCTGCCCGTGCGCGAGGAAATCACCATAGGCCAGTGACTGGTTATAGACTTGCTGTGCGACCACCGCCTCGTGTACCGCGACGTCGTTGGGGCTCCAGGAAAAGAACGCGTCGTGACCACGAAGGAGCGCGTGCCAGAGGAGCTCCTGGTAGGCCTCGACGCTCATCGGCTGAATATGCGGCTCGGCACCCCCTTCAGGAGGATCGGTGAGCGTATGGTGCACAAAGGTGATCAAAGTGTGGCCCGCTGGCTTGTGGCGTCCAGCGTTACTGGCCACCTTGAGCATGTTGTAGAACCAGTGATAGTCGGCGTTCTCAAAGTCATACCAGTCATACGTGCGATACCAGGTGTAGAGGACGGGCATGCCAAAGGTATAGCCGGTTTCGGGGTATTCGTGGGCCCAGGGGCGGGAGGGCTCACGCTGATCGCATGTATGCGGCAGGTCGAGATTGACGCGCTCGAAATAGTCGTACCAGTAGCGCATCCCGCCGTGGTTGTACACGGCATAGTTGCCCACCAGAGCGCGTGGATAGCGCTGCAGGATAGGCTGGGCGAAGCACTCGCGTTGCATCTTGGCCCGGATGCGCCGCAGGGTGCGCTGCACATGACCGAAATCATCCAGGTCGCTCAGTTCGGCCTGGCAGCGGGTACAGCGGCGGATGTGCTCCAAGGCATCGTTCCATTCCAGCGGGCCGTCGATCTCCCAGTCGCTGTAGACGAAATCCAGCGGGAGGCCAGCATCTTGGTAGGCTTGCGCAAAGGCGTGGATGCGGCCAGAGATCTCTGCATAGCGATGGCCTAGGGCAAACGGGCAGCCGATGGGGCGGTTCGGGCTATGGGAATGATCAAAGAACGGCTCGCCGGCCTCGTCCACATGGGCCGTCTCTGGGCTGCCATCGCAAAAGGCGTAAAGCGGCTTGATGGCGTCGGCACCTATGCTGAGGCCGAGCTCTTGCTGAAGACGTCCCAGCTTGAGGGCCTCGGCCACCGACTCGGCCAGATTATCGTGGTCCCACACCGCCACAAAGGCCAACCCTCGCGCAGCGGCCTCCTGAAGCAGTTCACGGGCCATGGTTTCGCTGGAGGTTGGCATCCCCCGTAGGCCCCACAAGTACAAGGGCAGGCGGTCGCCCACAGAATGGTCTAGGGGGGGCAAGGCATCCAGGATCTGACGAACGAGCTCGAGCTGTTCCATGCTATATCCTCTCATTCGCGGTGCAGTCTACCGAGGTGATTATAGGGCTGCGCCCAAGGGGTGTCCACGCGGGGAGTTCGTAGGCTTTGAAGAGGAGGGAATATCAACCCTAGGGCGCTTTTGGAGGCGGGGCCGGAATAATCTATACTATCTTCTTGGCAATCCACAGTAACGGGCCAAACGAGCCGGTTGGGGGCGCCAGCAAGCGCATAGGGAATGGCGGGAAAACATGTTCAGCTTTCTTCACACACAGCCGTTGGGGATCAATATTGTCGCTGGCGTGGTGGGGATAGCGTTTCTGATAGCCGCCGCGGATCAAGCCGTTAAACGCCTCATCGGCCTGGCCACCTACTTTGATCTCTCCACAACCTTTATGGGTATGACGGTGGTCTCCTTGGCCACCAGCATTCCCGAGATCACCGCTCACCTCACCGCCTCTGCTGGCATCTTGCGTGGTACCATGGATCCCAAGATCGCCTCGGCCATTGTGTTGGGCGCCAATATCGGCTCGGATGTGGTCCAGCAGACATTGATCCTGGGCATGGTCGTCTTTTTTGCGGGAACGCTCTACTTTCGGCGCTACTTTTTGTGGAAGAGCATGCTGCCCATGATCGGCACGACCGTCATGTGCATCATTCTGGGATGGGATCGCCACTATTCGCGGTGGGATGGGCTGATCCTGTTTGGTACGTTCATAGTGTACACCTACTACCTGTATCGTGATGAGCGCAAGCACTATCAGAAGGAAGAGCCGGCCGAGGCCGCGGGCAAAGAGGAAGATGTCCCCAAGACGGGCCGCGAGGCGCTTATCTGGGGGCTCTATGCGATGGCCGCCATGGTGGTGACGATCATCAGTGCCGACATGGTGTTACGGGTCACCGAAGGGATCGTCCAGTCCACGGGGGTCAGTGGCTCTCTGATCGGCGTGATGACGCTGGGCATCGCCTCGGCGCTGCCCGAGCTCAGCACGGCCATCTCGGGCATCGGCAACAAAGAGCACGGCATCTCACTGGGGACCCTGATCGGCAGCAATATCACCAATCCGCTGGTCGCCATCGGCGGCGGAGCGTTGGTTTCGGGCTACTGGGTGCCGGGGCCGCTGGTGCGTTGGGATCTGCCCTGGGAGACTGGCACGGGGTTGATCTTGTGGGGTATCCTGTGGCTTACCAAGGGACGCCTGAATAGGGCGGGCGCGATCTATCTGATGGTGCTCTACTTTGTCTATGTCGGGATGCGGTTCGCCTTTTTCGCCGTGGATTGAGCCCACGGTCGCAGCCCGCTAGCGCGCCCTCCCTCTTGGGAGGGCGTTGCTGCATCTGGGACCGGTTGGAGGGCATGATGGACTGGGACGAGGCGTACCTCGAAGAGGCGGAAGGTCGAGATCCCGAGCGGGTGCTGGTGGCGATCGTGCCGCGCCTGGAGGACTGGCAGCGCGTGCTAGACGAGCGGTGGTACCGCATCCCGCTGGCCCGCGCGCCGGAACGGGTAGGCGCCGAGTATCTGGCGTTTTACCATCCCTCGCGATTTGGCGAGATGGGCTGTAGCATTCGCTACTATGCGTCCGTCGAGCGGTATCGGCTGGCCACGCGACGAGAGCTCTTGCCCGATGAGCCCGACCATCCCCGGGCCGAGGAGCGCTACCTGAAGCTGGAGCTCGGCCCTCTCCACAGCCTTCCCCGGCCCATCGCCGCGGCCAAGCTACGCCGCGTCACCTTTATCCATACCACCCTGGATCGGCTGTTGGCGGCGCACGAGATCAACGATCTCTGGCTGCGCGAGACGGCCAAGGATCGGCTCTGGCAGGCGCTGCACGAAGAGGGGCTTGATGCCTATCGCGACCACGTGCTCTTGCACGAGAACGGGCACTGTGTGGCGGATGTGGCGGTGCCGGCGCGTCGCGGCGGCGTGGCCATCGACTGTGCCGGCGAGACCGTGTCTGAAGCGACGCTGGCTTATGCCTCTGCCGACGTTGACCAGATGGCCTGGGTGTGGCTGTACCTCTCGCGGGCAGAGATCATGTGCCAGACTGACGCCTGCGTCCAAAAAGTGCGGCGGGCGCTGGAGAGGCTGGAGTGACGGCGCCCTGCTCGTGGGCTAGCCAGGCTTACGAACGGGTTCTCGTATAGCGATGCGGACACCACGCCAGGGGCGTCCAACGCGATCGGCCTCTAGCACCTGGTAGCGACACCAGCGCGCGTCATCGCGCGGGTGCGGCGCGGTGCTTTGCTCGTCGGCAAAGCGGAGATGGGGACCGCGGCTTTCATCGCGGCCCAGCGCGGCTCGAATCACCAGGCTGGCCACCTGAAGCACGTTGATCGCCTCCAGCGAGAGGTTGGGCTGATTCGCATCCAAGGCCACACCCTGGCGCAGCAGTGCGTCGAGCTTGGCCAGAGCCTGCAAGAGCCCCGCTTTGGTTCGGTGGACGGCGCAGGTGGCTGACATGCACTGGCCAACCTGCTCGATCACGGCCGTGGGCGATGCTCCCCGTGCGCCGGTCATGCTGGCGATGACCTCCAGCGGGTCTGTGTGCGCCGGCGTCTCCGGCGTCGCCGTGGCCGAGGCTCTCGCCGCGGCTGATCGCCCCGCGATCCCCCCAAAGACCTGGCTATCCAGCAGAGCGTTGCCGCCCGGCCGGTTGGCGCCGTGCTGTCCTCCTGCGGCCTCGCCGGCGGCATAGAGGCCTGGTACGCTGGTGCCGCCATCTGGGCCGATCTTGACGCCCCCCTGAAAGTGCTGGGCCGCCGGTGCAATTTCGATGGCGGCGTCGCGAGCGAGATCCAGGCCCCGTTCGGCCAGCCAGGCGATCGACTGGGGATTGATGGCCCGCAACCGATCCAGCGGGGTGTCCGTGGGGGTGAGCGCATAGCCCCGATCCTGGTACCAACGGCGAATCTGCTGGGCCAGCGCGGTCGGTGCATACCCGACCGGATTCCGTCCATAGTCCAGGTACACGCGCCGGCCGCGGGCTAGCTCGGCCGAGACCGCGATGTCGATGATGTGGGTGGGCTCTTCCCAGGAGACGGGCCAGCTGGCGCCTTTGGCGTAGAGAAGATCGCAAGCCGTATTGCGCTGCTCGGGGCCGAGATAGCGTTGCAAGAACGGCTCATCCAGGTCGTTGACCAGTCGCGGCAGCGCCCGCATCATGCTTCCCGAGCAGGCCAGCCCCGTCGCCAGAGAACAGAGGCCAAACTGGATGAACTCTAGATTGACCAGCTCGGCGCCGGCCCGAAACGCCATGGCATAGCCGTCGCCGGTGCAGTCGGGCGGGAAGACGTTGACCGCAAAGGCACGACCGGCGCCCCCGGTCGCCAGGATTACTGTAGGAGCGGAGACGATGGCGGCTACCGGCGCTGCTTCGGATACGAGGATGGCGCCGCTTAGGTCGCCGTTGCTATCGCGCAGCAGCTCGGCGACCATGGTGTGTTCGCGCACGCGAACGGGAAGCTGCCGCAACCGCGCCAGCAGGGCGGCCTCGATCTCGTTGGCGGTGTGTGGCCCCGTGTAGCAGGCGCGGGCATAGGCTGAGCCATCGGTGACAAACTGCGCTGGGCTGCCGTCGGGGTTGCGTGCCCAGGGCACGCCTAGCGACTCGAGGTAGGTAAAGGCTCCCGCGGCCTCACGCGCCAGCACCTCGGCCAGATCCCAGTCGCTCACATAGCCGCCGATGCGATAGATATCGTCAGCATGATAGCGCCAGGCGTCGGGGCCGCCAGGCTCGGTGGTGGGGAGGGTGGCGTGAAACGCCATGCGGTCAGAGCAAGCCGTGGCGGTTACGCCGCTGGCGCCGAGGGTACCCTTGGTGACGAGCAGGATGCCCAGCGAGCGATTCGCCTCGTGAGCAGCGATGGCCGCCCGCAGCGCCGCCCCGCCGCCGCCGATGATCAGGACGTCGCAGCGATCAGGCGGGCCGTTGCGCAAGGCGACCTCCCAGCTCCTGGCGGAGATAGCTGATTTCGCCAACGGCCGCTTGGGCTGGCTCGGGTCCGAACCACTCTACCGAGGCGAACCTGTCATAGTCGCTACCGCCAACTGCATCCAGAAACGGTCTATACGGCATCTCGCCCTCGGTTAGCGGGATGCCCAGGCGACGGCTCTGGCCCTGGCGCACGGCGTTTTTGAGGTGGATCATGCGCACGTGGGGGCGCAACCGCAGCCAGGCCTCGCAAGGATCCTCGCCGATGGCATACAGGTTAAAGATATCCAGGTTGATGCAGAGGTTGGGGCGATCCACGCGCTCTAGCAGGCGAAGCGTACTGGGGGTGGCGTCGTGCAGGTTGCCCTCGTGGGTCTCCAAGGCGATGGCCAGCCCCATCGGCGCGAGCTGATCGCAGGCCTGTTGTAGCGCCGCGACGACCTGGCTCCATACGGAGAGGGTGGCCTCACGGGACGACTCGCCGCCCGTGAACATGCGCAAGAGGGGAGCGCCCAGCGCCACGGCTTGCTGTGCATGGGTCGCCAGAGCGTCCAGGCTTTCCTGGGTTTGCAGCGCCAGGTCATAGTACCCGCTCACCATGGGCACGGCCAACTGGTGTCGCGCCAGGAGTGCACCGAGCGTCTCCAGGCTGCCGTGCGACTCCAGATGGCGCTGCACGTGAGGCTGCCACACCTCAACGCCAAGATAGCCCGCCTGGGCCGCGATCGGCAGAACTACCTCGATCGGCTCGTCGCGCCAGGCGATGCTACAAATGGATGGCTTGATCTGGGCCGTGCCCATGGGCCTCGCTCCTAGGCAAAGGCCTTGGTGACGGTGCCCAGCGTCGAGAAAGCGGCCTCGTAGGTGCTGTCGGCTTCGATGGTCAGGATCGGCGTCAGCGTGCCCGTCATGACGAGCTGACCTGCCTCCAGACCCTTGCCGCGGTCGGCCAGCTTGCCAGCCAGCCAGGAGACGGCGTTGGCTGGGTGGCCCATGGCCATCTCGCCACGCCCCTCGGCGATCTGCACGCCGTCCTGGCTCAGAACGACCGACTCGCCCAAGAGGTCCACGTCGCGTACGTCATGCCAGCTGCCCTCGAGGACGATCCGCGCCGAAAAGCCATTGTCCGCGAAAAAGTCCGGATAGGGGCACTTCCAGTCGCGGATGCGCGCATCGCAGATTTCAAAGGCGGCGGCCACGGCATCGGTGGCGTCGAGCACCTGCTCAATCGACAGCCCTTTGCCCGAGAGCGGCTTGGCCAGGCGAAAGCAGATCTCGCACTCGATGCGCGGGGCGATCAGCTCGCTCATGGCCAGCGTGCCACCCGAAGGCAGCACCATGCTCTCCAACAGATAGCCATAGGTCGAATCGGGCAGCCCCATCTTGTCGCGGACGGGGATGTTGGTAAAACCCACTTTAAAGCCGCGTAGCGGGTCGCCCGCGGCGATGCGCTCGGCGATGCTGGCCTCGCAGATATCGTGCGCCTGATCCAGGGTCAGCCCTCCCTCAAAGAGATCGGACACGGGGCCGATGGCCTGTCGTTCGGCCTCGGCGCGCTTTAGGATGGTTCGTGCTTTTTCAAGGGTCATGATGCTCTCCAATGCTACTGTTGGCGGTCAGGATGCGGATTCATCGGCGGGCTCGATCCTGACCGTGGCCCCCGAAGCGACCTCGCGCAGAACCGTCGCATCCCCCTGGATGCGGCCGAAAACGTTCACAGGCGACGCCGGGCGGATCTCGTTGCCCAGGCTCATGGGCGTGCGTCCGAAAAAGAGGCAAAAGGCATGCCCCGGCGGCCAGTAGCCGACGTCCCCGAGATCGACCACCTCGCGCGGATCCTCGGCGTCCAGGTGCACATCGATGCCAAAGTAGATCTCGTCGCCCCAGGTGTTGGCGCGGGCCTCGATGGGGAGCGCCTGCCAGATGGCGTCGGCGGTTTTGGAATCGTCCAGCTCGGCGATCACGGTCACGTCGCCGGCGGTGATCTGAATGGTACGCATAACAACCTCCCGTCTGCAACGGCGGGAACGATTATAGCGGGCCGCTTCAAGGCGTGTCAATCGCAGGATGTGAGCGCTCAGGGGTTCCAGCGCCATGATGTCGAGAGCGCGGGGACTGCCGTCAGGGCATGATGGCGCGGAAACAGAGCCTCGGGACACGGCTGGGCGCGTTCTGCTCGGGGGCGTCTCGGGCGGATGCGCCCCCGAGCAGGAAGTAGAGTCGCGGTCGGGGGTTGGCTAGGACTTGGCCCGTCGGGAGCCGTACAGCCACCCATAGATGCCGCCGACCATCACGGACCCCCCGACGATGTTGCCGAGGGTGACGGGGATCAGATGGAGTAAGAAATCACCGATGCTGGCCTCGGCGCCGTTCAGCATGCCCAGGGGGATAAAGAACATGTTGGCTACCGAGTGCTCAAAGCCGATGGCGACAAACGCCATGACGGGGAACCAGAGCGCCAAGATCTTGCCCGCGACATCATCGGCCGCCAGGGCGAGCCAGATGCCTAGGCCCACCAGCCAGTTGCACCCGATCCCGCGCAGCAGTAGCGTCCAAAAGTCTAGTTCCACTTTGGCTTGGGCGATGCCCGCCGTGGCCTCGCCTAGGCCACCGCCACGCACGATGCCGGTCAGGTAGGCCATAAAGATCGCCATAAAGAGTGACCCGAGCAGGTTGCCCACATACGCGAACACCCAGTTCCGGAGCATGGAGGCCCAGGAGGTTCGCCCGCATAGACAGCCGGGGAGGATCACGCTGCAGTTGCCGGTAAACAGCTCCGATCCGGCAATCACAACCATCACAATCCCGACGGGGAACACGGCAGCGAACAGGAACTTGGCCAAGCCGGGGTTTGCGGCCAGAAGCGCCGGGCTACCTCGGCCCACGACGATGGCCAGTAGCCCCCCAAAACCGATGTAGGCGCCCGCCAGAAAGCCGAGAACTAGAACTCTGGGCACGCTTAGCGCGGTCTTGCTACAAGCCGCCTGCTCTGCGCTAGCCACGATCTCTGCCGGTGTCCTGAAGGCCATGTTTCCTCCTAACCAAAGTGCCATCAGCGAAAGGAACCGATGCGATCAACCAACTCGCCCTTGGGTCTGCCGCATGGGCGGTCTCGCCCCTCGTGGGCTTGTTCGATTCTACTAGCTGCGCTCCTCCCAAAGGATGCGCGCCTTTTCCTCGTCGGTGCGTTGGGCCAGCCAGCCGGCATAGTCCGCCTCGATCTCGTCGGTCCAGGCAGTATCCATCTGGCTGGAGGTATAGACTCCCTCGCGCAGCCGGGTAAAGCCAAAGGCCTCACGCAGGCGCATCGTCTCCGAGTGCTCGACTACCTCTTGGGCCAGATGGGGCGGGATGAACAGAATGCCCGAGTAGGTGCCCAGGACAATGTCGCCGGGCAGGCAGGTGGCGTTGCCGATGCGACAGGGCACGTTCATGCCTACCAACGTCACGTCGTCGATGCCGGTGGGATCGATGCCGCGGCAGAACGTGCAGAAATCAGGGATCTGGAGGATCTGTTGGGCGTCGCGGATCCCGCCATAGATCACCTGTCCTCGCTGGGTGCGGGCAGCGATGGCCGTAGAGAGGTTGCCTCCCGAAAAAGTGCCGCTGCGGATCTTGCCGAACAGGTCGATGACGATGACATCGTCCTTGACCAGGGTCTGGATCACCCAGGAATTCATCTCTCCCACGCGGCCCTCTTGCTCGTGGCCGTACTTCATCAGGCCATCGTGGAGGTCGGGTCGCTTGGGCACAAAGACGCCCGTCACCGCGCGGCCCACCAGCACCTGGTCGGGGTGGAGGTTGAGCCAGTTGCCCTCGAACTGGTACTGGAACCCGTGCCGCCAGAGCACGCCCCAGGCCTCTTCGGTGGTGACATAGACCATCCGCTCGACAATGTCATCAGGGACGCGGGGCCTGCCGTCGTCAAAACGCTCGCCCGTCCACAAAGGCGTTAGCTGGATGATATCCTCTCGGCAACTGAACTTCATGGCGCTTGGCCTCCTATGGGGATCGCGGATCCGGATGCTACTTTCCTAGCTCCACAGTCTATCATGCGACCAGCGGTGATCCCACTGCTCGGTGCTGGCCCACAGCTCGGGCATGGCGGGATCGAGATGCTCGGCGATGACATCATCGTTCAGGGACTCGATGCCCAAGCCCGGCTCATCGGGTAGGGTGATATGTCCGGCCTGGATCAACGGCGCGGGCAGACCGGTGACCAGATCCTCCCACCAAGGGCAGTCGGCCGAATGGAACTCGACGGCCAGGAGGTTGGCCGTGGCGGCTGCGGCGTGCACCGCCGCCATGCAGCCGATGGGGCTCTCGGCCATGTGAATCGCCATGGCGATGCCATGCTCCTCGGCCAGGTCGCCGACCTTTTTCGTCTCCAGAATGCCGCCCACGGTGAGCACGTCGGGATGGATGACCGCCACAGCCTGGCCCTCCAGCAGGGGTCGGAAGGCGTCCTTGAGGTAGATGTCCTCGCCCGTGCAGATGGGCACGGTGCTCGTTTGCGTCAAGCGCTGATATTGGGCCGTGTACTGCCAGGGGACGGGATCCTCCATCCAGGCGAGGTTGTACTTTTCCAGTCGGTGCGCCAGTCGAATGCAGTCTTCGATGGCGATGTGGCCCAGATGATCCACCGCCAAGGGCAACTCGTAGCCTACCGCAGCACGGACCTCGGCCACGTACTGCTCCAGCAGGTCCAGCCCCTTTTCAGTGAGATGGACGCTGCAGAACGGATGGGGCACGTTGTTGAGGTCATACCAGCGGTTGCGGGCCGTGCGCGTGTCCTCAGGCGTGATGCCTGCGGCATGCCGGGTAGCGGCTGCGGCCTGGCGCAGCTCCTCCAGGTGGCCTAACGGCGCGCTGAGGGCGCCTGGTTCTCGTGCAACCAGGCTGGTGCCGACATCCATCTTGGCAAAGGTGAAACCGCGTTCTACGCGCTCAGTGATGGCCTCTCCCATGGCGCGAGCTGAGCGGTCACCGCGGGCATCGGTATCACAGTAGAGGCGCACGCGGTCGCGGAACTTGCCGCCAAGCATCTGGTAGACGGGCACGCCGTATGCCTTGCCGGCCAGATCCCACAAGGCTACCTCGACGCCGCTGACGCCTCCGCCCTGCCGACCGTGCCCGCCGAACTGCTTGATGCGGCGAAAGAGCCGATCCACATCGCAGGGGTTCTCACCCAGAAGGCGGCTCTTGAGCATCTCGGCATAAAGGCGGTCGGCGCCGTCACGGACCTCGCCAAAGCCGGTCAGGCCTTGGTTGGTCTCGATCTTGAGCAGGATGCAGTGCATGGGTGCGCCGACGATGTCGGTTAGGCGCATGTCTGTGATACAGAGCTGCGATGGGCGCGAAAAGGTGTTCACATGGGCCAGGGTAGACTCAAAGGGTCGGTTGGTCATACAGAAGTGCTCCGCTTGATGAGACGCGTTCTAGTTGTCGTGGCCTGGCCTAGTCGGCATAGACGGCTTGGCAAAGGCCCTTGATGTAGCCTACGGCAAAGAGCCTTCCCACCGTCGAATAGGCGGGGTCGTTGTGGCTATCGCCCTCCATGGTGGGCACGTGATCGGGGCGCAGCACGCCCTCGTAGCCGACGTCGCGGTAGGCGCGCAGGCAGGCCAGCAGGTCGGTCTGTCCGTCGTCGTGAAACGTCTCCACAAAGCATTCGGCGGTGCCGCGCACATCGCGGAGATGGACGAAAAAGATGCGATCTTGAGACCCGAAACGGCGGATCACGGCGGGGAGATCGTCGGTCATGAGGGCAAAGTTGCCTTGGCAGAGGGCGATGCCATTGACGGGACTAGGCCAGCGATCGACTAGCCGTTGGTAGTTGTCGATGCTGCGCATGATCCGTCCGAGGCCGCGAATGGGCGATAGCGGCGGATCATCGGGATGCATGGCCAACTTGACGCCGGCCTCCTCAGCTACCGGGATGACGGCATCCAGAAAGTATCCCAGGTTCTCCCAGAGCGACTCTTCGGTCACTTGGCCGTACTCTGTCAGCGGTGCGTTCTGCATCAGCCTGTGGTCATAGGCAGTGGTCAGGGCGCCGCCTCGCGTGGGGAGTGCCAGCGAGGTTCGCAGCCAGTTAAAGACGGGCATCCATTCATAGCACCAGACCGGAATGCCCAAGGCGCCCATGTTGCGGATCAGGGTCCGCACCGCCTCGATCTCCTCATCGCGGCCCGGCAAGCCCAGTTTGGCCTTGTGCATGGGCGGACGGCTCTCGAGCACCTCGAGGCGGAACCCGGCGTCCTCGTACTGCGTCTTGACGTGGAGCAGCGAGGTATAGCTCCAGGGCAGGGCCTCGGCGTCGACATCCAGCCCCCGCCGAAAATCCATGCCGCCCACCACGTGGGTGAGGCCGCACTGGCGGGCCAGCCGCCACAAGGGGGTTGGGTACGGGGGCAGCACTTCGGCGATCTTGAGCATGAATCGGGGTCTCCCTGATCTGTTGGCGGTGCCTCGGTCGGCGGCTCGACGCGCACTCGGCAGATCATGGCACCAAAAGGCAGAGCGCGCAAGTCTGGCGCGCCACGGCAGAACCAGGTCGAGAGGCGGGGCGTTGGCAAGACGGGGGCACCAGGCTATGATAGGCAGAGTTGCTAGGGCCGTGGTGATCGCCGCGCGAAGAGTAGGGCGGGAGGGATTCGAACCCTCATGGATGTAATCCAGCGGATTTTAAGTCCGCAGCGTCTGCCATTCCGCCACCGCCCCAGTGGGCTGATGCTATCGCAGCGGCCTGGCTGTGTCAAAGCGCGACGATGTGGGCGCGGCGAGAGGGGGCTGGCGTGCGGGTCGTAATGCTCTCCAAGGCATTGGTGGTGGGTAGCTACCAGACCAAGCTGGAGGCGATAGCGGCCTATGACGACGTGGCGCTGACGGCCCTGGTGCCCCCGCTGTGGCGAGAGGGTCGGCGCCAAGCCGTCCTGGAGCGGGCCCACCTGCAGGGATACGATCTGCGTGAGCTGCCCATCTTCCTGAACGGCTCGTTCCACGCCCACTTTTACCCCACGTTGCGTCGCGAGCTGCGCCGACTAGGGCCAGACCTGGTCCACATTGACGAGGAGCCCTACAACCTGGCCACCTATTTGGCGGTGCGGGCATGCCGCGCCGAGGGAGCTCGCTGTCTCTTTTTCACGTGGCAGAATCTGTTGCGGCGCTATCCCTGGCCCTTTGGGGCGATGGAGCGCTCGGTCTATGGTGGCGTCGATGCCGCGATCGCTGGCAACGCGGCGGCCGTGGACGTGCTGCGGGCCAAGGGCTATGCTGGCCCCGCGACCGTCATCCCTCAGTTTGGCGTCGATCCCGGGCTGTTTCGGCCGTCAGGTGGTCGACCGCCGTCTTCTAGGGTGGTCATCGGCTATGCCGGCCGCCTGGTGCCCGAAAAGGGCCTCTGGCTGCTGATCGAGGCGCTGGAGCAGCTGGCCGGCGATTGGGAGCTACGCCTGATCGGCCAGGGGCCGCTGGAAGGCGCGCTGCGTGATCGTGTGGCGCGGAGCAGGCTGGCGCAGCGGGTTGTGTTTTGTGGGCAGGCCGGTTCTGGGGAGATGCCTCAGCGGCTAGCAGAGCTGGACATCCTAGCCCTGCCATCGCTGACGCAGGCCAACTGGGCGGAGCAGTTTGGTCGGGTCCTGGTGGAGGCGATGGCCTGCGAGGTGGCGGTGGTGGGCTCGGATTCCGGCGAGATCCCGCAAGTGATTGGCGATGCTGGCCTGGTGGTGCGCGAGGGCGACGCCATGGCCCTGAGAGACGCACTACAGCGGCTGGTGGATGAGCCCGAGCTGCAGCGCTCTCTGGGCTCGAGAGGGCGCCAGCGCGTATTGGATCACTACACCCAAGCTCGCATCGCTGCCGAGACGGTGGCGGTGTATCGGCGCGTTCTGGGTGCCGATGAGCACGAGTCGCGCGGCTAGGCTGTTTGGGAGCCGCCGAGCTGATGGTATAATGCGAACGATATGAGCAATGATGCTGGTCTGACGCCAAACAAGCGGCTGCATGTTGGGTTCAACGCGCAGCTCTTGTCATCAGAGAGCGGATATCGCAACGCCGGGGTGAGCCAGTACATCCATTGGCTGATGGCGACGTTGCCGCGCATCGCGCCGCACTTGTGCTTGAGTGCGTTCGGCGGTGAGGCAGCGCGCGACTACCCTGGTTGGAGCGTCCACTCGGCTCGCCGGCCGTCCGGTGGAGCCATGGCGCGCATCCTGTGGGAGCAGTTAAGCCTGCCCCGCCAGGCGCGCCGAGAACGGCTCGACCTACTGCACTCGCCTGTGTATGCTGGCCCTCTGATCGGTCGTACCCCGCAGATCGTCACCTTGCACGACCTGAGTTTCTACCTGTTCCCGCACCTCTTTCCTCCGGCGCGGCGGGCCTATCTGCAGCGGATCACCCGAGAGACGACGCGTCGCGCGGCGGCCGTCATCGCGGTGTCGGCGAGCACGGCCCGCGATGCTGTCGAGATCCTCAAGCTGCCGCCCGACCGCGTGCGCGTGATCCCTAACGGGGTGAACCCCGACCTGAGGCCGCCCACGACGGAGCACGTGGCTTCTCTGAGGGCGCGTCTTGGTTTGCCGGAGAACTATGTCCTCTACCTGGGGACGCTGGAGCCGCGCAAGAACCTGCCGGTGCTGATCCAAGCCTATGCCCGGGCACGTCGCTCGGGGATTGAGCACACGCTGGTGCTGGCCGGTGGCAAGGGCTGGTACGATGACCCGATCTATGCAGCCATCCAGGAGTCGGGCGTGGCCGAGCACGTCCTGCTGCCCGGCTATATCCCGGGCGACGACCTGGCCGCACTCTATGGCGGCGCCGCTCTGTTTGTTTACCCCTCCTTGTACGAGGGCTTTGGTCTTCCGCCCCTGGAGGCGATGGCCTGTGGGGTGCCGGTGCTGGTATCCAATGTCTCGGCCGTGCCAGAGGTTGTGGGCAGCGCCGGGGTCACCGTGAACCCGCGCGAACCGGAGCAGATCGCGGCCGAGATGGTGGCGCTGCTGGGAGACCAAGAACGCCGTAGGTTACTGGCGTTGGCGGGACTCGAGCGGGCGGCCCTCTTTTCCTGGGAGAACACGGCGCGCCGGACGGCCGCCCTCTATGACGAGGTCGCGTCATGAGCCGGGGAACTTTAGGACGCGTATGGTCACTAGCCAAGCTGCTGGTTGACGCCATGCTTGTGGCGCTCGCATTTATGCTGGCCTATGTGGTCCGCTACCGTTGGCAGTGGTGGCGCGAGGTCGAACCGCTCTTTTTCGTGCCGCTGAGCCGCTATCTGCCTTCCATGGTCGGGTTGGTCGCGTTGGTGGCTCTCTTTTTGGCGGTGGAGGGGGCCTACCGGGCGCAGCGTGGACGACGTCTAGTGGAGGAGATGATCATCGTATTCCGCGGAGTCCTGTTGGGGATCGCCGCGATGACTATCGTGATCTTTTTCTCGACGCCCAGCTACTATTCGCGCCTGATCTTTGGGTACACCGGCGTCACCTGCGTCTTGTTCCTGGGAACCGCTCGGCTCGCGGAGCAGTACGTCTTGTCACGGATGCGCAAGCGAGGCGTGGGCGTGGCGTCCGTGTTGGTGGTGGGCGCCGATGAGGTGGGGCGTTCGGTGATGCGCACCCTCTATGCGCGGCCGGACCTGGGCTATCAGATCATGGGGTTCCTTGATGACGATCCCGATCAGGCCGTAAGCGATATCGGGCGCTTTGCCGCCTTGGGTGGGATCGACCGCCTCCGGGCCGTGCTCGCGGACGCACGCATCGACGCGGTGATCGTCACGCTGCCTTGGGAGCAGCACGGCAAGATCCAGCAGATCGTCGAGGTGTGCCGCGCTTACCGGGTGCCTGTCCAGGTGGTACCCGATGTCTTTCAGATCTCGATGGCGCGCGTGGCTGTGGACGATCTGGGCGGCATTCCGGTCCTCAGCTTGCGTGAGCCGTCGTTGCGCGCGTGGCAGTTTGCGCTCAAGCGGGCTCTGGATGTGGGCATCGCCGGCCTGGCCATCGTCGTGTTGTCGCCCTTGTGGGCTCTGATCGCCCTGGCGATCCGGCTGGATTCGCCCGGCCCCGTAATCTACCAGCAGCGGCGAGTCGGTCGGGGTGGAAGAGTGTTCACCCTGCTCAAGTTCCGATCCATGCGCGATGGCGCCGACAGGCAAGTGACAACGTTGCGTGGCCAGAACCAGGCCGATGGCCCGCTGTTCAAGCTGCGCGATGACCCCCGCTGTACCCGCGTGGGTCGATGGATCCGCCGCACCAGCATGGACGAATTGCCGCAGCTTTGGAACGTGCTGGTGGGTGAGATGAGCCTGGTGGGACCACGTCCGGCCCTCGAGAGCGAGGTCGATGCGTATGCTCCCTGGCACCGCCGCCGCCTAGACGCGCTACCGGGCATGACCGGGCTGTGGCAGGTGAGCGGGCGCAGCGAGCTTACGTTTGACGAGATGGTGTTGCTGGATATCTACTATATCGAGAACTGGTCGCCGACGCTGGATCTGCGTATCTTGCTGAGGACCGTGCCTACAGTCATCAAGGGGACCGGCGCCTACTAGCTGAGCGCGCGCTGAGGGAAGGAAGACAGCAACCGTATGGCTTTGTTCAAGAGCAAGGTGGATGGCAAAGGCCTGGCCGAGTTTGCCCAGCGATTGGTGCAGATCCCTAGCCTTTCGGGGCAGGAGGGGGATCTGGCCAAGACCCTCGCCGCAGAGCTCGATGCAGTCGGCTGCGACGATGTCCGCATCGACGAGCTGGGCAATGTCGTTTGCAGGCTCGGAACCGGTGACGGGCCCATCTTGCTGCTCGAGGGACACATGGATACGGTCGACGTGAGCAACCCCGACAGTTGGGAGCGGCCGCCTTTTGGTGGCGATATCTCGGCCGGGGTGCTGTATGGGCGCGGGGCGGCCGATATGAAGGGCGGGCTGGCCGCCATGACCTATGCCCTTAAGGCGCTGGCATCCGCCAAGGCAGAGCTGCGCGGGACCTGCTACCTGGTTGGGGTTGTGCAGGAGGAGCCGTGCGAAGGGATGGCCATCCAGCACGTGCTCGAGACAAATGCACTGCGCCCCGACTGGGTGGTGTTGGGCGAGCCGACCAACCTCCAGATCGCGCGGGGGCACCGCGGGCGTATTGCGCTCGAGATCACCCTAAGGGGTAGAGCTAGCCATGCTTCGATGCCGGACCAGGGCGTGAACGCCATCTACCAGGCGGCACGGGTGGTGGTGGGCGTCGAGCTCCTGGCGGCGCAACTGGGCGAGGATTCCTTCCTGGGTCGGGGCAGCATTGCCGTGACCGATATTCGCAGCACGGCCGGCAGCCGAAACGCGGTTCCCGACGCCTGCACGCTCTATCTCGACCGACGCCTGACTGGCGGCGAGACCGAGGCCAAGGCCATCGCTGAGCTTCGCAGTATCGTCAGCCGCGAGGGCGTGGACGCGTCCATTCGCGTAGACGCGTACCAGGGCACAACCTACACGGGCGCAGAGGTGCAGGCGCGCCAAGAGTATGCCGCCTGGGTCACTCCGGCCAACCATCCGCTGGTGACGGCGGCCTCGACGGTGGTGGAGCGAACCCTGGGGTATCTGCCACGGGTGACGCGCTGGGATTTCTCTACCGACGGCGTCTACACGGCGGGTGTGGCGGGCTTGCCGACCATCGGCTTTGGCCCGGGCGAAGAGCGATACGCTCACACGAGCCAAGAGCAGGTAAAAGTGCGAGATCTCCAGGCCGCCGCCCAAGTCTATGTGGAGCTAGCCAAGCGGCTCATTGGCGGTAACGCCTAGCGGCGCGCCTGCCTAGGTGCGATAGTGGGCGTTGATATCCACGTACCGGTGTGTCAGGTCGCTCGTCCACACCGTCGCCTCGCCCGTACCTAGGTGCAGGTCGACCGTGATGGTGACCTCATAGCGTGCCAGAATATCCAGCGCGCGCTCCTCGTCGATCTCGTGAGGCTTTCCCTCGTGCACGATGTGCAGATCGCCCAGCCATAGATCCACCTGGTCTGGATCTAGCTCGGCCCCGCTATACCCCGCAGCACAGAGGACTCGTCCCCAGTTAGCGTCGTGGCCGTAGATGGCCGTCTTGACCAGCAGCGAGTTAGCGATCGCTTTGGCGACGCGCTTGGCGTCTGCTGCGCTGGTGGCACCACGCACATCGATCTGGACCAAGTGCGTGGCCCCTTCCCCATCGCGGACGATCTCTTGGGCCAGGTGCTGGGCCACGCGCTGCAGAGCCGTCACAAAAGTCTCGTAGAGCTCGCCGGCTGGCTCGGTGATGGGTGGCGCATCGCTGCGCCCATTAGCCAGCACGAGCACGGTGTCGTTGGTGCTGGTGTCGCCGTCCACGGTGATGGCGTGAAAGCTGCTATCCAAGCAGGCTCGGAGGGCAGCATCCAGGGCGGGAGCGGCCACCTTGGCGTCGGTAGTCAGCACGGCCAGCATGGTCGCCATATTGGGGTGGATCATGCCCGACCCCTTGGCCATGCCCCCGATGGAGAACGACCCGGCCGCCGTATGGACGCGCACGGCATAGGACTTGGCATAGGTGTCCGTGGTCATGATACCCTGCGCGGCAGACAGCCCCGCCTCTGAATCGCCGCCTAGCGCCGCGGTGAGGGCCGGCAGGGCGGCCGTAATCTTGTCTAGCGGGAGCTGCTGGCCGATGACCCCAGTTGACATGACCAGCGCGCTGTTCTCAGCGAGGTGCAGGGCGTGCTCGGCGTGGCGGGCCATGGCCTCAGAGGCGGCCAGACCCGGAGCGCCGGTGCAGGCGTTGGCGCAGCCGCTGTTGATCAGGCAGGCGTGGATAGCGCTGGCGTTGGTCTGGAGAACCCGTTGATCATAGAGAACCGGCGCCGCCTTGACTCGGTTGGTGGTGAATACGGCCGCCGCGTTGCACGGAGACTCCGAATACACCAGGGCCAGATCGCGCGCCCCGCTGCGCTTGAGCCCAGCTGCCAGCCCGGCTGCTTGGTAGCCGGCGGGCGTGGTGATGCCGCCGTCAGGAACATCGAGGATCTCTAGCATGGTTGCGCTTCTCCAGGGTGCATGGATCGGGCTGGCACGAGTATAGAGACCGCCCGTCGGAGCGTCAATGGCCGAGGATTGGGAGCTTGGATACGGTCGGCGCCTGGGGGCCAGGCTCTGTGTCCTGCCTCTTTGGCGCCATGCCTGCGCTAGGCGCTGGTGCCGGGAACCAGAGTCTGGCTCAGCACCTCTTGCACCACATCGCGGGTGTCCACGTCGCGGATGCGGGCTGCCGGGCTCACGATGACGCGGTGGGCCAGAACCGGCACCGCCAGCCGCTTGATGTCATCGGGCAGCACATAGTCGCGACCCTCTAGCGCCGATAGGGCTCGTGCCGTGTTCACCAAGCCCAAGCTGCCGCGGGGGCTGGCCCCCAGGTAGATATCGGGGTGGTGCCGTGTCGCCGAGACGATGGACACGATGTACTGCTTGATGACTGGGTCGACATAGACCTCGCGGACGGCCTGCTGGGCCTCTTGCAGCTCGGCCATGGTCACCACCTGCTCGAGGGTCTCGATCGGGTGGCGGTGCTGCTGCGCGTCCATGATGGCGATCTCCTCTTCGGGAGAGGGATGCCCCAGGCTGATCCGCATCAGAAAGCGGTCGAGCTGCGCCTCTGGCAGGGGAAAGGTACCCTCGTACTCGATCGGGTTCTGCGTGGCCAATACGAGAAAGGGATCCGGCATGGGGTAGGTGGTCTCATCTACCGTGATCTGTCGCTCCTCCATCGCCTCCAGAAGGGCGGACTGGGTCTTGGGCGTGGCCCGGTTGATCTCGTCCGTCAGCACGATCTGAGCCATGATCGGGCCGGTACGGAACTCGAACTCGCGCGTCTTGGGGCTATAGACCGAGACGCCCGTAATGTCGCTGGGCAAGAGGTCTGGCGTAAACTGGATGCGGCTAAAGGTCGACCCGATGGAGCGTGCGAACGACTTGGCCAGCACCGTCTTGCCGACGCCGGGCACATCCTCGATCAGCACATGCCCACGGCAGAGCATGGCCACCAGCACAAACTGGACCTCGCGATGCTTGCCGACGATGACCTTTTCGACGTTCTCGGTGATGCGATTGCCGATCTCTGCCAAGGACGCCATGCCACACCTCGTCATGGTTGAACCCGCGTCAGCCTGAGCTTGAGAATACGTTGCGCGCCGGTGAGTGTCAACAAGATGCCGGGGTCCTGGAGCCGCGCGGAGAGGCTACTTTGAAGCTGCCGGTCCGGAGGGCGCCAAATGCGCACGAGGCGGGCCATCAGGCCCGCCTCGTCTCCTCCCTACCGGCGCAACGTCACTGGACGGTGATCTGAGTAAAGGCCTGCTTGGCGTTCCCGTCCAGGTCCTGAGCGATAAAGCCAACCACATAGTTGCCGGGGGCTGCGTCCAGCTCGACCCAGGTGAACATCTGATCGCCAAAGGTCAGCGTCCCACCCTGCTGCACCGCCTGCGCGATGACGCGCCCTTGGTCATCGAGATCGAGCCACTCTTCCACCACGGTAAAGCGGTCGCCCGTCTCTGGATGGATCTCACGCGGCGCGCCTGCCGTGCCATCGCCGGTAAAGCCAAACACCCGCTGTAGTCTGCCATTGGCAAAATAGAGTCGCGCTGTTCGCGTCTCGCCGCTGGCAAACGTATAGATGCCGTCGACCGTGTAGATCGCTTGCTCAAAGGTGACCCCATAGTCTTGCGGCGTCAGGAGCGCCGACACAGAGTCCTGGCCATCGTCGATATAGTAGACGATAGGCTCCCATTCGAACTCGAGCGTGAACTCGACGTCGGGCCACACGGGATAGTAGACCCCGTCGACCTGGCGGGTGTTTGGGCTCTCGAGATAGTCCATGTCGATCACAAAGAGCGAGTTGGCAGCGCTGTCATAGTAGCCCGCAAACAGCAGGACATGTCCCAAGTTGCTGGCATCAATGTCGGCGCTCAGCAGCACCGGTGCGCCAGGCCGGGCCACCGAGGACGAGGCCCGGACCTGCGAGATCGAGCTGTCGCCTTGGCCCGGAGCGGTGACAGCCTCGCTCTCGGCCGGGATCACCGCCTCGACAGATCCGGCTGTGAACGATCGTCCTGTATAGTGATGGGCCAAAAAGTCATCCCATAGCGAGCTCCGGGCGAGCGCGTCGGCCATGGGGACATAGGAGGCCGGACCAGCGGCGTCGGTACGATAGAGCTGCGAGTTGGGGAAATAGACGGCGACGCCCGTGGCGCCGGGCTTGCCACTACCGTGCGTCTCGGCGATCACGGCCCGCTGCAGCGCGCCCGAGACGTTGGCCAGGGCCTGGTCGGCCGTGCCACCTAGGCGAGCCTGCTGGAGCAGCCCCACAAAGTTGCCCAGGTCGATGAATGACGCTGGTACCTGCTGACCAAAGATGCTGGTAAACGATTGGGCATAGCTGCGGGCCTGAGCCACCTTGGCCTGATCCGCCCCCTGCAGCGTGAGGCACAGGTCGTTGACGCTGGTCACCAGCGCCGGCACCTCGGCCAGATCCACCACACTCAAGGTCACGCCGCGTTCCATCTGGCTAGCGACCTGGTCCACCGTGGGCACGCTAAAGCCCAAGAGTCCCCCCATGGGCGATCCCTGTCGTAGCAGTTCGGCTCGCTCTTGGTCGTCGACGATCCGCTGATCCTCGCGGATATAGCTGTCGACGATCAGGTGGCCGAGCTGGGCGCCGTCCATGCCAGGGTTGGCGGCCAAGTCCCCCAGAAAGCTGGTATAGGCCCACCCCAGGGCGGGCTCGGTCTCTTCCGAGCCGACGGCGTAGCGGGCGTGAGGCGCCAATGCTGCAAAGACCTCGAGCTGGGCCATCAGGCAGGCGTCCATGCCGATCAGCTCGAACTGGCCGATGCCGGTGCGTTGCCTGATCTCTGCCAGGGCAGCATCGAGCTCGTCCAGGTAGAGCTGATTGCCTAGCGCCGAGGCCAGTGCCGTGCTGGGTTGCGTGCGCACCGCTGGATCGGGGTCGGTCCAGCCGCCGGGCCAGCCCATGCCGTGGTCCGACATGATCAGCGCGTACTTGTCCGAGGGAAAGGTTTCCACGGCCCACGTGACAAAGTCGATCAGGGTGTTTGGATCCGCCATGTTGAGCTCGCCGAGATCGGCCACGAGCTGTGAGCCGACACGGGTCAGATCCTGGTCTTGCGTCAGATAGTAGCGTCGCGTGCTAGACCAGTTGCCATCGCCGGTATAGCCGCCGCTATAGCGGTCGATCTGGCTCACGATGCGCACGTTCTCAGTCGAGCCGACCCGTTCGGCCTCGTTGAGGTCCAGGTAGATGTCCTTTTCCAGGATCTTGTCGTCAGCGTCCTGGTAGAGCATCACTAGCCAGGTGTCGCCAGAGGCGGAACCGGCCGGCACCACGAACGGCTGGCTGGCGATGGTGGGGGCGACGGTCGGCTGCGAGGAGGGTACCGTCGCTTCAGGGAGCAGCGAGCCAGAGCCCTGATCGACCATGCCCAGGCCGAGATCGGCCAGATCGCCCAACCCGCCGCCGCAGCGGCACAGGATCAGGGCTGCGCAGATGAACACGATGATCAGAATGATGACGATGGGCGAAAGGCCCATCAGCGGACGGCGCGTTCCGCCTGAGGATGCGGCGCCCTGAAGCAGCTGGCCCAAGCCCGAAAGCGGAGCCGAGCTCTGGGTGCTCCCGGCCGGCGTTGGCTGAGACGTGGTGCGCTGGGTCTGCCGGCCCTCCCTGCGAGGCGCGGTCGCGCGCTCTCGTGGTGCGCCCTGGCTGTCCGTCGTTCGCCGCCTACGGGTGGCGCGTACGGTGGGTTTCTGCCCTCTATTGGATCCCGTGCTATCGCCCATGATAGCCCTCCTTTGGTGACAGTGATTGGCGAGACTCAGCATAGGCCCATCTCCGGGCGTGTCAATCGGAGGAGGAGACACTCCCGGTTACCGCCTGGCCGGTAGAGCCAAGACGTAGGGTCGGCGACGGCTGGGCTTGCGCCCTCGGCGGTTCCCGGTCACAATTGAGCACAAGGATTTACTTGTATCTCGCAAGACGAGGAGCAGCCTGATGACCAGCACACCGAGCGCCAGCGACGGCAACCACGAACCGGGAAACCTTCCCCGGGTGATGCCCGTGCGGCAGCAGAGTCAGATCATTCAGGAGGTGACGGGCGATCGGCTGGACAAGGTCCTGCCGGTCGCCATGCGCGAGGCGGGCCTGGATATGTGGATCGTGTTGTGCCAGGAGGATGACCTCGACCCCGTGTTTACCAGCCTGATCCCTATGGATACCTGGTGCCCGATCTTGCAGATGCTGGTCTTTTTTGACCGCGGGCCGGAACGAGGGGTTGAACGCATCAATCTGTCAGGCACCAACACCCGCGGTCTCTACGATTGGCCCTACCGCGGACAGGTCGAGGTCGACCAGTGGCGGTTGCTGCGTGAGATCGTCGCGGAGCGTGACCCCCAGCGCATCGGCATCAACGTCGGCGCCGTTCAGTGGGCGGCTGGCGGCTTGACCCACAACCTCTATCTTCAGCTGTGTGAGCAGCTACCGTCGCCCTACTGCGAGAGACTGGTCTCGGCGGAAAGGCTGGTCACTCGCTGGTTGGCCACCCTGAGCGACCGTGAGTTGCTGCTCTTTGAGCACGTCGTGCGGCTTTCCAAGGCGATCATCGCCGAGTGCTACAGCCATCGCGTCATCGTTCCCGGCGTGACGACCATCGATGACCTGGTGTGGCACTACTGGCAGCGCTGTGCCGACCTAGGGCTCGATGTGTCGTTCCGGCCGCATTTCGGCATCATCCGCAGCCAGGCGGACCAGGAGATTCACGGCACGGAGGATGGTGTAATCCGCCCCGGCGACCTCCTCCATTGCGATGTAGGCCTGCGCTACCTGCGGCTCAACTCGGACCATCAGCAAGCGGCGTACGTGTTGCGGCCGGGTGAGACGGCCGCCCCCGAGGGACTTGACGCGCTAATGCGGGCCTGCACTCGGCTGCAGGATGTCTTCATGGGCGAGTTCGCGCGGGGGCTGACGGGGAACGAGCTGCTGAGTCGCATTTTGGCGCGGGCCAGGCGTGAGGGAATCCCCCAGCCCAAGGTCTACTCGCATTCGCTGGGCCTGTACCTGCACGAGCCGGGGCCGCTGATCGGCTTGCCGTGGGAACAAGAGCACTGCGCTGGGCGCGGCGATGTGCCGCTCGAGTGCAACTATGCCTTTACCATGGAGCTCTCCGTGGGGGGACCGGTCGCCGAGTGGGGCGGCCAAGTGGTGCGCTTGGGCCAAGAGGAGGATGTCTGCTACACGGAGAGCGGCTGCCGCGTCATCCATGGCCGCCAGACAGCGATCCGCCTGATCTAGCGGCTGACGCTCCTTGCCGTCGCGTGTGCGAGCGGTAGAATGAGGTTGCAGCGCGTTGCCAGAGGCGTCTCGGCCAGACGGGCCGAGGCAGAGAGAAGGAGCTGGTCGATGGCCCCCCTATCCTCGCCACCCAACATCGTGATCATCTATGCCGACGACGTGGGGTTTGGCGATATCGGCTGCTATGGCGGCACCGGCGTCCCAACACCGCACCTGGACGGGTTGGCGGAGCAGGGCCTGCTTTTTACCCACTGCTATGCGACGGCGGCCACCTGCACCCCTTCGCGCTACAGTCTGCTGACGGGATCGTATCCTTGGCGAAACCCTTACGCGGCCATCCTGGCGGGAGACGCTCCCCTGATCATTGCGCCGGGGACGCAGACGTTGCCAGCGATGCTAAAGCAGGCTGGGTACCACACCGGCATTGTCGGCAAGTGGCACCTTGGCCTGGGCGACGGTGCCCTGGACTGGAACGCCGAGATCTCGCCCACGCCCCTCGATGTGGGGTTTGACCATTCCTTTATCATGGCGGCCACCAACGACCGCGTTCCTTGCGTCTATGTCGATGGGCGGCGGGTGGTTGGTTTGGATCCTGACGATCCCATCGAGGTGTGTTACGATCCGGACAAGCCCTTCCCGGGCGTGCCTACGGGGCGCGACAACCCCGAGCTCTTGGCGATGCGCTACAGCCATGGTCACGATATGGCGATCGTGAACGGGGTGAGCCGCATCGGCTACATGCGTGGTGGCGCCGCGGCGCTCTGGAAAGACGATCAGATGGCCGAGGTCTTTCTTTCGCAGGCTATCTCGTTCGTGCAAGAGCAGCGTAGCGGGCCCTTTTTCCTCTACTATGCCCTGCATCAGCCCCACGTGCCGCGCATCCCTGGGAAGCGGTTCGCGGGGAGCACCGAGTTGGGGCCGCGCGGCGACGTTCTGGCCGAGATGGACTGGTGCGTGGGCGAGCTGCTAGCCGCCCTGGACGTGAGCGGACTGGCGGAGAATACGCTGGTGATCTACTCGAGCGACAACGGACCAGTTCTTGATGACGGCTACGACGACGGGGCGGTCGAGCTTTGCGGTGCACATCGGCCGGCGGGGCCGTTGCGCGGGGGCAAGTACAGCCTGTATGACGGCGGCACGCGGGTTCCCATGCTCCTGCGCTGGCCAGGCCGGGTGGCGCCGGGCCGCAGTGCGGCGTTGATCAGCCATGTGGATTTCCTGGCGTCGTTCGCTGATCTGGTCGGCGTTTCCCTGGAGGACGACGCCGCGCCGGACTCTATCAGACTGCTGGCCGCGCTGTTGGGCGATACAGAACAGGCGAGGCATGAGCTGGTGACCGAGGGGACCCAAGGGAAGACTGTGCTGCGGCAGGGGACTTGGTCCTACATCCCACCGCATTCGGGTCCGGCGGTGAGCCCCACCACTCATATCGAGCTGGGCAACGCTGCGGGACCTCAGCTCTATGATCTGTCGCAGGATGTGGCCCAAATCAGGAATCTCGCGACCGAGCGGGGCGATCGGGTCGAGGAGATGCATGCGCGCCTCGAAGAGATTCGGGCCAGCCGGCGAACGCGCCCGGGGCGCTAGCCGCGTCGCGAGAAAAGGGGGGCTAGTGGGGCGGTCAGGCCAGTTAGCGCTGCTCGGGCTAGCGTCGCTGCTACTCGGCTGCTCATTCGGCTCGCCGGTGAGAGCGCCGGCTGGCGTCGCTCGCCCATCGGTGTTGCCGACCCTGGCGCCTCGGACCGGAACGCCCACGCCAATGCCGACGACCTATCTGACGGCGACGGCGACGAGGACGGCCACGGCGGTCGTCACCCCCAGCCCTGCTCCCACAGAGGAGCCGTTGACTCTTACAATTCTGTACGATAACTATGCTATCAACGAAAGCCTTCGCACGGGATGGGGGTACGCCTGTCTTCTGGAGCGCGGTGATCTGCGCATCCTCTTCGATACCGGGGCTGATGCCTTGACGCTCCTGGCGAATATGGAGGGCCTGGGCGTTGATACCGACGGACTGGATGCGATCATCCTGTCGCACAACCATAGCGACCATGTGGGCGGGCTCGATGGCATCCTGGCGAGCAACCATGGGGTTTCTGTCTACGCGCCACAGGCGTTCGCATCTCGCCTCGCGGCACTCTTGGGAGACAAGGCGCAAGTGGTTGCGGTGGCTGAGGCTGTGTCCATCGCCCCGGGCGTCCATTCTACGGGGGAGATGGGCCGTTCTATCGCCGAACATGCGCTGGTGGTAGAGACCTCCGACGGTCTGGTGGTGATCACGGGCTGCGCGCATCCTGGGATTGTGGAGATGGTGGCCCAAGCGCAGCAGGTGGCTGGTGGGCCAGTGGACCTGGTCATTGGCGGCTTTCACCTGAGCGGCGAGGGGGCCACGCGGATTGGGACGATCATCGAGGATCTGCGCGGGTTGGGGGTGCGACGGGTGGCGCCGACCCATTGCTCGGGCGATCTTGCTCGGCGCCTCTTTGCCGAGGCCTATGGCGATGACTATGTGGAGGCGGGTGTAGGGCTGCGATTGCAGCTAGCTCCTTGAGAGAGGATGGCGCGCCGTGTTGCCAGATGCGGGGTCTGAGCCCGTCGGCTGGGACGCCCGACGTGGCTATCCATTCTGGTGTGCTGGCGGCGATGGCCGAGGGAGGGGAGATGCCTGCGTGGCGCTATGCGATCTGCAATGAGCTCTTCGAGGGATGGTCTCTGCAGCGAGTGGCGCAGTTCTGTCGCGAGCTTGGTTACGCGGGCCTGGAGCTGGCGCCCTATACACTGACGTCCAGCGTGTACGAGCTGGGGCCTGCTGAGAGGGCGGCCATCCGACGCGAGATCGAGTCCGAGGGCCTGACTGTCGCTGGCCTCCATTGGCTCCTCGCTCGCACCGAGGGTCTCGGTCTGAACGCAGCCGACGCCGAGACGCGCGAGCGGACGGTGGCCTACCTTTTGGCCGAGATCGACCTGTGTGCCGACCTGGGCGGTGACGCGCTGGTGCTGGGATCCCCGGCGCAGCGCAGCCCCGGGCCAGGGGTCTCGCAAGAACAGGCGTGGAGCTATACGGCAGAGGCCATGAGGCGCTGTGGCGAACGCGCTCTCGAGCGAGGCGTGGCCTTTTGTATCGAGGCGTTGCCTCCTCCCGAGTGTGATTTCATCACCACCGTCGATGAGGCTGCTCGCCTGGTGCGGGAGGTGAACCATCCTGGCTTTTCCATGATGGTCGACGTCAAGGCCATGTCGTATGCGGCGCAACCGCTGGACCACCAGATCCTCTCGGTGGGGGAACTGATCCGGCATGTCCACGTTAATGATCCCAACCTGCTGGGGCCGGGCATGGGCGCGGTGGACGTCGGTCCGGTCCTGGCGGCTTTGGCAGAGATCAGCTATGCGGGCTGGGTATCGGTGGAGGCGTTTGATGCGAGCTATGGCATCAAAGCTATCGCACGCGAGAGTATTGCCAATCTACGCCGGGCCGAGCCAAATCTGGGAGAGCAGGCGTAGGCTCGAACGTCCTATCGCTGACGATGATAGAGGGTAAGGAGTAACCGATGGAACTGGCGACGTTGTGGGTGGAGGCTGGGTGGCATCGACGGCAATGGTGCCCGGTGACGACGCGGATCGCGCTGGATGCCGAGGTCGATCTGGGTCGACTAGCGCTGGTCGATGCCGGCAGTGGCGCAGATGCGCCAGTGCAAGCCTGGCGTGAGACCGATGGCAGCGTGGGCCTGGTGTGGACGGTGGAGGCGCTGGAGCGGCATCAAAAGGCGGCCTACCGGCTGCTGGAGCGCTCGGAAGCTGCGGGTGACCAGAGGGCCGTGGAACTGGTCGAGGCGGGGCCAGGTGCGCTGCAGGTGGAGATCGACGGCGAGCATTTCACCACCTATCACCATGGCGAGGACGTTGTGCGTCCCTACCTCTATCCAGTGCTGGCCGAGGGGGGTGTCGGCATCACGCGAGACTGGCCCATGGTTCCCGATGCGCCGGGCGATAGCAGAGACCATCCACACCACAAGGGCATCTATACGGCACACGGCAGCGTCAATGGTGTCGACAACTGGAGCGAGGAGCCCGGCCACGGCCGGCAGATCCACCGCGCGTTTACGCGGCTGTTCAGTGGCCCGGTGGCGGGCGGGTTCACAGAGGAGCTGGATTGGGTCGACGCCCAAGGTACGCCCAACATGACCGAGACACGTCGGCTCACGTTCTACCGGACGCCCACTGGCCTGCGCCTGGTCGACTATGCCGTGACCCTGCATGCCTCCCTGGGTCAGGTGACCCTGGGTGATACCAAGGAGGGCGGGCTGATCTCGGTGCGAGTGGCAACTTGCCTGGACGCCACCGGCGAGCCCGAGGACGGCCGGTTCGTGAACAGCGTCGGCAGCGTGCTAGAAGACGAGGCGTGGGGAAAGAGAGCTTCCTGGTGCGACTATGCCGGCCCCACGGCTGCGGGCTGGCGCGGGATCTGTTTCATGGATCACATGGAGAACCCTCGCTATCCGACCTACTGGCATGTGCGCAACTATGGCTTGATGACGGCCAACTGCTTTGGGTTGCATGACTTTACCGGGGATACCGCGCAACGTGCCGACCTCGTCGTGCCGGCGGGCCAGAGCTTGGGCTGGCGCTGGCGCGTGGCGGTGCACACGGGCGATGCCGACGCGGCTAGCCTGTCGGAGCGCTACCAGGACTTTGTCCATCCCCCACAGATCTCGGTTCAGCGTGGCTGAGCGCAAGACGCGATAGCAGCAGCATGATAGAGGAGGCCACATGAGCCAGGTAGTCATCGTCACCGACCGAGGGGCTGACCTGACGCCCGATCAGCAGCGCGAACATGGGATCACGGTGGTGCCATTGATCGTCAGGTTCGGCAGCGACGTCATCCTGGATGATGGCACCCTTGCTCCGGATGCGTTCTGGCAGCGGGTCTCGGCCGGGCACGGCGTTCCTGAGACATCGCAGCCGTCGGCGGGCATGTTTGAGGAGGCGTTTGCGCCCCTGGTGGCGGCTGGGCACCGTGTTCTTTGCCCGCTGATCACGGGGCGTCTGAGCGGCACCTGTAACGCTGCCCACGCAGCTGCGCAGCGATTCCTCGGCAAGGTCACCGTGTTTGACACCGAATCACTGTCGGCGGGGCAGGCTTTCCAGGTGCTGGCGGCGGCCAGAGCGGCCAAAGAGGGATTGAGCGTGGACGCGATCATCGCTAGGCTGGAGGGGATCCGTGCCCGCAGCCACATGATAATCGCGCTGGATACGGTCGAGTTCCTCAAGCGCGGTGGTCGCGCGGGCAAGGTCATGCCCATTCTTGACCGTGTGGCCAGGGCTCTGAACATCAAGCCTTTGCTGCGCGTCTCTGGTGGCGAACTCCAGGTAACGGGTGTGGCCAGGTCAATGACCAAGGCGGTGCGCAAGATCACCGAAGAGTTCGTTGGGTTGGCGCCGGCCCGGATGCTGGCCGTGGCGCACACCCGGCGAACCGATGAGGCGGCCGCTTGGGCCGAGGCCCTGGCGCCCCAGGTGGGGGTGGCCCTCTCAGAGACGCTGGTGGTCGAAGCTGGTCCGGCGCTCTCGGCGCATGCTGGCCCCGGGGTGATGGCGGCGGCCATGGTGGCCTAGCGCCTCGCGACGTGTTGGACGTCCCTCTATCGCCTAGCAGCAAGCCCGCCGCTTGCTGCTAGGTTGCCTTTATGGTACACTCGCTCCGCTCGAAGGAGTGATGCATGCGTATATCCAACAACGTGTACAAGCTGGTCCTGGCCTTGGCGGTGCTGCTGATTCTGGCAGCGCCTGTGCTGGCCCAGCCGGTTCAGCAGCAAGTGGCCGTTCAGATCACCTCGCCCGAGATGGGCGCAGAGGTGCGTGGTCTGGTCCCGATCATCGGGTCGGCAGCGGTGGAGCCGTTCCAGTTCTACAAGATCGAGTATGGGATCGGCTCGTCGCCCAACCAGTGGGCGCTGATCGGGTCGCTGCGCGAGACCCCTGTGATCAACGGGCAGCTAGAGGTGTGGGACACCAACACCGTGCCCGATGGCGTCTACACGCTACGGCTGCAGGCGGTCAAGACTGACGGCAACTTTGAGGAATTCATCGTGAGGGGCGTGGTAGTGGCCAACACACGGCCCACCTCGACTCCTACGCCCGAGGTCACTGAGACCCCCCTGCCAGAGGAAGGGCCACAGTCGCCACAGACGGCGGCCACCGCCACTCCCGGCCTGCCCACGGCCACGCCCACGACGCGGGTAATCGCGCCTCAGGACCCCATCGGCGGGGCGACGCCCACGCCGACCCTGAGCGTGCCCAACGAGAGCGTCCTGCCGATCGACCCCGAGGGATGGGACCAGGCTTTCTTGCTGGGTGCGGCGTCCATGGGGGCGGTGTTTGTGCTGCTCGGGCTGCTGTTTGCCATTCGTAGCCTGCTCTGAGAGAGCTGGCCCGACAACCATGTGCCCTTGCGGGGGGCTAGTCATCGCGATTAGCCCCTCCTTTGTGTTGAGAGGTCATGTCACATGCTTTTCCGTGCCTCCTCTGATTCGGCCAGCGACCGGTGGATGATCGTCGGCCTGGGCAACCCGGGCGAACGCTACCAGGAGACCCGCCACAATGTCGGGTTCTGGTGCGTCGATCGTTTGGTCGACGAGTGCGGAGCCGATCGTGAGCGGCGGCGGTTCCGGGCGCTGGTGCGCGAGGCTACGATGGGCGCGCATCGTCTGGTTCTGGTCAAGCCGCAGACCTATATGAACGATAGCGGGGACGCCGTGGGTCCTGCGGCTCGTTGGTTCAAGGTTCCTGTCAACCGGATCTTGGTCATCCACGACGACCTTGATTTGCCGGTCGGCCGGGTTCGCTTTCGCCAGGGCGGCAGCAGCGGCGGGCACCGGGGCGTTGCCTCGATTATGGGGCACCTCGGCGAGGCTGACTTTGTGCGGTTGCGAATCGGCATCGGGCGCCCCCCCTCTGATGAGGCCGTGGACTATGTCCTGTCGCGCTTTACCCGGAGCGAGCAGTCGGTGATTGACCGGATCGTAGATGACGTGCCTTCCATGGTGCGCTCTGTGCTCCAAGATGGCGTCGGCGAGGCGATGAACCGCTACAACGGGCTGGACGCCGCGACTGACCAGGGCAGCTGATCGGTGGGGTGATGAAATGCTGGGTGGGCTAGTCCAGACCCTGCGACGCAGCGAGGTATACCCTCCGCTGCTGGATGGGCTGCGAGACCGTAGCCGAGGCGGTGAACCCCTCGCCGTTGGGGTGATCCGAGCAGCGTGGCCGGTGCTGGTCGGAGCTTTGTGTCAGGATTGGACCGCGCCGGTCGTGCTGGTCGCTGCCAATCCCGAGGAAGCGCGTCGACTGCGAGACGAGGTGAGCCTCTGGATCGGTGACGAGCGGCCGATCTTGCTGCATCCTGCCCCGGACCACCTTTTCTATGAGCCCGACATGTGGGCACGGGACACCATCGTCGATAGGGCAGCGGTGCTGGATAGCGTAGCCCGCCCCCCATCCGCTGGCGACCCGCCCTTGGTGGTCACCTCGGCTTGGGCCGCCATGACCCGCACCGTGCCGCCAGCAGTGTTCCGCCGCGCGATCCTGCATCTGAGCGCCGGCGAGCTCTTTTCTCAGCATGAGCTTTTGGTTCGGCTGGTCGGCCTGGGATATGAAGCGGCGACGGTGGTGGAGGAGGTGGGCACCTTTTGCCAGCGGGGCAGCGTGGTGGATGTCTATCCGCCCAACTGGCCCCGACCGTTGCGGATCGACTATTTCGGCGAGGAGATCGATTCGCTGCGCCTTTTTGATCCGGCGACCCAGCGCTCCGAGGAGCGGCTGCAAGAGGCAGCGGTGGCCCCCGCCGCCGAGGCCCTACCAGCGCATGGTGCTGTCGCCGCTCACGCGCTGCACAGCGCCGACCTCTCGACCTGCGATGAGGACACGCAGGCGAACTTGATGGAACTGGCCGATGCCTTGGCAGAAGGGCGGGGTTGGCAGGGCTTGGAGCGGCACCTTGCCTACCTCTATCCCCGCCCCGCGACGCTCCTTGACCATCTGCCTGATGGCTCTCTGGTCCTGATGCCCGACGAGGCCTCCATTGGCGATGCGGTCTTGAGGCTAGAGACGCAGGCTCAGGCGCTGCGGGCCGAACAGGTTGCGGCCGGCAAGCTGCCACAGGACGCACCGACGCCGTATGTCGCCTGGGAGGCCTTGCGGCGGTCGTTGCGGGATGCCACAGCCGTCGAGCTGGGGCTGGGTACAGGCGAGAGTGTCCCCTTGATGCCCGAGGGCGTCTTTGAGCCGGCTCCGCGCCTAGGGGGCCATCTTCGCGATATCATGGCCGCTCTTGGTGAGATGCGCCTGGATGGCAGACGGGTGGTGGCGGTCACCCGCCAAGCGAACCGCGTTTCCGAGATGCTCAAAGAGCTGGACCTTTACGTCTCGCCAGTGCAGTCGTTGGAGCAGCCGCCGGCTGCCGGCACCCTGACTCTCGTCGATGACGCCGCGGGCGAGGGCTGGAGCTTGACACCTGGACGGACGATCCTGCTCACCGATGCCGAGCTGTTTGGCTGGGTTCGCCTGCGACGCCAGGCGCCGTCGCGACCCCGCCGCACCGCCCCCGAAACCTCCTATGCCGACCTTTCGCCCGGCGACCTGGTGGTGCACCTAGAGCACGGGATCGGGGTCTATCGCGGGATGGTGCGCAAGACGCTAGGCGCCGCGGAACGGGAATACCTCGAGCTCGAGTATGCCGAGGGCGATCGCCTCTATGTTCCGGTGCAGCAGACTGACCGCGTGAGCCGCTATGTGGGTGGCACCGGATCCCCGCCGGCGCCGCACCGGTTGGGCAGCGCGGACTGGCGTGTCGCTCGGGAACGGGCCGCTCGGTCGGTGCGGGCCTTGGCCATCGATCTGTTGGAGCTCTATGCCGAGCGCGAGGTCGCGCAGGGGTATGCGTTCTCCGGCGACACCGTGTGGCAGCATGAGCTGGAGGCCTCCTTCCCTTATCAGGAGACTCCTGACCAGGAACGGGCCCTGGCCGAGGTAAAAGATGATATGGAGCGGCCGCAGCCCATGGATCGGCTGATCTGCGGCGATGTGGGCTATGGCAAAACCGAAGTGGCCCTGCGTGCCGCCTTCAAGGCGGTGATGGACAACAAACAGGTAGCGGTCTTGGTGCCGACCACGGTACTGGCGCAGCAGCACTACTATACCTTCAGGCGGCGCCTGCAAGCCTATCCCGTGACCGTCGAGATGTTGTCACGTTTCCGCTCGAGGGCCGAGGCTCGTGAGGTGATCGATGACCTGGCCGCAGGCAAGGTGGATGTGGTCATTGGCACCCATCGTTTGCTCTCCAAGGACGTGGCCTTTGACGATCTGGGCCTGCTGATCGTCGACGAGGAGCAGCGGTTTGGCGTGGGCCACAAGGAGCAGCTCAAGGAGCTCCGCCGAGAGGTGGACGTGCTCACCCTGACGGCCACACCCATCCCACGCACGCTCCACCTCGCCCTGGGTGGCGCTCGTGATATGAGCATTATCGACACGCCACCCGAGAATCGACTGCCCATACGGACCTATGTGGCGCCTTGGGAACGCGGGCTGGTGAAACGGGCGATCCTCCGCGAGCTCGATCGCAAGGGGCAGGTCTACTATGTGCACAACCGCGTGCATGATATCTACCGTGTGGCGGAGGCGCTGCGCGAGCTGGTGCCCGAGGCCAGGATTCTGATCGGCCATGGCCAGATGCCCGAGGATGACCTGGCGCGGGTGATGTTGGCCTTTGCCCAGGGCGAGGCCGATGTGCTCCTGTGCACCACGATCATCGAGAGCGGCCTTGATATCCCCAACGTCAACACAATGATCATCGATCAGGCGGAGCGGTTCGGCCTTTCGCAGCTCTATCAGCTGCGGGGGCGAGTGGGACGTGGCGTCGAGCGCGCCTATGCCTACCTGTTGCATACGCCGCACCGTCCTCTGTCGGAGGTGGCCTCGGCGCGGTTGCGCACCATCCAGGAGGCGTCGGCCCTGGGCGCGGGCTTTCAGGTGGCCATGCGAGACATGGAGATCCGAGGCGTCGGCGACATCCTCGGGGCCGAGCAGCACGGCCACATCGCCGCGGTTGGGTTCGATCTGTTCGCACGGCTGCTGCGCGAGGCGGTTTGGGCCATGCGCCAGGGAGACGATGGCGGCGAGGCGTCGCTGAGCGCTCGTGCCAAGGTGGCCGTCGATGGCGTCCTGCAGGACTTGGGTCCCGCCGTGGAGTTGCCCGTGTCTGGCTATCTGCCCGAGGGGTATATTGCCGATAGCTCGCTACGGCTGCGGCTATACCGCCGCATGGCCGAGCTGCGAGATCTGGCCGATATCGAGGCGCTGGAACGCGAGCTCGAGGACCGATTCGGGGCGCTGCCAGAGCCAGTCAGCCACCTGGTCTATATGCTCAAAGTCAAGGCGCTGTGTCGAGCGTGCGGCATCAAGGCGGTGGGGGTGGAGCGCGACCAGATCGCGCTGACCTATGAGAGCCCGCTGACTCCAGGCCAGGTGAGGGCTCTCGAGGGCCTGGGTCTGCCGCTGCGTGCCCAGGGTGGGCGCGTCTGGCTGGCGATGATCCGTGACTGGCAGCGCAATCTGGTTCGTATTCTTGAGCACTCTGCGGCGGGGCGGGCGCAACCCGCCCGCTAGTCGTCCCTGTCGGACTGTTGTGCCACGCCGCGAAGGATGACCAGGGCGCCTACGCCGATCAGGGCCAAGGGCCCCACCCACCGAAAGATCCCGCCAAAGGCCGAGGCAAAGATCATAAAGAACAGCAGGCCCGAGCCGCCAACGATGCTGGCAGCTACGAGCAGGCCGTCGGAGCGGTGTCCCAAAAAGTACATGGCCAACAGGCCCAGGCCAACCGCGACGGGCTCTAGCGCCCAGGTGTAGGCCCAGCTGTGCCACCAACCGGTGAGGTTCTGAACCTGCAGCATCAGGCCGTTGACCAGCAGGATGATGCCCGGAACGGCCATCCCCGCCAGCTCCTTGCGTCGCTCCCACCAAACGAGGATGGGCAGCAGGAACGCCACGCCGGCCAGCACGATGATCAGCGGCCAAAAGGCACCCCAGCCCGAATCGAACCGGGTAACGAGCCTGACCAAGGCCCCGCCGTTCTGGGCCAGTGCGAAAAAGATGCCCAGTAGCACCAGCATGGTGCCAACATAGACCGATCCCTTGTGCCGCATCTGTGCTACCCCCTGTCGTGTTTCCGTGTCAACGTCTATACGTCAAACACGCTCCAAGGTAGCGCGCCTTACGAGGCCGTCTCTGGCGTCGCATCGCCCTGAGTATCGTCGATCCCTTGGTCGGCGGCCTCGCCCAAGACTATCGGTAGAACCTGGTCCATATGCTTCACAAAGATGAACTTGATGCCTCGGCGCAGGGCCGCGGGCACCTCGCTAGTGTCGGCGCGGTTGTCCTCGGGGAGGATCATGGTGGTCAGTCCGGCGCGGCGGGCTGCCAGCGCCTTTTCGCGGACCCCGCCGATGGGCAGGATGTGGCCCCGGAGCGTGACCTCGCCCGTCATGGCGACGTCATGCCGGATGGGACGGTCGGTCAGCGCGGAGAGCAGCGCTACGGAGATGGTCACGCCGGCTGATGGACCGTCCTTGGGGACGGCGCCCTCGGGCACGTGCAGGTGGATGTCGACCTTGTCGAAATCCAGGTCGTCAAAGCCGTATGGTTCCGCCAAGGTGCGCACATAGCTCAAGGCGGTCTGAGCTGACTCTTGCATGACGTCGCCCAGTTGGCCGGTTAGCTGAACGGATCCCTTACCCGGCAGGATAGAGACCTCAATGAGCAAGGTGTCTCCGCCGGCCTCGGTCCAGGCTACACCGGTGGCCACGCCGATCTGGTCGATATCCGAGAGCAGCCCCCTGGAAAAGCGCGGTGGGCCCAGGTGCCGGGTGATGGCACGGCGCGTGATCCGCTGAGGAGCCGTCTTGTGCTCGGCCACCCGCCGGGCCACCTTGCGACAGATGTTGGCGATCTCGCGATCGAGGTTGCGCACGCCGGCTTCCTCGGTGTACTCGCGAATCAACATGGTAAGCGCCCCATCAGAGAACTGCAGTCGCTCCAATCCGTTCTGCTCCAGTTGGTGCGGAATCAAGAACTGGCGCGCGATCTGGAGCTTTTCCTCCTCCATGTACCCGGGGAAGTGGATCACTTCCATGCGGTCCTCGAGGGCCTCTGGGATGGGGGAGAGCAGGTTGGCAGTGGTGATGAACAGTACCTTGCTGAGATCGAACGGAACCTCCAGGTAGTGATCGGAGAAGGCATAGTTCTGTTCGGGGTCCAGCACCTCTAGCAGGGCCGAGGCGGGGTCGCCGCGGAAATCGAGCCCCAGTTTGTCCACCTCGTCCAGCATAAAGACAGGGTTCTTGGTGCCGGCGCGGCGCATCGTTTGGATTATGCGGCCCGGGAGAGCGCCCACATAGGTGCGGCGATGGCCGCGGATCTCGGCCTCGTCGCGTATGCCGCCAAGGCTGACGCGCACAAAGCGCCGCCCCAACGCCTCGGCGATCGAGCGTCCGAGAGAGGTCTTGCCCGTGCCAGGGGGGCCGACAAAGCAGAGAATTGGGCTCTTCATCTTGTCGCCCGCCAGCTGGCGAACGGCCAAGTGCTCCAGGATGCGTTCCTTGGCCTTGGGCAGGCCATAGTGAGAGGCATCCAGCAGCTTGGCCGCCTTGGCGATATCGAGCTGGTCGACGGTCGCCTCTTCCCACGGGAGTTCGATCAGCCACTCTACGTACGTGCGAATGACGCTGACCTCGGGCGCAGCCGAGGGCATGGCGGCCAGACGGGAGAGCTCTTTCTCCGCGCGCTCTCGGACCTCGTCGGGCATCTTGGAGCCATCGATGCGCTCGCGGAGCTGATCAACGTCCTGCAGATGTGGGTCGTTCTCGCCCAACTCGGACTGGATGATGCGCATCTGCTCGCGCAAAAAGTACTCACGCTGGCTGCGATCGACTTCTTGCTGGACCTGGTCGTGGATCTGGTTCTCGAGCTCGAGCACGTCCAGCTCCTCGCCGAGCAACACGCTGATCCGCTGCAAGCGCTTGTCGCAGTCGGCGATCTCGAGCAGCTCTTGCCGCTCGCTGATCTCGATCTCCAAGATCGAGGCGATCAGATCGGCCAGCCACCCGGGCTCGTCGGCGTTCATGGCGGCGATGTACGCATCGTCGGGCAAGGTACGGCTATACTGGACCACCTTTTCAAAGAGGGCCAGCACCGCCCGCATCAACGCTTCGGTGGTGACGCTGTCTTCGCCGGTCTCTTCGATAGGTGCGACGGTGGCCGTAAAGTAGGGCTCTTCCTGGACGCGCTCGGTGATCCGCACACGCCGCTGGCCCTGCACCCAGATGCTGGTGGTGCCATCTGGCATCCGCAACATGCGACCGATGACTACCTCGGTACCAACGTTGTAGAGGTCGTCAAAGGTGGGCTCTTCGAGGTCGCCGTCTTTTTGGGCGACGACCACGACGCGCTGGTTGGTCTCCATGGCTGCGTGGATGGCGCGCACGGACGGTGTCCGCCCCACGAACAGCGGCGCCACCATGTGCGGGTAGAGCACCGTGTCTCGCAGCGGCAAGATGGGGAACTGGGCTTGCTCAAAGGGCTCGCTGGGGGGGATATCCTCACCCAGCCAGTCGTCGAACAGGTTGGCGTCGGAATGGTTTGATTCTGCCATCCGGCGTGGTTGCCTCCATAGGTAGTGGTTGCCGCCGCGTACGGCGACGGTGGCAAGGCGCTGTTAGCGTGGGCTATAGGTGGCCCAGGTGTCGGGCGACTCCCAGACCTCGACCTCGCGCAGAGAGACTCCCTCTAGCTCGTCTACCAAGGCATCATAGATCACCCGGGCAATGTTCTCGGCGCTGGGATTCATCTGGTCAAAGGGAGGCACCGTGTTGAGGTGGTGGTGATCGTAACGCTCCAGGATAGCATCCAGGGCGCTCTTGACCTCGCAAAAGTCGATGGCCAGCCCCAGGTCGTTGAGCTGCTCCGCCTCGAGGCACACGACCACCTGATAGCGATGCCCATGCACGTTCTCACACTTGCCCTGGTAACCTCGCAGGGCATGCGCGGACTCGAAATGGCGGCGGACGTTGACACGGTACACGTTGCTGCTCCTCTTGCGATTCTGGGGTTGGGCGGCTGCATAATAGAGCACAAGGGCATTGGCTGCAAAAAGGCCTCCAGAGGCTGCGCATTTCTGGGGCCAGAGTTGTATTCTGGGGCTTGCGAGCGGTATAATCGCTCAACGCAGCCGGATGGAGGGTAGCATGGCGACATTTGAGATCGACCTGGAACGCTATCGGGTGGTGGACCTCTCCTTTGAGGTGGTGCCCGGCGCCAGCAAGGATCGCTACTTTGAGATCGAGCCGGATCTGTTGGCCGATCGGGCGACCATGCATCACGTTCGTACCCACACCCACGTGGGAACCCACGTGGAGGTGGATGCCCACTTTTTCGAGGGTGGGCGCGATGTCACCGCCTATGACCTCTCGGCCTTCATGGGGCGCGCCGTTCTCTTGGATATCGTGGACGCCACAGAGGCGCCCCTGATGACGCCCCAGCTGCTGGACGGTCTGATTGGCGCCAAGATGCAGACGGATGATATCCTCATCTGCCGCAACTCGGATCCGCATAGCCTCTCTGGTGCTGTGCCGCATCCGTCCTGGACGCCCGAGGCCGCCGCTTGGCTGGTGGACCACGCCGTCAAGATGGTGGGCATCGATCAGGCCTTTCGCTTGGGCGTCGACATCGAGGCTGGGAGAGAGTTGCATCGCATCTACATGGGGGCAGGTGGGACCTTGGTCGAGTTCCTGGCAAACCTCGACGCGCTGCGGCGCGATGTCTTTTACTTTATGGCGTTGCCTTACCGCTGTGCGGTCATCGATAGTGGCTGGGCGCGGGCCATCGCCATCGAGGAGCTCTAGAGGAACCGAGGGTGCGGGCCGACCGTCTCTCTCGTAGCGGCAAGGACTAGCACAAGGAGCGGGGATGAGGGTATCGTTGCTCTACCCGGGCATCATCGGCAAGGGTTGGGCCAGCATCGGCCAGGGCATGGATTCGGGCTGGATCAGCCACGGCCTGGCGATCCTGAGCGCGTGCGCCAAGCGGGCGGGCCACGAGGTGGATCTGCTGGACCTGCGGGCGCTGCGCGGCTGGCAGCACCTGCGCGAGGAGTTGATCCAGCGTCAGCCGCAGGTCGTGGCCGTCACCATCATGAGCGTGGACTATAACCCCGCCATACAGGCGCTGGAGATCGTTCGCGAGATCGATCCAAGCATCGTCACCATGGTCGGCGGCGCCCATGTCAGTATCCAGCCACAAGAGATGGTCGATAGCCCCCTGATCGATCACGTCTTCTTGGGGGAGGCTGAGGAGACCTTTGTGCAAGCCCTGGATGCGCTGGAACGCGGCGAGGCGGTGCCGCGCCTGCTGCCGGGGAGCCATCCTGACCTGGACGGGCTTCCTTTTGCGGATAGGGACCTGTTCCTGGACGAGTGGCGGCGGCAGGGCTTTGCCACCGATTCACCCGAGGCGCCCTTTGCTGAGGAGCTACCCGGCCCCTTTGTCACCGTCATCGCTGGGCGCGGCTGCATCTACAACTGCAGCTACTGCCAGCCGGCCGAGCGGTGGGTCTTTGGGCGCAAGGTGCGTCGGCGCAGCGTGTCCAACATCATGGCCGAGCTCGAGATGCTGCGCGATGCCTACCAGTTCAACAGCCTGATGTTCCACGACGACTGCCTCACCGAGGATCGTGACTGGGTCGAGGCCTTCTGCCGAGCCTACTCGGACGCGGGGTTCACTCAGCCGTTCTTTTGTCAGAGTCGAGCGGATATCATCGTCAAGAACGAGGATATGGTGGCGCTGATGGCCGAGACGGGCCTGCGGGGCTACTTTATCGGCTTTGAGAGCGGCAGCGATCGGGTGTTGCGGTTCATTCGCAAGGGCACCACCCGTGCCCAGAACCTCGAGGCGGCACGGATCTGCAAGCGCTATGGCATCGCCATCTGGGCCAACTATATGCTCGGCCTGCCAACGGAGACCAAGGCCGAGGTGCTGGAGACGGTCTCGATGCTCAAGCGCATCGATCCGGATTATTACTCGCCGGCCTTTTACACGCCGCATCCCGGCAGCGACCTGTATGACTATTGCGTGGAGCGCGGTCTGTCGCTGATTCGCGACCACGATAGCTATCGCCGCAATCCCGACGAGGCCAAGATCAAGGGCATCGACTATGCGTGGCTGGCCGAGGCGTTGGAGGATTCGCAACGAAGGACGACCTGGAACCAGGCGAGACGATCGGTGGGGCGGTTCTGGCGTCGCTATGCTCGCCCCAAGCGAGCTGTGGAAAAGGCCTGGGAGCTGCTGACGCGGCGAACGGCACTGGCCAAAGGAGGGCACTGAATGCGCAAGCTGCTGGTGACGGGGGGCGCGGGTTTTATCGGCTCCAACTTTGTGAGGTATGTGCTCTCCACCCATCCCGACGATCGGGTAGTGGTCTATGACAAGCTGACCTATGCGGGCAATCTGGACAACCTCAAGGACGTGGCCGACGATCCCCGCTATGCCTTTGTCAGGGGCGACATCTGCGACGCGGACCTGGTGCGGGCGACCATGCGTGAGCATGCCATCGACACGGTGGTGAACTTTGCTGCCGAAACGCACGTGGATCGATCGTTGACCGATGCTGGCAGCTTTGTGGAGACCGACGTGCGCGGCACCTGGGTGCTGCTGGAGGCCGCCAAGGAGTTGGGCGTGCAGCGGTACCACCAGGTGAGCACCGATGAGGTCTATGGCCAGGTGCTGGAGGGCGCCTCGGTGGAGACTGATCCGCTGGAGGCGCGCAGCCCGTATTCCGCCAGCAAGGCGGGTGGCGACCTGATGGTGTTGGCCTACCACGCCAGCTTTGGCCTGCCCGTGACCATCACGCGCGGCTCTAACAACATCGGGCCGTACCAGTACCCCGAAAAGGTGGTGCCGCTGTTTGTCACCAACGCCATCGATGACAAGCCGCTGCCCATCTATGGCGACGGCATGCAGATGCGCGACTATCAGTACGTGGTTGATCACTGCGAGGGGATCGACACCGTGCTGATCAAGGGAGAGATCGGCGAGATCTATAACCTGGGGACGGGGATCTCTACCCAGAACATTGTGATGGCGCGGGCGATCCTGCGGCTGCTGGACAAGCCCGAGAGCCTGCTCCAGTGGGTCACCGATCGACCTGGTCATGACCGTCGCTATGCGCTGGATGTGTCCAAGGTGCAGGCGTTGGGGTGGCGGTCGCGTCACAGCTTTGACGAGGCCATTACCAAGACGGTTCGCTGGTACGCCGATAACGAATGGTGGTGGCGTCCCATCACGTCGGGCGAGCACTATCGCAGCTACTATGATCGCCTGTATGGGGGTAGAGAGGTGCTCTCGCGCGGGTAGGCGGGCGTTAGCGGGCCTTGCGCCAGAGCACGGTCTGCTTTCTTGTGAGGTAGCGCCATCCGCCCGCAGCGGCGGCGGTATTCCCAAAGAGCAGGTAGAACGGTGCCGTTAGCCACGGCACCGTTTTGTCATAGACGGCCAGGATCGCGCCCATGACCGCCACGTCGTACAGGATCCATTGGGCCAAAGCGGCCGCCAGGTAGAGCGGATGCCGCGCCAGGGCGATGCTGGCCACCAAGAACGGCAACCAAAGCCACGGCACTACCATCCATCGCAGGATGCGATGCGAAAAGCACTGCCACCACGCCAGCAGATCGGCATAGCGAGCGGGACCGCCGAGGCGGACGATAGCCTGCCAGCCCCCCGCTGCGTTGCGAGCGCGGCGCTCCCACGCCGCCCGCAGATTGGTGGGCGGCTCCTCGTACGCGATGGCCTCGGGAGCGTGTACCACGCGCCAGCCTTGCGCCACCAGTCCCATGCTGGCCGTCCAGTCATCGAGGATGGTGTCCGACGGAGGCGGCTGATACAGGCTGGCGCGCACCGCCCACAGCTCGCCAGGCACGCCCATCACCGAGCCCACGGCGCTTTCCCAGCGTTTCAGGGCGTTCTCGTAGCGCCAATAGAGGCCCTCGCCGCCTTGCGGTGTGCGCTTGGCACCGCCCACGGCCGCGATGTGCGGATCGGCCAAGGGGCGGACCAACGACTTGAGCGCATCGGGAGCCAGCATGGCGTTGGCGTCGGTGAATATCAGCAGCTCGCTAGAGGCAGCCGCGACGGCCCGCGAGAGGGCGGCCGCTTTGCCCTGGCGTTCTGGCTGATAGAGGACCTGGACGCGTGGATCGCGCCCGCGCTCGGCCAGTTGCTCGGTGCCGTCGTCCGAGCCGTCGGCGACGACGATCACGCGGAGCTTGTCCGCAGGATAGGCCAAAGACAGGGTGTTCTGGAGCTTTTGGGTGATGCAGGCGGCCTCATTGTGCGCTGCGATGATTACGGTCAGCGAGGGGCGATGATCGTCCTGGGTGTAGCGCCGCGGGCGCAGCTTGGCCCAGAGCGCCATGATGGCAGGATAGCCCAGGTAGACGTAGGCGATGGTGCCTGCGCACAGCCAAAAGAGCACGACCCAGAAGGCTCGCATGGTGCTTTGGTCCCGTTTGTTGCTTGGCGCTGTCGGCCGATAGGGTGGCTACAGGACGCGCACGCCCTGCTCGGCCCGGCACACATAGATGTCGGGTTCCAGGTTGGTGCGTTTCTGGTAACGGGGCGCAATCTCGCGGGCAAACGCCGCGGCATGGTCGGCGTCCACCAGGTTCACCGTACAGCCGCCGAAACCGGCCCCCGTCATGCGCGCTCCCCACACGCCGGGCTGATCCCACGCCGCCTCGACCATGGCGTCCAGCTCGGCACAACTGACCTCATAGTCGTCGCGCAGGCTGACGTGCGAGGCGTTCATCAAGGCGCCGACCCGAGCCAGGTCCCCTTGCGGCAGGGCGTCGACCGTCTCGAGGACCCGCTGGTTCTCCGTGATAACGTGCCGGCACCGCTTGAGAACGATAGGATCGAGCGAGGGCGCGTGCGTAGCCAGATCGTCGGGAGTCAGGTCGCGCAAGGCGACGACGCCCATCTGCCGAGCGCCGGTTTCGCACTCCAGCCGGCGCTGGTTGTAGGCCGAGCCTACTAGCGCTCGGGGCTTGTTGGTGTTGCAGATGATAACTTGGCAGCCGACGGGGATTGGCACCGCCTGGTAGGTCAGGCTGCGGCAGTCGATCAGGAGGGCGTGGTCGCGCTGGCCCATGGAGATCACGTACTGATCCATGATGCCGCAACGCATGCCCACAAACTCGTTCTCGGCCTTTTGACAGAGCTGGGCGCGCGCGACGCCGTCGAGCTCCAGACCGCTGACCGTCTGAAAGGCCATGGCGGTGGCCAACTCGATGGCAGCCGATGAGCTCAATCCTGCCGCGATAGGCACGTCGCTGCTGAGAGCCACGTCCATGCCGATGAGGTCATAGCCCTCCTGCTGCAGCGCCCACGCGACGCCCCGCTGATAGTTGCTCCACGTGTGCTGGTCATCCTTGACGATCTCGCCCAGCCGAAAGCTGCTGGAGGCCTGCATGTCGCAGGCGTATAGCCGCACCAGATCGTCCTGCCGAGGGTGCACCGCCATCACCACGTGTCGGTCGATGGCCGCGGGTAGCACAAAGCCGTCGTTATAGTCGGTGTGCTCGCCGATCAGGTTCACTCGGCCGGGGGCTGCCACCAATGCGCTGGGCTGGACGCCGAACGCCTCCGCCAAAGCGTGGCGAACGCGCTGGACAAGGTTATCGAGCCGGTTGCTAGAGTTCATGAATGGCTCCGCTCTTGAGCAGGTGGTAGAGGTCGCTCAGTGAGCCGCGTCCATCGGCGCCGTCATAGCTGCCGCCGCGGCCTCGGTCGATCCAGAAGGTCTTGATGCCCAGCTTGGCAGCGGGCATATCGCTGGAGATGCTGTCACCGACCATGAGGCACTCGTGCGGCTCGCGGCCGAGCTCTGCCAGCACCCGCGAGAAAAAGGCGGGATGGGGTTTGCAGGCGCGCATGGTCTCGTAGGAGGTGACCATGTCGTACGCATAGCGGTCGGTGCCCACCCCCGCCCAGGCCAGCCGTGCCTCGATGGCGATCAGAGGGAACAACGGTTGCGTGGTGATGGCTACCTGGAGGCCCTGCGACCGAGCCTCGGCGACCAGGTCGCTGGCCACGGGGTCCGGCTCGGTGAGCGTCGCCAAGGTTTGAAACTCGTTGCGGTAGAACGCCTCAAAGGCCGGCAGAATCGCTTCTGGGTCGGCGTCCACTTGCCCGAAAAAGACCTGCTCGAACACCTCGGCGTTGGTCCCGTCCGTGCCATCGTTGGCCTGCATGGCATGGGTGCCCTTGAGCAGCGCGGGCACAAAGGTCTCCATGGGGATGAGCGGGCTCATCCGCTGGGTCAACGCCCGAAAGTAGGGCTCCATGAACACCGACATGTCGTTGATGAGCAGCGTGTCGTCCAGGTCGAGCAGCAGGGCTAGTATCGGCATGAGCAAGCGATCTCCTACGCGGATGATTGGGCGGGCTAGATGTCGCGGCCTGGGATCAGAATGTGCGGCTGCTCCTCATCATCGCCTTTGGGGCCCGGCTCGGTTTGCGGTGTGGTGGCGCCGGGGACGATGATCCCCGAGGCCCTCCGCTGACCGGGGGGCGGGCGCCGTCTGGGGTCGGGCGTGCGTTCGCGCTGCTCCTGGGCCTCCTGGCGGCTGCGTTCTCGGAGCAGATCGCGGACGGGCGCCGGGTCGAGGTAGGGCGTTCCAGGCCCGAGCAACCGACGGAAGGGCTCAGCCTTGTCCGAGATCAAGAACGCCTGAAAGATCGTGCCGTTGGTCTTGAGAAAGGCATCCCATGTGGCGCCATAATGCTCCTCCTGGTAGAGGGCATAGGCGCGCCGCACATAGGAGAGCAAGGGCTCCTCAAGCGCTGTCGGGTAGATGGCGGTCATCGGTGAGAGGGCCGCGTCGCCATCGGACTCCACATAGCGACCCAGCAAGAGGTCGCCCTCGTGGGCGTTGAGGACAACGAAGCGGTTGACGGCTCGCAGCTCTTGCTCGCGCAGTAGATCGAGCAGGCGAACCTGGTCCTGTCCCTCCATGTCGAGGACCCGAAAGGCGCTCAAGGTGGCGCTGGCCCATCCTTGCAGGACCTCGCGCGCGGCCGGCGGCGCCGAGGTAGCCTCCTCCAAGAGAAGGTCGATCACCCGATGCCCGTCATCGTCGACCACATAGTCTAGGGCGAACCATTCCAGCATACGGCGGAATGGCTCCATACCGAGAGTTGAGGCGCTCGTCGGCGTGTAGCTGCCGCCCCAGTAACGTTGAAAGGCCTGAATCAGCTGCTGCGCAAAGCGCGGCCTGGTGGCAAAGCCAAAGAGGGCGTTCATGGCCGCCGCTTCAGCGGGTGTGAGCGCGTGTTCCCGCGAGCTGGCAACCTGGTCCTGCCTGAGATGGCACTGCTTGTACTTTTTGCCGCTGCCGCATGGGCAGGGATCGTTGCGGCGTACTGCCATCGTGTCGATTCTCCTACCTGACTGATGGTCCACTCAACAGGGCGATGGTACCATAGCGCTGGGTGTGGGTCAACGTGGGCCCTGGTCGAGGCGAGCCTGCTTTGACAGCGGCGTTGGCTGCGCTAGACTCGTGGGAAGGATGGGTGCAACGCTCACGATGCCTCGGTGTTTGTAGCATTGCCATGGGGATAGGATGACCAACGATCGGCGGCCTGAGGATCCACAGCATACGGCACAGCAGACCCAGGCTTTTGGGGATCTGTATGAGCAGTATGTGGATCGTATCTACAGCTATGTCTACCACCGCGTAGGCAATGTACGTGACGCCGAGGATCTGACCTCGCGCACCTTTTTCCGGGCGTATGCCCACTTTGGCGAGTATGAGGATCGCGGGTTGCCGATCTCGGCCTGGCTGTATCGCATTGCGCACAATCTGGTGGCCAACCATCACCGCGACCGAGGCCGTCGTCCCGTTGTGGCGCTGGACAACCTGGTGCTTCAGAGTAGGGGCGACGAGAACCCCGAGGCCGTCACCGTGCGCTCGGATGTGAACCTGGAGCTGCGGGAGGCCGTGCAAACGCTCGATAAGGATCGCCAGGAACTGCTGATGCTCAAGCATGTGGAGGGGCTATCGAATGCCGAGATCGGAGCCGTGCTGGGCCGTAGCGAGGGGGCGATCAAGTCGCTGTATCATCGCACGCTGCTCGCTTTGCGCCGCGAGCTGAGTAAGCGAGGGATAGAGATCGAATGAAGCTACACCGAACCGACCTGCGACAGGCTGTCGGCGACGTCTGGGCGCGGATGCGTGATGGCGCCTCGGGGTTGCGCGTGCGCCTGTCTCCAGAAGCAGAGCCACAGGAGAATCTCAACGAAGTCGAGGGCGTCGTCAAGGACGTGTTGCGGCCCGTGGCGCCCACGGCAGACTTTCGTCAGAGTCTGCGTTCGAGCCTGGATCGCGCCGAGCTGGTGCGGCGCGAGGGCATCAGCATCAGTGACCCTCCCCCATACCGCGAGGGTATCCTGCTCGGCCTGGGTGCCACCGTGCTCGCGATCGCAGCAACCATCACCTGGCTGATCTTTCGCTGGCGCGCCAAGGGACGCGCGGCGAGCTAGCTCTCTTCCGTCACCGTTGGGCTGCCTCGTGGCCTTTAGCCGCATCATCTGGCGGCGACGAGAGGTGGCAGGCGACCCAATGGCCTCGTTCGATCTCGCGCCACTCTGGCTCCTGCTCGGCGCACAGGGGCATGGCCAACGGACAGCGGGTGACGAACCGACAGCCTGAGGGCGGACTGGAAGGGCTAGGCACGTCACCCTGAAGGATGATGCGCCGACGGGCCCTCTCAAGGGCTGGGTCAGCGATCGGTATGGCCGAGAGCAGCGCCTGGGTGTAAGGATGACTCGGCTGGGCGTAGAGTCGCTGCCGATCGGCCAGCTCACACAGCTTGCCCAGGTACATGACGGCCACGCGGTCGCTAACGTGGCGAACCATGGCCAGGTCGTGGGCGATAAAGAGATAGGTCAAGCCGTAGCGTTCCTGTAGGTCCTGCAAGAGGTTCACGATCTGCGCCTGTACGGAGACGTCCAGCGCCGAGATGGGCTCGTCGCAAACGATGAACTCGGGTTGGGCCGCGAGGGCTCGCGCGATGCCGATGCGCTGGCGCTGCCCGCCCGAGAACTCGTGGGGATAGTGGTTGGCGTGGTTAGGATTCAGCCCCACCGTCTCCAGGAGGTCGCGGACGCGAGCGCGCCGCTCGTTGGGCGAAATGAGCCGATGGATCGCCAACGGTTCCGCAATGATCTCGCCCACCTTCATCCGAGGGTTCAAAGACGCATGCGGATCCTGGAAGATGATCTGCATGCGTTGGCGCAAGGGGCGAAGGTCGCGGTCACGCAGTATGGTCAGACGGGTGCCGTCAAAGAGGACCTCGCCACTGGTGGGGCGAACCAACTGCAGGATGGCGCGCCCGGCGCTCGACTTGCCACAGCCGCTCTCGCCCACCAGCCCCAGCGTTTCGCCACGACGAATGCTAAAGGTGATGCCGTCCACCGCCTTGATGGAGCCTCCGCGCCGCTCTCCCAACCCTCGCGCTGCACCATAGTGCACCCGCAGATCCCGAACCTCCACAAGGGCGACTCTCGGCTCGTTCACGCGGGTACCGCCCCATGGCGCGGATCTACCCAACAAGCGCAGAGGTGCTCTGCGCCCACGGCATCGAGCTCTGGTCGTTCCGCTTGGCAGCGCTCTATGCGGTATCGACATCGCGGGGAAAAGGGGCATCCCTCCGTAAGCCGTATGAGGTCTGGCGGCGCGCCGTCGATAGCGACTAGACGCCTGCGCTGAACCGCCTGGGGGCGTGGCAGCGAGTCCATCAGCCCCAACGTGTAAGGGTGACGCGGGTCCGCATAGAGTTCGTCCACGCGCGCTTCTTCCACGATATGCCCCGCATACATGACGGCGACGCGATCGGCCAGGCCCGCCACCACGCCCAGGTCGTGCGTGATCCAGATGACGGCCATGCCCAGCTCGTGGCGCAGACGCTTGATCAGGTCCAGGATCTGGGCCTGGATGGTAACGTCCAGCGCGGTGGTAGGCTCATCAGCGATCAAGAGCTGCGGATGGCACGACAGCGCCATGGCGATCATCACCCGCTGCCGCATCCCCCCCGAGAACTGGTGGGGGTAGTCATCGACGCGGGCGCTGGCATCGGGAATGCCCACCATGTCGAGAAGCTCGATGGCCCTCTGGCGGGCGTTTTCGGGCGAGAGACCTAGGTGCAGCTCTGGGCCCTCGGTCAGTTGGCGCGCCACCGTCAGCACAGGGTTCAGCGAGGTCATGGGATCCTGGAAGACCATGGCGATCTGGCGACCGCGGATGCGGCGCAGCTGGTCGGAGGGGATATCTCGCAGATCCTGCCCCTGAAAACGCACCTGCCCTGCCGCGATTCGGCCCGATGGCGACAGTAGGCCCATCACCGAGAGCATGCTAACGCTCTTGCCACAGCCGCTCTCGCCCACGAGGGCCAACGTCTCTCCCTCATGGATTGAGAGGCTGATGCCGTTTACGGCGTGGACTATACCGCCGGGTGTGTCAAAGACGGTGTGCAGGTTCGCGATCTCTAGCAGTGGGATCGCCAAGGGTCCTCCACGCGGCATGCCGAGTAGACGCCGTCTAGGGGGCCAGACTGATGTCGCACAGCCAGGCGTACATGGCGGATGAGGAGCCATAGCCCTGCACGTGTGGCTTGGCCAACGTGTGAGAGATGCTGTGCGTCAGGGGCACCCAGGGGGCGTCCTCGATGACAAGGCGCTCAGCCTCACGATAGAGCTCGGTACGGCGCTCAGCATCCATCTCGCCACGGGCCGCCTCTAGCAGGGCGTCGACCTGGGGATTGGCGTAGCCGCCACGGTTCTGGCCGCTGGCGCTATGGAACAAGAGATCGAGAAAGTTCTGCGAATCTGGAAAGTCTGCGATCCACCCTGAAAGATAGATCTGGAACTTTTCCTGGTTCAGATCCTCGAGAAAGTCGGCCCACTCGATCTGCTCCACGCGTATCTCCAGACCGAGGTTCTCCTCCAGCATGGAAAGGATGGCACGCTCCTCGGCGCTCAGATGCGCGCTAGACCCAGCGGTGCTCAGCACTAGCTCGGGCATGGCGTTGGCGTAGCGCGAGGTCGCCAGGAGCTGACGCGCGGCTACGGGATCAAAGGACAACCCTTGGTAGCTGGGGTCGTGGTCGGGCAGGGCTGGCGGCAGGATGCCTCTGGCGGGAACCGCCGTGCCGCGATAGACGAGCTCGGCCAGCCGTTCCTTGTCGATGGCCATGGCGATGGCCTGGCGCACGATGGGGTCATCAAACGGTGGCGCTTTGGTGTTGAACCCCATATAGCGGACCGACGCCTCGGGGGCCGTGTGCAGCTGATCATGCAGAGGGTTACGCGGATCCAGGATACGCTCGATCTCGTAGGGCGTGACCGAGACGATGTCGATCTCGTCACTCTCGTACATGGTCATCGGATCCCCGCCAGAAAACAGGTAGGTGACGGTATCGAGACTGACGGATCGGCCCGCATAGTGGCCGTTTCTTGCGAGCACGAGATGGTCTTGGTCGATCTCTCGCAGCACAAAGGGTCCACTGCAGACGGGTGACAGCATCCAAGAGGGGCTGCTGCTGACCTGACGGCGATCGACAACATAGGAGGTGGGATAGGTCAACTTGGCCAAAAAGTAGGCCTTGGGTGCGTCAATAACCAGGCGGATGGTCTGATCATCAACGATCTGGATGCCTTCGACCCGATCGGCCTGCCCCAAGGCAAAATCGCGGGCCCCGACGATGTCGTCGAGATAGCTCATCGCAACAGGCGAGCCTAGAGTCGGAGACAGCGCTCGCTCGATAGAGTAGGCCACATCGTCGGCCGTGATCTGCTGCCCATCGCTGAAACGGGCGTCGGGAGACAGGTAAAAAGTATAGGTCGTGCCCCCATCGGTCACGTCCCAATCGCGAGCCAGATCGGGCACGATCTCGGCCTCTCCGTTGAGAGCTACCAGCCCGCTAAAGAGATGCACCACATACTCGGCCGAGGTACTATCCTGCACCACGGCTGGGTCCAGCGTGGGGGGCAGGCCCCCAAAGAGGGTCAACGTGCCGCCGCTCGAGGCAGGCGGTTGAGCTGGCCCTGGCTCGGGGCTGGTGACGGATGGAGGCAGCGCGGTGGCTGGCTCGCCCAGCTCGATGCCAGGGGAGGGCCGCAGCACGAACAAAGCGGCCGCCCCTGCCACGCACAATGTCAGGAGCCCACACAGGAGCAGGACCCCCAGAATCAGCAGAATGATGGTCTGTTTGGACATGCAGAGACTCTCAATCTGATGCCATCGTTTGGCTTAGGGATAGATGCGCCCCAGCGTCCGCGGGAACGCAATGGTCTCGCGAATATGGTGGATGCCGCAGATCCAGGTGACCGTACGCTCAACGCCCAGCCCAAAGCCCGCATGGGGCACCGAGCCGTACCGCCTCATATCCAGGTACCAGGCAAAGGGCTCGCGGGGCAGATTGTGCTCGCGCAGACGCTGCTCGAGCAGCTCGAGGCTGGCGGTACGCTGCCCGCCGCCGATGATCTCCCCATAGCCCTCGGGCGCGAGGAGATCGACCGAAAGGGACAGCCTTGGGTCGTCAGGATCGGCTTCCATGTAGAATGCCTTGCACTGGGCGGGGTAACGGTGCACAAAGACGGGCTTGTCGAACTGGCTGGCCACGTGGGTCTCGTGAGGTGCGCCAAAGTCCTCACCCCATGGAAGCGGGTCGTCGCTCTTGTCCAGGAGGGCGATGGCGTCGTTATAGCTGATGCGCGCAAAGGGCGGCTGGATCGTCTCCAGCGGCTGGGTATCGCGTTCCAGCGTCTTTAGTTCCTCGGCGCGCTCCTCCAGGCAGCGGCCCACGATATAGGAGACGAACTGCTCCTCCACGTCCATGATGTCGTCCAGCGTGGCGTAGGCGATCTCTGGCTCTACCATCCAGAACTCGATGAGGTGCCGCCGCGTCTTGCTCTTTTCGGCGCGAAACGTTGGGCCAAAGCAATAGACCTTGCCAAAGGCGGCGCAGGTGGCCTCGTTATAAAGCTGGCCGCTCTGGGTCAGATAGGCCTTTTCGCCAAAGTACTCGGTCTCAAAAAGGGTCGTCGTGCCCTCGCAAGAGGATGGCGTGAGGATGGGGGCGTCCACCAACATAAAGCCGTGGTCATCCAGCCAGTCGCGGATGGCGCGGATGACGGTGGCCCGCACGCGCATGATGGCCCACTGCTGGGAGGAGCGCAGCCAGAGGTGGCGGTTCTCCATCAGGAACTCGATACCGTGCTCCTTGGGCGTGATCGGGTATTCCTCGGCGATCTGCACGATCTCGATGTCGCTGATGCCGAGCTCGTACCCGCCAGGTGCGCGGTCGTCCTGACGGACCGTGCCCGTGACCACCAGCGCCGACTCTTGCGTCAGACGTTCAGCATTCTCAAAGCAAGCTGCAGACACGTCCTTCTGGAAGACGACTCCCTGGACGATGCCCGTGCCATCGCGGATCTGCAGGAACTTGAGGCGGCCCTTGTCGGTCTTGTTGTAGAGCCAGCCTCGGAGGGTGACCTCGGAATCCGCAAACTGGGCGATGTCCTGAATCGTTGCCAACTGGGCCATCTCTTTCTCCTTTGTGGGGCGCCGCCTCGATGCGGCGCCTGGGACGGCACTAGACGGAAGTGATCGGTAACCAGGCATGTACGCGCGACCAGAGCCTATCCACGGGGATGGCCTTGCGCAGAGTGAGCCGCTCTTGCTCGCCAAAGGCCTCCAGTTTCCACATGCCTAGGGCAAAGATGGCCAGCCCAACCACCGCTCCCGCCAGGGCAAAGCGGTGCGGCAGCAACGCCAGCAAGAGGACCACGGGCGCAGTGCAGGCCAGCGGCTTCCAGACGAGCTGGAGCCAAGGCGTTGGCGCCAAGTGGCGATGTACGCCCCAGGCAAAGGGCACCAGCAGCGCCAGCTCAGAAGCGACCATCACAAACGAGGAGGCCCGATAGCCGACCAACTCGATCAGGAGCAGGTTCGCGATCACGTTAAAGGTCAGCCCGATGGCAAAGGCCCGCGTGAGAAACGAACGTTGGTCCAGGGCGATGAGCACATACTGGGTTACCGAGTTGATAAAGCCAAAGGGCATGTACCAGATCATCACGGCCAAGAGCGGCGTGGCTTGCAGATAGGCGCTGCCCCCCAGCACAAGCACCAGCTCTCGCGCGAAAAATGAGGCGATCACCGCGCCTGGTAGGGCAAAGGTGAGCAGTAGCTTGATGGAAAACTGGTAGGCTCGCATGAGCGCGTCGTGCGATTCGGCTGCATAGCGGGACATGAGTGGAAACACGGCCATGGTAAAGTAGGCGGGGATCACTCCAACCGCGTCAACATACTTGTAGGCCGTGCTGTACCATCCCACGACCCGCGGGTCGGGCACGCGCCACTTGAGCAGGAGCACAGCTACCTTGAAGAACAGCGTCGCCAACAGGTTGTTGAGCATGAGTGGATAAGAGATGCGCAGCATCTCCCTTTGAAAGCTAAAAGAAACGTCAGCGTGGGGATCAAAGAGCCAGCGCCGCAGCAGGATATAGAGCACGACCATGGTGATGAGGTTGACGCCGATAGAGACGGCTGCCAGACCGACATACCCTAGGCCAAGCACTAGCACTGCGGCGCCAAAGGTGACCTTGAGCAGCGTGGTGAGCGTGCTGATGGCGGCAGGCACTCCCATCCGTTCGTGCCCCTGGAAGATGGCGCTGATGGTTGCCGCCACGTTGCTGGGGATTAGCGCGATGGCGAAAAGCCCGATGGCCACGATCGTGGCGGGATGTACGGGAGCGACCAGGTTCTGCAGCCCCAAGAAGACGCCGAGTGCGACCACGGCGCCCACCCAGAGCAGCATGCGGGAGACCACCCCGTTGCTGAGGTAGCGGTTGGCGTCCGCCCTGTTCTTGGCGACTTCCCGCGTGATCAAGGTGTTCAGGCCAAAGTTGGTAAGGATGTCCAGCCAGCTAATCAGCAAGACGGCGTAATAGTACTCGCTGGCATCGATGGGCCCCAGCAGCCGCAGCATCAGCATGGCAAAGACCATGTCGATGACGCGGTTCACCAGATTGAGGGCGATGGGGGCGACCGTGTTCTTGGAGACGCGCTGAGCGTCATCCTCCTCTTCGGTGATTCGGAACCAGCGCGACCAGACCCAGAGGGCCAGCGAGAGAAGCAAGATCATCCCCGCGATAAAGCTGACATACAGGCCGAGCTTGACGCTATCAGGCGTGTACTTGAAGCGGATGACGTGGCGGCCAGCGGGAATCGCGACGGCGCGAAAGTTTAGGTTGGCCCGCAGAATGTCGAGCTCTTGCTCTGCATTCAGCGGATCCTCGGCGTCGGCAGGGCGGAGGTAGGCCTTCCAGCCTGGGGCCCACGAGTCGCTCAGCACCAGGTAGCAATCGATGGGCGTATCGGCCAGAATGCTGATCTCGTTGGAGCCATAGCGGAGCGACTCTACCTGGTTGGTGAACGACGGCGGCACGGATGCGTGGGGCTCCAGGGGCGGCGTCACCTCGAGATGCACCACCTCGCGCGGATCCACGCTGCGCAGCGCAGCCTTGCGCTCCTCGACGTCCTCGATATGGATGGCGTTCGCAACCAGATAGGCCCGCGGCAGATGGTCGTCGTTGCGATAGACCCGCACCTCGTCTTCATAGACCAGTGTGTAGCCTTCGGTATGGATCTCGTCTTTGAGCGCGGTGATGACATACTTGACGTTGAGCATATCGAGCAGAGGCGACTGCAGCGCCTGCTCTTCGGTCAGCGGGCTGATGCGGTTGTAGAGCAGCTCGTGCTGCCCCTGCAAGAGCTGCATGTACTCGACGTACTGCGCGGGGATGATCGAGTCATAGCCACTGATGTCCTGCAGGTTGTAGAACCAGGGGCTATTGGCGATAAAGGGGCGCCCGCCCGTGGGTGCATACTTGGCGACGCGATAAGTGTCCGTGTCCTGCTGCAAAAAGTCGGCCACGGGGGTGCGGTAGCCTACCAGGTCGCGATCGACGGCGGGAAAGAACCCCCAGGAGATGGCGAACGCCTCGACCACGATGGCCATCACCAGCAGCGCGCCCCACACGGGGGAGCTCTTGATCCGACGACGGAGCAGCAGCACGATGCCCGTCAGTAGCATCGCGACGGCCAGAATGGCAAAGTTGCGGAACATATAGGAGACAAACATCTCGGGGCTCGAAAAGGCGTTGGGCGCCAGCGCGAGTCTGCGGATGATGCGATCGGCCAGCGGGAGCAACCGTTCCTTGAGCACCAGCACCCCCGCCAAGGCGGCCGTCCCGCCAAGGGCGGCTGCCAGCGTCAACCAAGGCAGAGCCTGGTGCGCGAGGCGGTCCAGCAGCCCGCCAAGCCGGCGGCCTGCTTCCTGCGGGCGCCCCTGCCAGAGAGCGTCGGCGCCCATGCCAGCCATGAGCGTGGCGCACAGGGTAAAGGGAAAGATCCAGCGGAACGGCGAGTGCACCTGGCTCAAGCCCGGAAGCTTGAAGATGACGATATAGAGGGGCGAGCCAAAGATGAACAGGAGCGACACCAACGCCATACCAGCCAGGAATCCAAGATGGCGGCCCTTGCGGCGCAGCAGGGCTATCAGCGCCAGGATGCTGGCCGCAAAGCCCAGGTAGCCCGCTCCCTCGACATAGTTCTTGATGCCCCAGTACGGGCTGGTGATGGGGTTCCCATAGTAGTCGCGGCTAACGGCCACTCTCTGCCACTGGTAGAGGTCAAAGTAGTGATGGTGGGAAGGGTTCCCAAAAAAGTCGGGGACGAACATCGAGATGACCCGCCGCTTGGGCCAGGCCCACCCCAACACCTCCTCAAAGGTGGCGCTGCCTTCCCGAAAGTTGCTTCGGACTAGCTCGAAAAGGGGACCCCACTGCGCAAAGCCCAGGCCCGCCCCGATGAGCACCATGCCCCCCAGGATGAGCACTAGCTTGCCCACCGGGCCGGCTCGTCTGGTGGCAAACGCGGTCCGTGCCAGCCGGTAAACGGCGAACAAGCCACAGACCAAGGCCACGTAATAGTACATCTCGGGGTGGCCCGCCAGGAACACCAGGCCGACGGCGATGGCGCCAACAATCGCATAGGGGAGGTAGCCTACAAGCTGCTCATGGCCGTCATCCGCCAGGTTGGCCAGCTTTTCGATGATGGCCAGAAGCAGAGGCAGCCAGACTGCCGCTGCCATGATCATGGGAAAGACGTGGCTCACCACCATAGAGCCCGCCAGCATAAAGGCCACGCCGGCGATGCACGCTCCCAGTCGGCTGAGGCGGAATGTGCGCGCCATGATGTACATGGTCGTGCCTGCCAGGAACATGTGTATAGCGGCAAACCAGCCATAGGCAGCCGCCAGCGGCAGGATGTAAAAGACGATGCTGAACGGGTACATCGCCGAATGCTGGCCCGCGGCTAGGAACGGCATGCCGGACAGAATGTAGGGGTTCCAGAGGGGTAGCGATCGGCCGCGAAGGCTATTCAGAGCAAAGCGCTTCCAGACATAGTTCTGGAGGTAGAGATCGCTGAGGAGGCCGTTATGCGGGACCATGACCCCGGCCTCGGCGGCATAGCTTGCCCAGGGTTCCTGCACAAAGACATTGTCGGCGGGCAAGAGGGTCTTGCCACCGATGGTCTGTTGTGCAAAGAACGCCACCGAGATGACCATAAAGAGCAGCAGGATCAAGAGATCCTTGCCAAGCTCGCGTTTGCGCACGACGCCTCCTTCTGTGCGGGGTCACGGCTGGGCCGGGCAGATGGTCACATAGCGGTGGCGGCATGGTAACTGTTGCGAGATTATACGTTGGCCCCAGCGATGGGTCAAAGCCCGCATATAGCATCCGCCAGGGCTGTTTGACAGGCTTGGCAAGCCTATGCTATACTCTGCGAAAGGCTGAGATCGGAAAAAGTAGTCGCCGAAGCGGGTTTCAGAGAGCCGAGGGCAGGTGAGAGCTCGGCAACAGCGCAGGCGGCGAATGGGTCCGGGAGCTGCACGGCCAAACGCGTAGGCTAGTAGGTCGTGACGGAGACGCCACCGTTATCAGGGCCGAGGGTATCAGGGCGCATCCATGAGCGATGCCTCTCGTACCTGCACGAGTGAGGCTGGCTGGCGGACCCTGCAATCACGCAGGGTTTTCTGCTACCTGGCCTAATTGGGGTGGTACCGCGGGAGCAAGCGCTCTCGTCCCTTGAGGGGACGAGAGCGCTTTTTGCTTTCAAGGAGGCGAGAACGGACGCGATCTGGCTGTGCAACTATCGTCGTAGGTGTCGCAACGGACGGTTCTTCTAGGAGGAAATGATGACCATGCAAACGCGCTTTACGTTGGGGCAATCGGATCTGCCCACGCGGTGGTACAATGCCCAGGCCGATCTGGCCACGCCGTTGCCTCCCACGCTGCATCCGCAGACCTTGCAGCCGGTGGGCCCCGCCGATCTTGAGCCGATCTTTCCCATGGAGTTGATCCTCCAAGAGGTCAGCCAGGAGCGCTATATCGACATTCCCCAAGAAGTCCAGGACGTGTTGCGCCTGTGGAGACCAACGCCGCTGATCCGGGCCGCGCGCTTGGAAAAGGCCCTGGGAACCCCGGCCCACATCTACTTCAAGTACGAGGGCGAAAGCCCGTGCGGTAGCCACAAGCCAAATACGGCGGTTGCCCAGGCGTTCTACAACAAAGCAGCGGGCGTCAACAAGCTCACGACAGAGACGGGCGCCGGGCAGTGGGGCGGTGCCCTTGCCATGGCGTGCCAGTTCCTCGGCATCTCGTGCAAAGTGTACATGGTCAAGGTCAGCTACCAGCAAAAGCCGTACCGCCGATCGGTGATGCAGCTCTTTGGGGCGGATGTCGTGGCCAGCCCCAGCGACGAGACCGAGGCGGGCCGCGCCATCTTGGCGCAGGATCCCGACTGCCCCGGAACCCTGGGCATGGCCATCAGCGAGGCCTGTGAGGTCGCGATCAAGAATGACGATATCAAGTACTCGCTGGGCTCGGTGCTAAACCACGTGCTGATGCATCAGACGGTCATCGGCGAAGAGGCCATCAAGCAGATGGACATGGCCGGCGAGACGCACGTCGACGTGGTGATCGGCTGCGTGGGTGGTGGATCAAACTTTGGCGGAATCGCGCTGCCGTTCTTCCGCCAGAACGTGCTGGATGGCACCAAGACGCGCCTGGTGGGCGTGGAGCCCATGGCTTGCCCCAGCATGACCAAGGGTGTCTATGCCTATGACTATGGCGACACGGCCAAGTGGGCGCCGGTGGTCAAGATGGACACGCTGGGCCACAACTTTGTGCCCGCCGGCATCCATGCCGGTGGCCTGCGCTACCATGGCGTGTCTCCGTTGCTCTCCAAGCTGCACCGCGAGGGACAGATCGATGCTGTGGCCTATCCACAGATCCCTGTGTTTGAGGCGGCGCGTCTCTTTGCGCAGCACGAGGGCATCATCCCCGCGCCCGAGACGTCTCACGCCATCCGGGCGGCCATCGACGAGGCGCTGGACGCCAAGGAAAAGGGCGAGGAGCGGGTGATCCTGTTGAACTTTAGCGGGCATGGATTCCTGGATCT
>DAIRUQ010000001.1:58724-76347 GCA_036803245.1 Chloroflexota bacterium | reverse complement strand
GGCATGGAGCTGACGGCCGACCGTCGCTGCGATGGCAGCGCCTACCTGGACTGGCTCACCTGGTCCGGAGCGCCCAACGTTGCGATGGCGCCCCCAGCCCACAACGGAGGCCTGTGGAGGCACGCCTGGGTTCAGGCCTGCGACGAGGTGAACGCCGGCGCAGGCTCGCATCTGCGACTCATCCAGAATCACGGCATGGGGATGCTAATTCAGGGTACGCGCCAATGGGACGATCTGACAGTCGAGGCGACGATCGTTCCGCACCTGGCCGAGTCGTTCGGCCTGGCGGCCCGCGTGCAGGGGCTGGAGCGCTACTATGCGCTGGTGTTGAGTCGTGACGGACGCCTGGCCATCGTGCGCCGCCTGGATGGCACCCAGGTTCTGGCCGCCCGTCCCCTGCCGTGGGAGCTGTACCAGTCCCATCAGCTGAGCCTGACAGTGTCGGGGGAGCGGATCGTGGGCAAGGTGAACGGCGTCGAGCTGATAAACGCGACCGACGGCGCCCTGCGGTCGGGCGCCGTCGCGCTGCTGTGCAACGAAGGGCGAATTGACGTAAACGACGTGCGCGTGTTCGGCGCCTAGCCCTCGGCGTGCTTGGCTAGCTTGACAAAGAGATCGGTAAAGACCGCGTCACGGTCGATATGCCGCACGACGCGGATCTGATGCCGTGAGGTATCCACCGGACCCCAGGTCACCTCGTCCGTCAGCACCAGGGAGGGCATCAGCACGGTGCTGACCCACTGCCCCGACAGCACCCAGGCCGGAGCCGAGATGTCCCAGATCACCTTGGAACGGCCAAAGTGGTCCGCGCTAAAGTCCTCATAGATCTGATAGAGATAGTCACCAATGGCGCCCTGGCCGCGCACATGCGCCTGCATCTCGGGCAAGGTGGTACGCAGCATCTCGGCCACGTTGCTGCACGGGATGTGCACCAGCGGCACGCCACAATCAAAGGCCACCTGAGCTGCGGGCACATCTTGCGCTAGGTTGAACTCGCGGGCCGTGTCCCAATACTCGGGTTGACCACCCAGCCACACGATCACGATCTTGTCCGCGATATCGGGCGCCATCAGCAGGGCCGATGCCACGTTGGTGATGGCTCCGATGGTCATCACATAGAGCGGACCCTCGCGCGGCGCGCGCGCCCGAGCGATCAGGTCGCTCGCGGCGTCGCTCTCACAAGGCGTGCTCTTGGAGGGCAGGTAGCCGGTTGAGCCGCGATACACCATGCCCGTCGGGTCAAACCCGAGATGTGTCATCACCCGCAGGATCTCTTCATAGCTGCGTTCCATCCCATCGGCGGGCCCGCTCGACCGCTCGTTATAGAACGGCGCGGCATAGATCGCCTCCAGGCGGATCTTTTCGGGGGAGAGCAGCGCATAGACCAGCGCGAACTGGTCATCGATCTCGTTATAGGTGTCGGTATCCAGCACCGCATCCACGGGGCCCTGGGGCGGCTCCAACAGCTCGAGGCGTCGGGCAGGCGAGATGGTCGGGTATCCGCTCACAAAAGCTCTCCTTTCGTCCCCGCAAAGCCAGCGCTAGGCCTTGCCCCAGCGCTTGAGGTTCTCCAGGCTGAGCTTGGCGCTCTCCAGGCTGGAACCCTTGCAGATGTCCTGCTCTACAATGTACCAGGCCGCTCCCTGGGACTCGGCGGCGCCAAAGATCGCCGCAAAGTCGAGCGTGCCCTCACCCACCTCGGCAAAGGTGCGCTGGTCGCCCTCACCCACCATGTCCTTTAGGTGGATGAGCGGGAAGCGCCCCGCGTTGGCCTCAATGAACGCCGCCGGATCCTGCCCACCGTACTGGACCCAGTACACGTCACACTCGAACCCCACCAGCTCGGGATCGGTCTCGGCCAGCAAGATCTCCATGCCGGTGGTCCCACCCAGCGGCTCGAACTCAAAGGCATGGTTGTGATAGTAGAGCGCCAGGCCGGCATCGCGGAGTGCCGCGCCGGCGCGGTTCATTGCCTCGGCAGCCGCCCGAAACCCGGCCTCGCTGCGATGCTCTTGCCCGAGGAACGGGACTCCGACATAGGTAGCGCCGATCGCCTGGTTGAAGGCGATCACCTCATCGAGGCTGGAGGTCATCCGGTCTAGCGGAACATGGTTGCCCGCCAGCTCCAGACCCGTCTCCGCCAAGAGAGCGGCCATCTCCTGGGCCGAGAGCCCTCCGTCGCCGGCCAGTTCCACACCGGCATAACCCATCTCGGCGACCCGGCGCACCGTCCCAGGGAAATCGAGCGCCGTCTGATCCCTCACCGTATACAGCTGCAAAGCGATCGGTAAGTTCGTCATTGTGCCTCCTCTTTTCTAGCCTCGTCGACATCTAGCGACAGTCGATCATCACCACGCGGCTCGTCCGGTTGCCTCTCAGGGCCCTCCCGCCGCGCCACATCTCGGCGTCGTCGGCGATCCAGCACCCGCACCACGCGACGATGCTTCTCCCGAGTAAGCGGATAGTACCAGGCAATGGCCATGGCCGCCAGCACCAGCACCAAGCCGCCGGGACCCGTCATCACGCGGATGGCGGTCAAGGCCGAGTCGGCCTGCCGAAACACAGCCGCCCCTGCCGGCGGCGACTGATAGCCGAACCAACCCAGCATCTGCAACCCAAGAAAGATTGCCAGGGCACCCGTCAGCTTCCGGAAAAAGTTCTTGGCCCCGTAAAAAGCGCCCTCCTGCCGCGTGTGGGTCCGCAGCTCGTCCCAATCGATCACATCAGGAAAGATGGCCTCGGGGAGCACGTGGGCCGTCGACACGCTCAGCCCCGATAGCACCGCCAACGCAATCAGCAGGTTCATCTGGCCCGGACGCACCAACAGGATGGCCGACTGAATGAGGGCCCAGAACCCCATGCCGATGAGATAGGCCGCCCGCTTGCCGACGCGCCCCGATAGCCACGTCCAGAGCGGCACCGAGATCATCGCCGTCGCCAGCATCAGCCCCAGCACCACCGACTGGATGGCCGTCTCATCGCCAAAAACCGACACGGGCATCAACAGATCGCCCTGGCCGACCCAATAGAGCAAAAAGTAGGGGATCATCAGCGCCACGAGGTCCACCGCGATCCAGTTCAGTACGTACAGCCCGGTGGCGAACCGAAACGGGATGTTGGCCCACACAGCGCGCAATGCACGCCCAAAGGAAAGCTGCTGCTCCACGGCCACCGGAGACGGCTTTTCGCGCACCAGCGCCGCGATCAGTAGAAACGGCAGCACCGAAGCGCCGCCAAAGATCGAAGCCACCAGCACATAGCCCTGCTGGACGGTCCCCCCACCCTGAACGACGCCGTTGACGATCATCGGCGCGGCGACGGCCGTCGCCAACGATGCCAGCAGGTTGAACGCCATCCGATAGCCCGTGAGCTCGGTACGCTCGTCATAGTCATCGGTCATCTCGGCAGTCAGCGTCATAAACGGCACCACCACCAGCGTTTGCAGGGTGTCGCTCAGCATAAAGGCCAGCGTCACGCTGATCATGCGCAGGATCTGGCTATCCCACGGGGGCGCCCACCAGAGCAACGCAAACCCCAGAGCGTAGGGGACGGCGAAAGCCGCGATGAATGGACGACGACGTCCCCAACGCGTGCGGGTACGATCGCTCAGCCGGCCCACCAGGGGATCGTTGATGGCATCCCAGATCACGCCGATGACGGCGGCAAAGGAGGCCAGCCGCGGATCCAGCCCCACCACATCCGTAAGGAATATCGCGTAAAAGAACTGCCGCAGCGTGCCATAGGTCGCCATGCCCAGGTCGCCACTGCCATAGATCAGCTTGACCCAGCCCGACAGTCGCTTACGGGCCCCTAGGTCTTTCGCGACTCTGTGTGCCGTAGCCGCTTCAGCCATGTCCTCTCCCCAACGCCAGCTAGAGCTGCCCGCGGTAGATGCGATGCACCTTGTGCCACTGGATGCCGATCGCCTTCATGTCGCCCAAGCTCTTGAGGTTCCGCTCTTCGACCTGGATGGCCTCGCCCGTGGTGAAACCGCCCTCTAGCAGCGTGCGGGTCAGCTCGGCATACATGACGGCGTTTGCGCCGGTACCTTGGTAGGCCGGCAACAACCCCACCCCGTTGAACATCACGTGCTTGGTCGTGCGAAGCGCCCGTATCAGGTGCCACCATCCCAGGGGCCAGAGCCTGCCCCGGGCCTTTTGCAGGCCCTCGCCGATATCAGGAAATGCCAGGACGAAACCCGCCACCTCCTCGCCGCACATCACCAGCTTGATCAGGTCGGGACGCGCAATGGACAGCATCGCGTTCCCGATCACCTCTAGCTCGCGGTCGGTGACGGGGCAGAACTCCCAGTGCTCCATGAAAGACTCGTTGATGACATGCCCCACAGCCGGCATCCAGGCGCGGATCTCGTCCTTGTCTCGAAAGCTCTTGACAGTAAAGCCACGCCGCTCGGCCACCCGGTCGGCCACGTCCCAGAACCGTTGCGGTAAACCCTCCTGCCGCGTGATCAGTCCCGAGTAATAGTCGGTCTCCTTGGACAAACCAGCGGCCTTGACCAAGGCGTCATAGTAGGCATAGTTGTAGGCAATGTTCACGGCGGGGCGATGCTCGAATCCCTCCACCAAGAGGCCCTGCGAATCGGCCTGCAAGAACCCCTTGGGGCCGATGATCTCCACCAGGCCCCGTCGCTGGGCCCACGCATAGGCCGCCTCAAACAGCAGGTTGGAGGCTTGTTCGTCGTTGACGCAATCAAACAGGCAGAAAAAGGCCTCGCGCCTCCCGCGGATCTGGTTGTACCGCCGATGCTCAAGCACGGCGATGCGCCCCAACGTCTCGCCCTCGCTCTCTACCAGAAAAAAGGTGGCATCAGAGTGCTCATAGAAGGGGTGCTCTTTGCGACGCAATGGCTTGGCAGCCTCTGAAAGCAAAGGTGGCACCCACTGGGGACAGTCGGCATACAACGCAAAGGGAAATCGAACAAATCGTGCGACATCGCGCCGCTGGGCCGTGTCAAGCTCGATGAGGCGCATCCAGCATACCTTCCACTATCACCGTGCCAGAATTCCCAATCGTCACACGCGCACGCAAGGCGGGCAGCCGAGTCTACGGAATCACCAACGTCTTGACAGCCGCACCCGCCGGCTCCTCCAGCGTCCGCGCCAGCTCGTCCAGGCCGATGCGGCGCGAGAGCAGCGGCTTTACCTTGACCTGGCCGGAAGCCATGGCGTCCAGCGCCCGCGCATGGGTGAACGGGTTGATGCGAGCGCCGCGGATGGTCAGCTCCTTGCGAAAGATCAGGTTCGGCTCCACCTGCACCAGATCGCCTGGCGGCGTCACTCCAAACCACACCACCGTACCGCCCTCCGCGGCCCAGGCCACCGCCTGTCGCGTTGTGGGCACGGACCCAACCGCCTCCAGCACCACGTCGGCCCCACCCTCCAACGCGCCACCCGGCGCCAGCGGATCGTCGCCGGTGGGGTCGACCACGACGTCCGCGCCCAGGCTCAGCGCCATGTCGCGCCGCTCGGCCACGGGGTCGCTGAGCACCAGCCACGACGCTCCCGCAGCCCGCGCCAGCTGGGCCAGGATTTGGCCGATGGCTCCGCCACCGATCACCGCCACCCGATCTCCCAGCAAGATGCCCGCCTGATCGATGCCCCGCAGACAGCAGGCCACCGGCTCGGCCATGGCCCCCTCCTCCAGGGAGACGGCATCGGGCAATAGGTAGCACTGCTGCTCGGGGGCCACCATCCGTTCGGCAAAGCCGCCGTCCATATCCACGCCTAGAGCGCTTAGGTGCTGGCACAGGTGCACCTTGCCGCGTCGGCAAGGCCGGCACATGCCGCAGGGCATGTTGGGATCGATGGCCACGCGGTCTCCCGCGCGCAGAGTCGTCACACCGTCGCCCACGGCCACCACCGTGCCCGACAGCTCGTGCCCGATGATCACGGGGGGCACGGTGTCGAACTCGCCGTGCATGATGTGGCGATCGGTGCCGCAGATCCCACAGGCCGCCACCTGGATCAGCACCTCGCCCGTAGCGGGCTGCGGGTCGGGACGCTCGCCCTCTACCCTGAGATCGCCCACACCATAGAACACTGCTGCCTTCATCTCGCCTCCCCGCTCTCAAGTCGCTGGCGTGCCCATGTTACGCGGTTCGGGCCTCCAGGCCAACTCGCTGACCGCGTGAGGCGCGCAACCGCGACACCATCCATCTTGACACCCGTCAGCACCACGCTATAATGCGACCAACATTAGAGACAGCCTTCGGGGCAGGGTGAGACTCTACGAGTCAATTCCCGATCGGCGGTGAAGCAGGACCCTTCTGCGCAGCCCGCGAGCCGCATGGCGGCAGATCCGGTGAGATTCCGGGGCCGACGGTACAGTCCGGACGGAAGAAGGCGTGTGGCAAACCCAGTGGTTGCCTCTGCCCCGTTGCTGTCCAGCAGTAGCGGGGTTGTTTGTTGTGTTCAAGCCCAACACATGGAAAGCCAGACGCTCGCGAGCGCCTCAGAAGCGCGCTATCTGGATCACCTTAGCTGGCCTCGCCGTCATCCTACTCGTGTGGGATCTGGTGGTGCGCCTAGCTGGCTACCCCGCCTTTTTGCTGCCCGCGCCCGCCGCCGTGGCCGCTCGCTTTGTCACCGCCTGGCGCCAAGGCATCCTGCTGCAACACACGCTCATCACGCTACGCGAGATCTTTGGGGGCCTGGCCTTGGGGCTAACGGCCGCCGTGGTGTTGGGGTACCTCCTGGCCAAGTCACCCCGACTTGAGCGGCTGCTGGCTCCCTACCTAGTAGCCTCTCAGGCGATCCCCGTGGTGGCCCTGGCTCCCCTCCTGGTGATCTGGTTCGGCACAGGCAATCTCTCCAAGGTCTTGGTCTGCGCCTTGACGCTCTTTTTCCCCGTGCTCATGAACACCATCATCGGCATCCGCAGCGTCGACCGCGGCTTGGTGGAGCTGATGCGCTCCTTGGGCTCCACGCGCTGGCAGATCTTTGCCTACCTGGAGGTGCCCGCGGCCCTGCCCGTGCTGCTGGGCGGCCTCAAGATCGGTGTCACCCTCTCGGTCATCGGCGCCGTGGTGGGCGAGTTCGTGGCCGCCGACCGCGGGCTGGGCTTTTTGGTGAACCTCGCGCGCGGCTTGTTTGATACCCCCCTGATGTTCGTGGCCTTGCTGACGCTCATGGTGATCGCGCTGGCCCTGTACGGCATCGTCGATCGGCTGGAGCGCTGGCTGCTGGCCTGGTACCAACCCGAAAACCACTGAAGCAAAGGAGGAGACCCCTGTGAAGCGTAATCATCTGTTACTGGCGCTCGTTCTGGTGCTCGTCGGCGTGATGGGCTGCGCGCCCCGCCCCGCGGCGTCCCCACAGTCGCAAGAGCTGCGTCCCGTCACGTTGGGCATGGGTTTCGTGCCCAACGTGCAGTTCACCCCCGTCTATGTGGCCTTGGAACGAGGCTACTTTGAGCAGGAGGGTCTGGAGATCACGCTGGATTATGGCATGGAGACCGATCTATTGGAGCAGCTCGGAGCCAATAGCCTCCAGTTCGCCATCGGCAGCGGCGACCAGGTGATCCTGGCGCGCGCCAATGGCCTGCCCGTTCGCTATGCGTTGAACTGGTACCGCCGCTTTCCCGTCTGCGTCATCTCGCTGGCCGAGGCGGGGATCGAGTCGGCGGACGATCTGGCGGGCAAGCGCGTCGGCATCCCCGTGCTCAAGGGAGCTAGCTACATCGGGTGGCAGGTATTCGCTCGCGAGACGGGAATCGACGGTGACAAGACCGACCTTCAGGTGGTGGGCTATACCCAGGTGGCCAGCCTGACCGAGGGGCGTATCGACGCCGCCGTCTGCTACGCCATGAACGAGCCCGTCCAGTTGCGCACCATGGGCTATGAGGTGAACAGCCTGTACCTGGATACCTACACCAACCTCCCGTCCAACGGCATCATCACCAACGACCAGACCATCAAAGAGGATCCCGAGCTGGTTCAGGCGCTGCTGCGGGCCTTTTTGCGGGGGATCGAGGACACCCTGGAGGACCCTGACGCTGCATTTGCCATCGCCCGCGCCGCCATTCCCGAGATGGATGACGAGGCGGCTGTGACACAGCGCGCGGTGCTGGACGAGTGCCTACTCTACTGGAAGGGAGAGCCCCTGGGCTATAACGAGCCCGAGGCTTGGGAGAGCGGGGTCGAGGCCATGCGCGCGCTGGGCTATATCACCAGCGAGATAGACCCGAGCTCGCTCTATACCAACGAGATGCTGCCCTGATGGCTAACGACCCGATCCTGGTCGCCCAGGAACTGCAGATGACCTATACCGCGCCCGATGTCTCCCTAGAGGCGCTGGCGCAAGCGGACATGTCCGTCATGCCCCACGAGTTCGTCTGCCTGATCGGCCCCAGCGGCTGCGGCAAGTCCACCTTGCTGCGGCTGCTGGGAGGCCTGGTCAAACCGACCTCGGGGCGGGTGCTCTATCGGGGTCAGCCCCTGACACGGCCCACCAGCAGCATCGGCATGGTGTTCCAACAACCGACGCTGATGCCCTGGCGAACGGTCATCCAGAACACTGCGCTGCCATTGCAGATCCTGGGCATCCCCGCGACCGAGCGTTTCGAGCGCGCCGCGGCAATGCTTGAGCTGGTTGGTCTTGGCGACTTTGCCCAGAGCCTGCCCCGCGAGCTATCGGGTGGCATGCAACAGCGCGTCTCGTTGGCGCGCGCGCTCATCCACGCGCCAGACACCCTGCTGCTGGATGAGCCCTTTGGATCGCTGGACGCCCTCACGCGGGAGCGCATGAACGACGAGCTGCTGCGGATATGGGGGCAGGAGCGCCAAACCGCCATCATGGTCACCCATGACATCCAGGAGGCGATCTTCTTGGCCGATCGCGTGCTGGTGATGAGCCAGAGGCCAGGCCGCATCCTGGAGGAGGTCATGACGGGCCTGCCCAGGCCGAGATCCAGGTCGATGATGTACGATCCGCGCTATGCCGAGTTGGCTCGCCATCTGCGGACCTGTCTGCGACTCGAGGATTAGGCCCTGGCCGCATGCGCCCCGAACCTAGGGGCCTGCACCAGCCACCGCATATAGCCCCAGCCTGCCACGCAGAGCACCAACGCGACCCAGAAGGTAGCACGCAGGCTAAAGAGATCCACCAGCCAACCCCCGAGGAGCGGAGCCAGCAGCGTGGGGATCGCCACAACGGTGTTGATGATCGCCGCATAGGTAGGCACGTTCTCCTCCGCGCAGAACTCCATCGTCATGGCGAACGACGCTACGCCCACCGCCGCGTTGCCTGTATTGATGATCGCCATCACCAGGTATAGCCAGGGCGCGCTGGGCGCAACCAGCAAGAGCACAAGCCCTGCCGCCAGGATGATAGCGCCCAGTTCCGCCAGCCACTTGTGGCCCCGACGCCCAGACAGCCACCCCAGCAAGGGCACCAACGTCACCTGGGCCGCGAGGGCCGCCATGGTCATCTCGCCCGCGAAGGCATCGCCTACGGCAAAAGCGCGCCTGGCATAGATGACGTAAAAAGCGCCCGCCATCCCTCCCAAAGCCACCAGCGTCCGCGCCACGAGATAGCGGCACAGGTTGCCGTCGTGTCGAAGCAGCGCTGGCAGTCCTCGCAGATAGGCGCGCTGATCGACCAGCCGTCGCTCGGTGGGCACGGCGGGCTCGCGGTTGAACGACAGACACACCCACGAAGCGGCTTGAGCAAGGAACGACAGCAAAAAGCAGATGCCGAACGAGATGGGGTAAGCATAGTCGGCCAGGATCCGTCGCGAAGCCAGGGCGCCCAGTAGGCCCAGGCCTGCCCCGATCGCCCGCCCGAGGCTGAACATCAGCGCACGGCGCTTGGGGGGGACCACCTTGGCGATCATGGCCTGCCAGGCAGGACTGGCCAACCCGCCACTAAAGGTGGCTGTTCCCAACGAAAGCAGCAGGACGCCATAGGCCAGCCATGGCGGTGCGCCAGGCCAGAAGAAAATCAGCAGGGCCACGATCAGGTAGGGCAGCCGTTCGACCACGCTAATGCGCATGATGAACGGCTTCTTGCGGGCCAGCGTCTCGGCCTTTTGCGCCAGCACCAGCTGTGGCAACGAGTAACCCACACTCTGCACTGCGGGCACCAATCCGATCAAGAAAGCGGAAGAGGTGAGATAGCTGGTGTATAGCGAGAGGACTGTCGAGCCAAAGATAAAGCTGACCGCCAGCTCATAGAACGTCAGGTCCAGCACGTTCACAAGGAAATTGTGCTGCTCGTGACGCTTGATCTCGGCGGAGAGCGATTGCATGCACGCTTCGGCCACACTGCCTCCTGAGACGGTGTCGGGCTAGCGGGCGATGCTAACACGACCAAGCGTAGGCGTCAAACGAGGCGGCATTTGTCGAACACCCCCCGCTCCTGTACGATAGGCAGTATCATGAACCCCAGAAGGAGCCAGTATGAAAGTCACGCTCGCCTACGGGCGCCATGGGTTGGATGTCGAGATACCCGATGAGGCCACGGTCCTCCTGCCCAAGCAGAACCCTGGGCTCGCCGATGAGGCCCAAGCGCTCCGTGAGGCGCTAGAGCATCCCATCGGGACGCCGCCACTGCGCGAGATGGTCTCGCCCCAGGCAAGAGTTGCCATCGTGTTCAGCGACCTGACCCGCCCCATGCCCACGGCGCGGGTGCTGCCGCCCCTGCTTGAGCAGCTCTCGCACGTGCCCGACGAGCAGATCCTGCTGATCAACGCCCTGGGCACCCATCGCTGCAACACGCCCGATGAGCTGGCCGAGATCCTAGGCGAGGCCGTCCTGGCGCGCTACCCCATCCTGCAGCACGACGCCTGGGACGAGGAGAACCTGGTACGGCTGGGCACCAGCAGCTTTGGACACCCCATCCTGGTTAACCGTCCCTACTGCGAGGCCGACGTTCGCATTCTGACGGGACTGATCGAGCCGCACCTCTTTGCTGGGTTTAGCGGCGGGCCCAAGGCGGTTCTGCCTGGCGTGGCGGGGTTCCGCACCATCATGCAGAACCACGGCTACGAGATGCTCGCCCACCCCAAAGCCACCTATGGCCATAACGAGGGCAACCCCATGTGGGAAGAGGTCCGCGAGGCCGCGCGCATGGCCAAGCCCCACATGATCCTGAACGTGAGCGTAAACCGCAAGCGTGAGCTTACGGGGGTGTTCGCGGGCGAGATGGAGGCGGCCCACGCCGCTGGCGTGCGGGCCGTGCGCGAGAGCGCCATGGTGCCCGTAGGCGAGCCGTACGACATTGTCGTCACCACCAATAGCGGCTTCCCTCTGGACCTGAACCTCTACCAGGGGGGCAAGGGGATGCGGGCGGCGCTTCCGATCCTCAAGCGAGGGGGTACCTTGATCTATGTCGCTGAATGCCAGGACGGCATCCCCGACCACGGCGAGTACCGCGAGATTGTGCATCGTGCTGGATCGGCGCAGGGGATCCTCGATCTACTCCAGCAGCCTGGTTTTCAGGCACACGACCAGTGGCAAGCACAGGTGCACGCGGGCGTGCTGCTCCATGCTTCCGAGGTCCATGTCTATAGCGAGAATCTCTCCGATGAGGAGATCACTGGCATGCTCTGCGTGCCCTGCCGCAGCGTGGAGGACACCATAGCCGCGCTGCAACGACGCCACGGCCCCAACGCGCGCATCTGCGTGCTGCCCGAGGGACCCCAGACGATCCCCTACCTCGAGGCCAGCGCCTAGAGCTCGCCATCCGAGGCGACGATGCCACGAATCCAGGCGGCGATCCGCTCGGCCGTCGCCTGGATTGATGCGCTCGTCGTGTCCACCAGGGTGATAGGGGGATCACCCTCCGCATTCGCTCGCAGCCATCGGTCAAAGCGTACCTGTTCCTCGATCCAGGCCGAGTCGCCACTCTCGCGCCAGGCGGGCCTATCTCGCAGCCGACCCTCCAACTCCTCTGGCTCGCACACCAGCGCCAGATAGTGCACGCGCGCAAAGTAGCGTCGCTCCACGCACGGCTCGAGATTGCTAGGTACCACCATCCCCGCGCCCAAGAGCACCACTGGCCGCCCCGACTGGGCAATGTTCTTGGCCAGCCGCAGCCAGGTCTCAAAGAACGCTCGATAGCCGTCCTCGGGCGAGGCGAACTCGGGCCGCCAGAGGATGTCAGCATCCAACACCACGGCCTCTTGTGCCTGGCCAACCAGCTCTCGGCAGATGGCTGATTTGCCCGTGCCACTAGCGCCGCCTATCACCAAGAGCGGCAACCGGCGAAAGCGCTCGCGGTGGCCGCAGGCCGGGCAGACAGCATAGGGGCCTTCGGGCTCGATTCGTTTGTCGGCGTGGTAAGCGCCGCACTGGGCGCAGACGTTGAACAAGGCAGGCTCCTCTAGTGCGCTGGACCTCAAGCCGGGCACCATCGGCCCTTGCCCGCGGCCGAATCAGTCCTCCACCAACCGTTCCACCGCAATGGTACAGTCGGTGGCCAGCGCGGCAAAAGCGCCCACGGCCGCCAACACCGGCGCCAACAACGTGCCCACCGCCGCCCAGGTCAGCGAGAGCTCCATGATCGTATTGTCGCCCTGGCGAATGACGATGCGTCGGATGTTGCCCTGGTGGATCAGCTCCTTGATCTTTTCCAGGATGTCGGTCCCCGCCACTCGCAGCTCTTCCCACTCCACGTGACTGCCTTCTTGCCGCTGCTCTTGATCGTCCATTGTGTTCCCTCCTGATCCTGTTATGGCTCCTATACGCACAACCCAGCTCACGGTTCCCCGAACGCTGACTGGAACCGGCGTGCACCTGCTCGCGTCCAGTATGTGAACACAAGGGCGGCCGACCACGAACGAGGGTCAGATAGAGACCGCCCATCGGGAGGTATCATGAGAGCCTTTCTTAGAGTAATGCTTACTGTTTTCGCCATCACCCTGATGGCCTCTCTCGGGCTGGGGCTGATCCTGCCTACGGTCGACGCGTCTCGTCAGGACGCTCCCACACCAGCGACGGCCGCTCCCTCGCCGACGCCTATCGCAACCCAGCAGACCGCCGAGCCCACAGCGACGGCGCCCCAACCCACGGTCACTGCCCCATCCGAGACGCGCCTGACCTGGGAGCGGATCGGCGGCCTGGCGGGCTTTTGCGAGCAGCTCGCCATCGACAGCTCCAACCGCGCTAGCGGCGGGGCCTGCGGCGGTGATCGGTGGCAGGCTAGCCTGACCACCGAGGAGCTGCGCCAGTACTTTACCTATCTGGCCCGGTATCAGCCGTTTACCTTTGAGGTGTCGGACAATGCTGGCGGCCCGGACAACATGACGATCCGCGTCGAGTTCTCGGGGCGAGGCACGCGCATTCCCACCGACCAAGAGAGCTTGGAGGTGGCCCAATGGGCGGCCTCGGTGCACGCGCGTCTGCTGGAACAGTCCCAGCGCGAGCGAGCGTCCGCGGCCGCGCTGGACCTCCTTGCGCGAGAGGGCGGCCTGGCCCGGGACAGCATCGCCGTGCTGAGCGTGCAGCCCGTCACCTGGCGTGACGCCTGTCTCGAGATCCAAGGGGCCAACCAAGCCTGTGCCCTGGTAGAGACGCCCGGCTATCTGGTTCAGCTTTCGGCGGACGGGCGAACCTATCGCGTCCACACCAACCGCGAGGGCCTGGCCCGACTGGCCCCGGAAGCTGCGGCGACATCGACGCCCACGCCCACGCAACAGCCTACCCAGGCGCCGCTACCGACGCCCACGCCAGCGCCCACCAGCGCACCTTCGCCGACGCCCTGGCCGACTCCTTGGCCGGTGACTATCACCGACTGGCGCGGCGAGTATTGGAGCAACGATCGACTAGAGGGCGCACCCGCATTGGTGCGCAACGACAATGCCGTGAGCGCTGACTGGGGCTACAACGCCCCCGCCAGTGGCCTCCCCAGCGACCACTTTTCCGCTCGCTGGAGCCGCAAAGTCCGGTTCAGCACGGGCGACTATCGCTTCATCCTGCGCGCCGATGACGGCGTGCGGTTGTGGGTGGCTGGCAACCTGCTCATCGACCGTTGGCACGGGGGCTATACCGAGGACAGCGTGCTGCAGCACATCTGGGAGGGAGAGCATGAGGTGGTGGTCGAGTACTTTGAGCTCGAGGGCATCGCCAAGGTGCATCTAGCCTGGGAAAAGCAGCAACCCAAGCCAACGCCGACACTATCGCCGAATCTGTGGAAGGCCGAGTATTTCGAGCGTCGGTCGCCGGGCAACGAGCCCAAGGTAGTCCGCAACGAGACCAAGATCGACTTTGACTGGGGCGAGGGTTCTCCCAGCAAGCAGATCCGCTCCGACCAGTTCTCGGCGCGCTACACCCGCAAGCTCGCCTTTGCGGAAGGCACCTACCGCCTGCGGGCCCTGGCCGACGACGGTGTGCGCGTCTGGGTGGACGACGAGCTGGTCATCGATGCCTGGCAGGATCAGATCCGTACCTGGCATGAAGCCGTCATCAAGCTCCAAGGGGAGCACCACCTGCGGATCGAGTACTTTGAGAACACTGGCGGAGCCGCCCTCAGCTTTGCATGGCAGCGCATCGGTCCCTAGAGCAGACGGTCACGCGGTAGCCGTGGGGATCTCGAGCGAGATCCCCACGGCACTGCCATTGGCTAGACGGGCGTGATCACGATGTCGTCGCCCACCAGGCCAGGGTGCGCGCCCTGTGCCGCCAAGTCGCTGACATCTGGGTGGGCCAGCAGCCACTTGTTCACCGCAAAGAGCAGCTTGTTCTCGCCCACCGACGGGACCTGATAGGCTAGATCGGTGTTCGTGTTCCGCGGCAGATAGACCAGCGTAGCAAACGAGCCGCCGCGTATTACATGGATGGGGGCATAGTGCAGGTTCCAGGGGTGGAACTCGACCACACAGCCCTCGGGCGCGTAGAACGCCTCCACCAGCCGCGTGTCATAGGTGGGATTGTCTCCGTAGAGAATGTCTCGCTGATCGCCCACCAGCAGCAACGCCTCGGTGAGACACACGTTAACCTCGGAGCCCTTGTGGTATTCCAGCGCGCCCATCTGCAGGTTGCTGCCGTAACACCAGCCCACCTGGGCGTCCATGCCGCCATACACCTCATGGATGATGGCGCTGTTCAGCGCGCTGGGCTCCTCTAGGGCGGCCACCGACGGCTCATAGGCCACCCCGTCGGTGCCAGGCAGGATCGCCCGGGAGCGCGCGATCATTTCGCGGGGGTCCAGCCGATCTAGCACACGGCCGTAGCGTAGGAAGGCGGCGTGTTCCACGCTGCGCACGGTAACATGGGGGTTCGCGGCCTGCAAACGTTCGATCACGGTGGACATATGGCTTCCTCCATCGAGGTTTCATTAGGGTGAACCATCGAGCCCCATTCTACCCGAGGGTTGGCGTCAGAGGCAACGCGGCAAGCGCTCCCTACGGCGCCGTTGACAACAACACCATCCGCGGTAAACTCGCAAGCTGTCAGTCTACGCCAAGGAGGCTCCCCCATGTCCAACGTGACGATCAGGCCCATTGATCTGGACCAGGACGCCGAGCGCCTGGCAACCATGTGGAACCAGAGCGATGAAGGTTGGCCCCACTCCTGGACCGACGGCCAGCCCATCACGGCCGAGATGGTGCGCGCCCACCGACACGATGACGAGTACCTCGTCGTCCTCGTGGCCGAACTGGACGACGAGATCGTCGGCTATTGCAGTTTTATGGAGTCATGGCGGGGAGGAGAGGGCTACCTGGCCTTGCTCAACGTCAACCCCCGCTTCCATGGCCGTAGCATCGGCCGCAAGCTAATCCAGGCCACCATCGAGCGCTCCGTGGAGCAAGGCTGGAAGCGCCAGACCCTCGGCACCTGGTCGGCCAACTACAAGGCGGTGCCCACCTACAAAAAGACGGGCCACTATTGGACGCCCGGCAGCTCGGTGTGGATGCAGTGCTTTATCCCAGGCGCGCTGCAGATGCCCCTGGCCAAGCCGTTCTTTGCCAAGCACGACTGGTACGCCAGCTATGTCCGCACCCTCGACCAAGCGCCCGATGACATGCGGTGGGAGGGGGCGCGAGTCTACACACAACAGTGGGAGGCCGATGGCGACCATCTGACCATCCACATTGACCAGGCCAGCCGCGAACCTCTGGCCATCGAGACGGACCAAGTGCTCATTGCCGCCCTGCCGAGCGAGCCCAAGCCGCTCAAGGGAAGCGAGACCAGCCTTGCCCTACGTCTGTCGAACAAGAGCGACCAGCCCCTGGAGCTCTACTACCAGGTTAGCGGGGTTGATGGCCTCGAGGTCGACCACGCCGAACGACTAACGGTGCCGCCCCACGGGACTATAACACGCGACGTGCTCGTCAAGGTGACCAAAGAGGCCCCCGCCAAGCTTGACAATGGCTGCGCGCCCAGCCCGCGTGTGCTCGTCATGGTGGGTGATACCCCCGTCGAGCTACGACCTGGATTGGTCCCGCAGACGCCGCTGTCCATCTCCACGTTTCCAGAGGCGGTCAGCCTGGCCGCAGGCCAGCGATCCGAGGTCCAGCTCGTGTTGCGCAACGCCCGCCCCACCCCCCTGGAGGGCACGCTCTATCTGACGGCTCCCGCGGGCGTGAGCTTGGATGCCACCCAGCACGCACTATCGCTGCCCGCCGATAGCTGGACCCGCCTCCCGCTGCAGGTCTGCGCCGAGGCGGGCGTGCACACCATCGACGCTCGCATCGAACCCAGTGAGGGCTCGGCCGGGGAGGCCATCGACGATGCGGTCGTGGTCATGTCGCGCCGAGCAGCCGACGTGCAGTGGCATCGCGGCGCCGCTGCCACGCGGATCGAGACCGACGATCTCCGCCTTACAGTCGAGCCCAAGGGCGGCGCGATCACATTCGCCCGCCGAGCCAGCGCCAAGACGATCATCCAGCTGAGCCCGCTCCTGGGGCCTCCGTACCGTCCCTCGGTCTTTCGCCAAGCCACGTTTGCGACAGAAGTCTCTGCCGAGGCGAACAGCGTCGTCGTGCGGATGCGCTGCCATCCCGAGCGCTACGAGGGTCTGGTATACCACCAAGATATCCGCGTCGCGGCTAATGGCCTGGTTGATCTACGCTGCTGGCTTCAGAACGAGGGGGGCTCCACGCACACCTGCCAGCTCGGCCTCACCACAGGCGGAGACCATCACGATCTCGGCCGCGTCGCCCTGCCCTACGCCGCGGGGATCGTACACGCCCCCTGGAACGCGGTAGCTCGCACCTGGGACGACGTCCCCCGCAACACCCAGGAACTGGCCGAGCCCTGGCTGGCCTGGGAGCGCGAGGCATCGGTGCTGGCCATCGCGTGGGGCGAGCAGGTGACCCAGATGGTAGCAGACTGGGGCATGCGCCTGCACAGCGCCGAACAACGAATCGGCCCAGGCGAGACGTCCGACGTCACCGCGTTCGGCCTCTATGCTGGGACGGGCGACTGGCGCTTGGCCCGCCAGCATTTGGCGCACTGGTTCGGCGCCTCGCCCGACGATTGTCCGCGGGAGCGATCCGTCCTCGATGCGCGCATCGAGCCTGCTACGGTCCTCACCGAGGGCGATCAAGCCCAAGCGAGTCTGGTCATCGACAGCGTCATCATGCGCACGCAGGACTGCACGGTCGAGCTGAGTGGTGAGGACCTGGCCCTGGAGCCATCAATGGTCGAGGCCAAGGCCCTGAC
>DAIRUQ010000001.1:18756-58624 GCA_036803245.1 Chloroflexota bacterium | reverse complement strand
ACATGGCGGTCTTTACACCAGAGCACGAATGCTGGGAAGGCCTGCTCCACGACGAGGTCCATGTCGCCGAGCCCATGGAGCAAATCGACAGCCAAGGCGTGCGCTGGCGGGGTGTGCAACTAACCTGTCAGCCAGAGCAAGAGGATCTCTGCGATACGGCTATCCAGAGCTCGTTCCTCACCGTGGGTGGCTCCAACGTCCTCAAGATTGGCATTCGGATCGCGAATCGCCGCAGTGCACCCCGCAAGCTGATCTTTGCCCACACGTTGGCGGCCAGTTTAGGAGGCACCCTCGAGCAGATCGTCCTGCACGCCGAGGACGTATACCGCGAACCATCGCCATGGGGCCTTTGGGCCGGCGGGCACGCCTGGGCGGTAGCGCACAATCCGTGGACCGGACTGGCCATGGCCCTCGTTAGCACAAGCCATAACGTCGAAACCTCCGACCAGGGACGCCTAGGTCGGAACCTGGGCAGCCTTCAGGGGGTGACTTTGGGTCCCGAGGCCTCAGTGGAGTATACTCTGTTCATCGCTGCCTGTGAGGACCTGGACGCCGCCGTCCGCTATGCATGCCTCAAGGACTATGCCAGGTAGCGTGGCTGCACGACGTCGTGGTGCCATATCGCAATCCTAGCGGTCCATTCGATGTCAGCGCAGGAGGTACCATGAACCTTCGGATCCCGGGGCCTACGCCGCTATCACCCGAAGTGATGGCCGCCGTGGGCCAACAGATGATCAACCATCGCGGCCCCGAGTTTGAGGCTCTGTTTGGCGACGTCGTCACGTGGCTCAAGCTCTTTTTCGAGACCGAGCATGACGTGCACGTCTTTACGGCGTCGGGCACGGGCGGCATGGAAGCGGCTATCGTCAACACCCTCTCGCCTGGCGACCGGGTGCTAGCGGTGACGGTCGGCGTCTTTGGCGACCGGTTCGCCGACATTGCCGAGGCCTATGGGGCCGAGGTAACCCGCCTCACCTTTGAGATGGGCCAAGCCGCCGATCCAGACCGTGTGGCCGCCAAGCTGTCCGAAGGAGCTCCCTACAAGGCCGTTCTCTTTACTCAGAATGAGACCTCCACCGGCGTTACCAACGACGTGCTCGCCCTCTGCAAGGCGATCCAGTCGGCCGGAGATCCCGCGCCTCTCATCTTGGTGGACGCCATCAGTGGCCTGGGCGCCATCCGCCTTCAGGCCGATGCCTGGGGCTGCGACGTGGTGATCACCGGATCGCAAAAGGCCTGGGCTGCGCCTCCCGGCTTGGCCATGGTCAGCTTTGGCCCCAGGGCGCAAGAGGCCTCTCAGCAAGCCCGCATGCCCCGGTTCTACCTGGACCTCGGCCAGGCGGCCAAGTACGCCAAGCGTAACCAGACGCCCGCCACCCCAAACGTGGCGGCCCTCTATGGGCTGCACAAGAGCCTGGAAGGCATGGTGGCCGAGGGCCCCGAGGCCGTGTACGCCCGCCACGCCGAGATCGGCGCCTACTGCCGGCAGCGAGCGCTGGACATGGGGCTGGGGCTGTTTGCGGATCCCGATCACTACTCCAACACGGTCACGGCCGTCACGCTGGGCGCCGATCGCAGCGCCAAGCAGGTTCTGGCGGCGTTGCGCGAACGCCACGACGTCATCTGCGGCTCTACCAAGGCGCCCGGGGTCGAGATGATCCGCATCGGCCACATGGGCTATGTCAGCCTGGAGGACATTGACGGCGTCTACACCGCCCTGGCCGACGTCTTGGCCAGCTAGCGTGTGGTATCGCTGGTAACCGAGGGGGCGAGTGAGAACCCGCCCCCTCCTCTTTTGCGGTGCCGTGTCTGCGCGCGAGACGAACCCTGGCCCCTCCATGGAAGCGGTGTGATCACCAGATGCCAGACTCGTTGCTAACCCCGACCCCCACCTTTGATGCTGACGCCGTGGTGACGGCGCCTCCCGTGGCGGCTCCCAGCGAGGTAGGGGAGCTGGCCCGGTCGGCCGGCATCAACGCCGCCGGCAACATCGGCAGCCGGGTGCTGGGCTTGGCGCGCGAGGCACTCATCGCCGGCACCTTTGGCGCCACGGCCGCCACCTCTGCCTGGGACGCCGTCAGCGGCATTCCCAAGATGGTCTACGAGCTGCTGGTGGGCGGCATGCTCAGCGCCGCTTTGGTCCCGGTTCTCAGCGAGTATGCCACGCCCGAGCGCAAAGAGGAGCTGGACCGCATCCTCTCGCTCTTGCTCTCGTTGGGCGGCATCGTCCTCGTCGTCACCGTGCTTCTGCTGGAACTGACCGCCGGCCCTGTCACCGCGCTGCTGCTACCCGGGCTAGATCCAGCCACGCGCGCCTTGGGCGTCCGGCTAACCCGGTTGATCGTGCCAGCCGTCCTGATCTATGGCATGTCCGGCATCATCCAAGCCTATCACTATGCCCGCAAGCGGTTCATCTACCCGTCCATGGGTGCACCGGCCCACAACCTGGGGATGATCCTGGGCGTGCTGCTGCTGGCCGATCTCATGGGCATTCGGAGCCTCAGTGTTGGCGTGCTTCTGGCTGCGGGAATCCAGCTCCTCGTACAGCTGCCAGGCTTGCGCGGCACCCGTCTCGTGCCCTGCCTGCGTTTCGATCATCCCGTCATCGGGCGCATCCTCAAGCTGTACGCGCCCGTCCTGCTCAGCATCGTTGTCGCAAATGTCGGCATCCTCATCGATCGCCGCTTTGCGTCCCAGACGGCGCAAGAGGCCATCACCTGGATGGCCAAGGCCACCTACTTGATCCAGCTACCATTGGGCCTGGTCTCGATGGCAATCTCCTTGGCTGTGCTTCCGTCGCTGTCACAGATCGACGCCAGCACAGACCTGCACCAGTTCCGCGTGACCCTCTCTCAGGGGCTGCGGCTGGTATTGGTGCTGATCATCCCGGCCGGGGTGGGGCTTTTGGCCCTGGGGCGTCCGATCATCGAGCTGATCTATGAGCACGGCGCCTTTGGGCCGCAGTCGACCGCCCAAACCCTGGCCGCCTTGCGCATCTACCTGATCGGCCTACCCTTTTCGGCCATCGACCTGCCGTTGGTCTTTGCCTTTTATGCCCAGAAAGATACGGTCACGCCGGTGATGGTGGGCATCGCCGCGGTGGGCATCTATTTGCTGGTGGGGCCGCTCTGCGCGTTTGTCTTCGGGTGGGGCTTTTTGGGACTCGTGCTCGCCAACGCCGCCCAGTTGGCGGGGCACGCCTGGCTCATGCTGATCTGGTTCGGGAAAAAGTACCAGGGATTGCGGGGTTACGGGGTCGCCAAGGCGGCCTACAAATCGGCCGCCGCATCGTTGGCGCTGGGGGCCGTGGCCTGGCTGACCTGGGTGGCCTGTGATCGCTTCGTCGGGGGCGGCGGGCTGGTCCGTGAGGTCTTGATGGTGGGCATTCCCGGCGTGGCCGGCCTGGCCGCCTTTGCCGTGGCCGCGCGCTTGGCCCGCATCAGCGAGTTCGAGTATCTGCTGGCCATGGCCCGGCGCCGATTGAGCCGCACCTAGCGTCAACCCTGCCCTAGAACCACTTGTCGGGCAGGGCCTCCGCTGGGGAATCATCCTCGAAACGGGCTACAACCTCGTCCGCGTCGTCACACACGGCATAGAGGGCGCGGAAAGCTTCCTTGGCAAAGCGCAACGCGTAGAACTGCTCCATCACATCCAGCAATCGATCCCAATAGCCCCGCACGTTGACCAGCAACACCGGAGCCCGCAGCTCGCCCAACTGCTTGGCCACCAGCACCTCGAACAGCTCCTCCAGTGTGCCAAATCCCCCTGGCAGAACCACGAATGCATCGGCCCGACGTTCCATCTCGGTCTTGCGCTCGGCCATGGACTCGGTGACGACCAGCTCGTCGAGGCCCTCGTAAGCCAGGCCATAGTCCACCATGCCGCGGGGCATGATGCCGGTGACGTGCCCCCCTTGAGAAGCAGCTCCTAGGGCAACGGCGCGCATCAATCCCGTCCCCGCACCCCCATAGATCAGCTCATGGCCGGCCGCGCCCAGTTGCTCCCCAAGGCGGAGAGCGGCGTCGCGGTAGCAACCGTCCACCGCATCGCTGGACGAGCAGAACACACAGACCCGCACCCGTCACCTCCATGGCCACTATTCTGGCTGCAGCGTATGCCGGCTCTTGCGCCGTGTCAACCGTTGCTTTGACGACGCCGCCTCTCCGTGCTAGACTCGCCCGTAACTGAATAGTAGCTCGGCAAGCTCTTATCGAGAGAGGTGGAGGGATCGGCCCTGTGAAACCTCGGCAACCGCGAGCTGCGGGCGTCAACCTCATCCGGCACTAGCCGGCGACGCTTCGCAGTGCATAGGTGCCAAGTCCGGCAGCCCCCCGCGGGGGTGGCTGAAAGATGAGAGGCTCTGCAAGCAGTCCGCTGCATGCAGCCACCTTATCTGCCCGGAAGCCGACAAGGTGGCTGTTTTCTTTGGAAATGCAGCGCCCTGCGGCCCCTAACCTCCTCGTCATGTCCCGTGTAAGCTCTTGCCACAGAGGAGGTAGCCCTATCATGTTCACCGCGCCCAAACCGTCCGCCAACGGCGGGGCCTCGACCCAAAGCGTACACGCCGGCGAGAGTCACCAGAAGCCTTTTGGCGCGCTAACCATGCCCATCGTCCAGACCTCCACCTACTGCTTTGAGGACACCGCCGCGCTGCGGGCGCACATGCTGCGCAAGGAGCAAGGCCTAGAGCCCCTCCGCGGCGAATATGGGCGCTACGGGAACCCCCTCCAGGAGACCGTAGAGCGCAAGCTGGCCGCGCTAGAGGGCGCAGAGAGAGCGCTGGTGCATTCCAGCGGGATGTCGGCCATTACCTCCACCCTGCTCACCCTCCTGCATACAGGCGATCAGATCGTCCTGACATCGGACTGCTACCGCAAGACCCGCCAGTTCGCCCTCGAGTTTTTGGCGCGGCTGGGCGTCGAGTGCGCCGTGGTGGAACCGGACGACATGGAGGCTGTGGAGGCGGCTATCCAGCCCAACACCCGCCTGCTCGTTACCGAAGCCCCCACCAACCCCTACCTCCGGGTGCCCGACCTCGACCAGCTGACCGCGATCACCAGGCAGCATGGGGTGGTCAGCATCATTGATGCCACCTTTGCCACCCCTCTCAACCTGCGTCCCCTGGAGCATGGGGTAGACTTGGTCATCCACAGCGCCACAAAATACCTGGGCGGGCACAACGACCTGTTGGCCGGCGTTGCTGCTGGCAATGCGGAACTGATCGCCACGCTCCGCGAGGGCAACAATGTGCTCGGTGGCGTGCCCGACCCGCAGATGCTCTATCTGCTGCTGCGCGGCCTCAAGACCTTGAGCCTGCGCGTGGCTCGTCACAACGAGAACGGCCAGCGCTTGGCCGAGTTCCTGCTGTCGCATCCCGCCGTGGCCCAGGTGTGGTACCCTGGCTTGTGCACCCATCCCGACCACGAGATCGCCCGCCGCCTGATGAAGGGCTATGGTGGCGTGGTGACCTTTGCCCTACGCACCGATCTGGAGGGCACCGCCCGTTTCATCGACGCGCTCCAGCTCCCCTACATGGGGCCCAGCCTCGGAGGCGTGGAGAGCATCGTGGAGCAGCCGGCGTTGATGTCCCACTTTGCCCTCACCGAGGAGGAGCGCCAAGCTATCGGCATCCCCGGTGAGCTGGTGCGCTATGCCGCGGGGATTGAGGACGCCGACGACCTGATCGGCGACCTCGAACAGGCGCTCGATGCCGTAACGCCCCAAAAAGCGCACGCGGAGGGATAAGCCCATGCTAGTAGCCAAGTTCGGGGGGACGTCGGTCGGCTCTGCTGAGCGCTTTATCGCTACCGCCGACGTCATCGCCACGCGTTTGGATCAGCCGCTGGTCGTGGTCGTATCGGCCATGAGTCGCACCACCAGCGCCCTGATCGAGGGCGCCCGTGCCGCGGCGGACGGGCGGGTTGGGCTGTATCAGCAAGTCCACGCAGAGCTGGAATCGCGCCACCTAGCCACCGTCGAGGCGCTGCTCGAACCTAGCAGCGAACGAGACCAGCTCATCGGGACCATCCAGGAGCAGCTGGCTAGCTACGGCCGGCTGTGTGCTAGCATCGCCACCTTGGGCGAGTTCACCATGCGTGGCAACGATGCGGTGGCTTCGATTGGCGAACAGCTCTCCAGCCGCATACTGGCGGCCTTTCTGCGGGCGCGCGGCATCGCCTCCGAGGCTATCAGCGCGACAGAGATCGTCGAGACGGATGACGAGCACGGCAGCGCCACGCCCGACATGGCAGCCACCCGCCGCAAGGCTACGGCGCGCCTGGGCCCGCTGTTGGCCACCGGCGTCGTCCCTGTGGTAACCGGCTATATCGGATCGACTGCTGCAGGCGTTACGACGACGCTAGGACGCGGCGGCAGCGACTATTCCGCCGCTGTGCTTGGAGTGGTTCTGGATGCTGACACCGTCGAAATCTGGACCGACGTCAATGGTATTCTGACCGCTGACCCCAAGCTGGTGCCAGAGGCCACGGTTCTGCGGGAGCTATCTTATGAAGAGGCAGCCGAGCTGGCCTACTTTGGGGCCGACGTGCTCCACCCCAAGACGGTGGCGCCGCTGGCCGAACGGGGCATCCGCCTGTCGATCTTGAACAGCTATGCGCCCGAGGATCCGGGCACGGCGGTCGTCACCATGCCATCGCCAGATCGTGCCATCGCGCCAGCCATCCTCTCCACCGAGGGCCTGTGCCTGATCCGCCTTTCGGGCAACGGGCGTGGCTGGACGGTCCAGATGGCATCACGAGCGCTACACAGGCTGGCAGAGGCAGGGGTGGACGTGCTCATGTTCGCCCAGTCGTTTACCGAACGCAGCCTGAACCTGCTGGTGCGCGCCTCTGATGAGCAGCATGGCCTGCGCCTGCTCACACGCGAGTTCGAGCACGACGCCCGAGCCGGGCTGCTGGCGGACATTGCCACCCGACAGCAGGTTGCGTCGGTGTCGGTGGTAGGCATGCCCCGGGAGCGCGCCCCCGAGGTAACCAGCTGCGCCTTTGCCGCGCTGGGGGCGCTGCGCCAGCGGGTGATCGCGGTGGCCCAGGCGGCCAGCGGCGGGAGCATCTCATTCATCCTGCCAGACGAGGACGTGGCCCGCGTGGTGCCCTATGTGCACAGCCAGCTTGGGCTCTAGGGCGAGCTAGCTCTCTGGCTCGCCCCACCAAGCCTCGAAAAAGGCGCGCATGTTCTCCAGCGACACGTCCTTGTTGAACTCGGCCTGGCCGATGACGCCGCCGTCCTTTTCGTCGCCCAGGGCGTCACGCACGCGTTGCACGGCGGCGCGTACATCATCGGGGGAACCAAAGGGGAGCACGTGCTGTCGGTCCAGCTCGCCCCAGAAGGTGATGCGGCCCTTGAACCGCTCCCCGATCTCTTCGATGGGCATAATGAACAGCTGCGAGTTGATGGCATCCACCCCGATCTCGATCAGATGCTCATAGATATCGAGAATGTACCCATCCGAGTGCATAAAGACGGCCTTGCCATGCGCGTGGGCCAAGTCACAATAGTCGCGGTAGAGCGGCTTGAAATAGGCGGCCCACATCCGTGGCGAGATCAGCAGCGACTTGGCCGATCCCCAGTCATCCATAAAAGAGATGCCGTCCACGTCGGTGGCGACAATATGCTCCAGATGCGCCATATAGTGCTCGTGGATCATCTCCAGCAGCTTGAAGATCTCGGGCACCCCCCAGCCTAGGTCGTGGTAGACGTTCTCGGGCCCGCGCACGAACTGTAACCGCTCAAAGGGTCGCGGCAATCCCAACAGCACAAAGCGATCGTGCGAAGCGCAGGTCCGGTTCACCTGCTCGAACCCCTTGCCCAGCACCCAGTTGGGCGGCTGCCAGTGATCCAGCTCGGACCACTCCTGGATGGCGGGCCGCTTGACCTCCCCGATCATGCCGCGCTGGATGTTGACCCACGTGCTGCCCCATTGGTCGGTCCACTCACCTGGCTCATAGAGAGGCGACTCATCCACAGGATCGACATAGCCCGAGGGGCCAAAGTCCGACGGATACTGGCGCAGCAGCGCCTCGACCTGCTCACGCCGCCCTTCGTAGAGGGCTGGCAGCGTCCAGACATCGCGCGCCACACGGTCTACTGGCTCGAACCGCAACGTCCGATACACGCGCTCTCGCGGCGTCAATCCCATCACGTTCCTCCTGACGGTTATCCACGCCCCTGATACTACCTTGAGAAGCTTGGTAGCGACTCTATAATAGACGGGTGGAGGATCGTCGCCAAGGCCGCTAGCCACGAGGAGGCCCATGTCCCAGAAGCTGGTGATCGTCGAGTCGCCCGCCAAAGCCAAGACCATCGCCAAGTACCTGGGATCGGGCTATGCCGTCAAGGCCTCCGTCGGCCACGTGCGCGACCTACCCCAGCGCGAACTGGGCGTCGATGTCGATGGCGGCTTTCAGCCGACCTATGTGGTGCCCGAGGCCAAGCGGAAGGTGATCGCCGATCTCAAGCAAGCCGCCAGCCACGCCGATCAGGTGTACCTGGCCACAGACCCCGATCGTGAGGGGGAGGCCATCGCCTGGCACGTGGCCGAGAGCATCAACCTCCCGCCCGAGCGAACGTTGCGCGTCAGCTTTGACCAAGTCACCAAGGGCGCCGTCACCAAGGCCATCGCAGAGCCTCGGCCGCTAGATAGCGCCCTGATCGACGCACAGCAAGCGCGCCGCGTCCTGGATCGCCTCGTCGGCTACAAGATCAGCCCCATCCTTACCAGGGCCATCACCAAGAGCTTTCGCAAGGCCCTCTCGGCAGGCAGGGTACAGTCGGTGGCGCTGCGACTGGTGGTCGAGCGCGAGCGCGACATCAGAGCCTTTGTCCCCGAAGAGTACTGGACGCTGGAGGCCGAGCTTGCCCGCCAAGGCGACGATCGGAGCTTTCGAGCCAAGCTCTACCGTGTCCGCGGCGAGAAGCCCGCCCTGGGCAGCAAGCAAGCGGTAGACGCCCTGCTCCAGACGCTCGAGGGGGCTCCGTGGACCGTCAAGGGGGTCCGCAAGGGTCAACGCCGACGCAACCCTCGGCCCCCGTTCGTGACCAGTACACTCCAGGCGGCAGCCTCCAGCAGGCTGGGGCTATCGCCGCGCCAGACCATGCGGCTGGCCCAGCAGCTCTACGAGGGCATTGAGGTAGATGGCGAGGCTGTGGGTTTGATCACCTACATGCGCACCGACGCCACCCACGTGGCGCCTGAAGCCCAGCAGCAGGCCCAGGCGTACATCGACCGCACCTGGGGAGCGGAATACCGTCCCGAGCGCCCGCCACGCTACCGATCCAAGGTTGCCAACGCGCAAGAGGCTCACGAGGCGATCCGTCCCACCTCGGTCGAACGCACACCCGAGGCCATGGCCAGGCATCTCACCAAGCCGCAAGCACGCGTCTATGACCTGATCTGGCGTCGCTTTATGGCCAGCCAGATGAAGCCAGCGCTCTATGCCACCGTCACCGTCGACATCAGCCCGGGCACGGATTGCCTCTTTCGCGCCACGGGATCATCGCTGCTCTTTGCGGGCTATACGGTAGTCTATGCTGACGCCCGTGACCGCAAAGAGTCCGAGGAGCGGCCCCTGCCCCCGTTGGCCAAGGGAGATGCCCTCACCCTGATCAAGCTCCTCCCTGAGCAGCACTTTACCCAGCCGCCGCCTCGCTACAACGAGACCAGCCTGATCAGGGCGCTGGAGGAGCACGGCATCGGTCGTCCCTCGACCTATGCCTCGATTATTGGGGTGATCCAAGACCGTGGCTATGTGGTCAAGGAGAACAAGCAGCTCCAGCCCACCGACCTGGGGTTCGTGGTCTGCGATGCGCTGGTGGCCACGTTCCCAGACATCATGAGCGTCGCCTATACGGCAGGCATGGAGGAGCAGCTCGACGGTATCGCCCGCGGCGAGGTGCCCTATGGCGAAATGTTAGCCGCCTTCTGGAGGCTGTTCGAGCCCCAATTGGGAGCCGCCAAGCAGCGGATGCCCGAGGCGGTCGCCCAGGCTCTGGCGGCAGATTTGCCCGAGGAGCTCCGCGGCAAGCCGTGCCCGCAGTGTGGTGCCCCCCTCGTCGTGCGCGTGAGCGAGGCGGGGCGGTTCCTCGGCTGTTCCACCTACCCAGACTGCCGCTACCTGCTGGACCTGAGCCAGCCCGACGCGCCCACAGAGCCAGAGGACACCTATGCTCAGGGTGAAACATGCGAAAAGTGCGGGGGCCGCATGAAGGTGGTCGAGTGGCGGGGGCGCAAGTTCCTGGGGTGCGAGCACTATCCTACCTGCAAGAACACGCGTCCCATCTTGAGCGAACAGATCCAGACGCTGGCGCGCCAGACGGCGTGTCCCCAATGTAGCAAGCAGCCGCTAGAGGCTCGCAGCGGCCGTTACGGCGAGTACCTTTACTGCCCCGCGTGCGACAAGAACTGGTCGCAGAAAAAGCTAGGAAGCGCCCGCAAAGCAGAGCCCGTCGAGACTCCCTGTCCCGCCTGTGGCGCAAAAGCCATGGAGCATCGGCAGGGGCGTTATGGGCCCTATTACCACTGCAACGCCTGCGGCAAGAACCACGCGCAGGAAAAGGTGGACCAGGCCTAATCCACGGCTTGCTGGTCGGGCGTGGGTGCGCTCTTGGCGCTGAGGCGGCGTGTCGTCCCACGCGACGGGTCCATCCAGACGCTAAGGCCACCCAGCACACCAAAGAAGGCGCCCTGGATCAGCAGCCCGATGCCCATCCCCTTGGCGCGAGGATGATCGTCCCCGGTCTGGCGGAGCAGCCAGCCCACCGCGCCGGCCGCGGCCCCGCCGAGTAGTAACCCGCGAAAGATCCGTTGGAGCACGCTGACGTGCGATGTGAGCGTCCGCCGGTTGGCGCTGCCCGCGTAGACCGCCTGGTCATAGCGCTGCGCCTCGTACATACCCCGCAGCGCCATCGCCGATCCCGCGCCTCCCCAGCCGACCATCTGCTGCGAGACGGCCGTCAGGAGCCGCGAACGGCGCCCGGCCCGCAAGCCAACACCGGCCAGCAGACTGGCGGCCGACCAGACCAGCAACGTCCGAAAGCCCCCAAAGGCGTGGGCCAACGATGGATGGCGGGGGACGTTGGATACCATCTGATGGGCGCGCCCCGCCACTTGGCGCCATTTCCAGCCTGCGGCGGACGCATCCGCAGGCCGGGGGGTCACCGTCACCTCGCCCGGGATGCCAAGATCCTCGGTGTCCTCGGCCTCACTCTCCAGCGCGCGCCCCTCGTCGGGTACAGGAAGACCCCAGGCGCGTAGCGCAAAGTAGCCGTCGCCGAGAGAGACGATCGGAGTTTCGGCACCCTCGCTGCGGATCCAGCGTCGCAAAGCGCCGTTCATCGAGTGCCAAGGCGTGCTGCCCGACACGTCGACGAGATCCTGCTCCAGAGCCCGTTCGGTGATCTCACGAAAATGGAGCGGTTCTGCTGCCTGCCGCAGGATCACCATAGCAGCCTCTGCAAACGTCATACGGCCCTCCCGTGACCTGGGGTTACCAGAGGACAACCGCCCCAGCAGTCCCAACCGGACGACACCTTGGAGCCATTATAGAAGGCGGCGGACGAGGGCGTCAAGCGTCGGGGTACATCACCTTCAAAGCGAGCGAGGATACACCGTCGACTCACATGAGAACGTCACCGAGTGCAAAGCCGGGGCGTCTCGTTGGGTCCAAGTGCACCGGCGGTCAGCATGACCCTGCATGGTGGGGTAGAGTTCGGGGGATGCTGCACAGCGCTCCGAAAACCGTGGGCACTTGCTATCGCTTGCAGCACAAGATAAAAGGCGGAGAGGGCGGGATTTGAACCCGCGAGGCTTGCGCCTACACGATTTCCAATCGTGCGCACTCGGCCGGACTATGCGACCTCTCCGCGACGGGCGAAAGTATACCATACGCCCAAGACGTACTCCAAACCCGCATCACCGCACACCATCGGCGGGCCCGCCCATTAGGGTTGCGCCGCGGCGCGCTCCAGCAGGTTGGCATACCGCGTCTTGGCCATCACATAAAGCGCATCGTTCTCTCCGCTAGAGAGCTCTGCGGAGCGATCCAGATCCTCAAGGGCCAGGTGCACCTCATTCTGCAACTCATAGCCGGTGGCCCGCACATAGTAGGCTCGAGCGTTCTGGTCATCGAGCTCCAGCGCGGCGTCTGCGGACTCTACCACCCGCTGCGGATCGCCATAGATCACATAGGCCTGGGCCAAGTCCACATAGAACTCGACCTCATCATGCCCCATCAGCTCCACGGCCTTCTCAAAGGCCTCGTCGGCCTGCTGGGTTTGGCCCGTCTCCCGGTACAGCATGCCAAGATACAGCCAGGCTTCGGCATCCTCCGGCGTCAGCTCAACGGCCTGCTGATAGGTCGTGATCGCCGTATCGATATCACCCTCGGCGATCAGCCGCTCCGCATCGGTCTTGAGAGAGTAGGCCTGCTTTTCCTCCGGCGAAAGGCCCCAGAGATGGTCAGCCAGGAGGAGCCCCCCGCCCACCAAGACGACAATCACACCCAGCGTGATGAGCATGCGCCGAACGGACTTTCTGAGGCGCTCGGCGAGCCGCAGGTCAAGAAACCACCACCAATGATCAGCCGGCGCCTGCCGCTCCTCCCGCGCTCGCTCCAGCACACCCGCTCCGCCCATCTCGCGTATGAGCTTGCGGCTGTACTGCTCAATCTTGCCATCCACAAAGGCCAGGCGCGAGCGCTCCGGGCGTACATCCAGTCCGGCGGTCTCCAGCGCTGCCAAGCTAGCCTCCACCTGGTCGCGTTCAGCCAGCAGGTCTAGCACAGTCTCGCCTCGGCCGCGATAGTTCACCACACCGATCTCGAGCTGCCGAATGGCCTTGCGCACGTCATCGGCCGACATGCTCGGTTGTTGTCTCTCAGTCTGCATGGTTACCTCGAACTCTGGCTACGATGAAACGGATGATAGCGACTCGCTCACACACCATTAGGTAGACGCTCCCGCCACTTCTGGTATTCGAACTCCCCTGATCAAAGCTCCTGCGACTAGGGCGCTCGGCAACACAGAGGGTGGTTCTCGAGCAGCAAGCCCAACAGATCCTCAACCGGTGGTTCGGGCTCGCCTGCAGCCCCGAGCGGGTCCAGGTAAGGTTGGCCAAGCATGGCCGCCAGGGTGCCCGTCACGCCATGGGCCAAGGCATCCAGATCGTAGCCCCCCTCCAGCACCACCAACATGCGTCCCTCGCAGACGTCTGCTACCAGATCGGTCAGCTCCCGCATGAGGTGATACAGTCCGTCGCAGGAATAGAGCAGCCAGGTTAGCGGGTCAGCCCAGTGGCCATCGTATCCGGCCGACACCAACACCATCTCTGGACCGAACCGGTGCAGGGTAGGAAGAATCACCTGCTCCCACGCCAGCCGTAGATTCCCATCGCCACTCTCTGCCGGTAGCGGGACATTCAGCTCGCTACCCCGCCCATTGGCACGGCCCATCTCGCGCCAGTCGCCGGTTCCGGGGTACCAGGGATGCTGGTGGACCGAGACATACAGCACTCTGGGATCCTCTGCAAACGCGGCGGCCGTCCCGTTGCCGTGATGCGCGTCCAGGTCTACGATGGCCAGGCGCTGCGCCCTCTCGGCCAGGAGCCAGTGCGCGGCGATGGCCACATGGTTCAGCAGGCAGAACCCCATGGAGCGCCGCCGTTCGGCATGATGGCCCGGCGGGCGCGTCAAGGCATAGGCGCGGTCAACGTCGCCACGCCACACTGCCCGCGCCCCGGCCACCGCGGCACCGGCCGCCATGCGCGCCGCATGGACCGAACGAGGGCCCACGTGCGTGTCCGGGTCGCAGTAGCCACCTCCAGCCGCCGCCTGACTCTCTAGCCGCTGGACCAGACCGGCCGCGTGCACCCGTTGGATGTCGGCATCCTCCGCCGGCCGCACCGGCAAGGCCTCGAGCTGCGATAGCAGCCCGCTGCGCTCCAACTGCTTCAGAATCGCACGCAGGCGCTCAGGGTCCTCGGGATGGCCACGCCCCGCGTCGTGCTCCAGGAACGCGTCGTGATAGAGGTAGCCTACGTTCGCGCCCATGCTTGCCCCGCCCGAGCTATGCGTCTCCTCTAGGCTAGATCCTTGGCGAACCCCCAATAGGCGCGTGATACACGAGCGCCCACCGCCCGCGCGTAAAACCCGATGGGACCCACCCAGATGATCTGCGCGTGGCGATCGCCGCGGTCTCGCATCGTCTCCATGCAGCGCTTGAGTAACACCCCACCGATCCCACGCTGCCGCATGTCAGGGCGCGTGCCCGTGGGGCCGAACCGCGCATGGCCCAAGGCGTCATAGACGGCAAAGCTGACCACCTCACCCTGGTACCACGCCGCGTAAAGCGTAGGCTCATCCCCATCGGCGGCTGCCGCCTCCAGGCCCCATGTCTGCGAAAAGTACTGCTCGGCAAAATGCACAACCTGCGAGACCTCTCCAGAGGCAACCCGGCGTACGCTGATGCCCTGCGCTCCCAGTTCCTCCACAGCATCGCGCGTGTCCAGGTCCACTGCCGTCAGGTCCACGTCCATGTCGACCCGACTGGTCCGATCGGTGCGATAGCCGCGCCGCTCCAGCAGACAGATGGCGGGGGTGGCGTCCACCGGAACGCCTGGGTAGAAATAGCCCCCCGATACGCCCGCGACCTGAACGCGCTGGATACCACGGGCCAACGCACGCGCCTCGATCTCGCCGAGAAGTTGGCTACCGATCCCCTGGCGGCGAAACGGCGGAGCCACCCCAAAGAGCTGCACATAGGCCTGGCCGTCGCGCAGTGCCGCGCTGCAAAATCCACAGGGCTCACCCCCCTGCACCGCCAAGAGCCGCATATCGGGGGGGCTGCTGAGATCGGCCAGCATGTGCCGGCGTAGAGCTGCCTCGTCAATCCAAGCATCCAAGCCGCAGGTGCGCACCAATTCGGCTACGCAGCCGATATCATCAGCGCCTAGAACCTGTAGCTCGACCATGTGTCTCCTCTCTCCTCGCCAGACAGGTTAGCTGCCATCAAGCCGAGAGACAGCACCAGCATCCTAGTACAGCGCAATCCATCTCTATTATAGCGGGCCCCCAAGGGCACACAAAGCCCTTGGGACGACGGAGGATTGACAGGCAGCCCCCCTTGTGGCATAACTGGTCTCCAGAGCCCGAGAGTGCCACCCCACAGCGAAAGGTTGTCACCCCTTGACCAGGATCGCCGTCCTCACCAGCGGAGGAGATGCGCCGGGCATGAACGCCGCCATCCGCGCGGTGGTCCGTACCGGAGCTGCGCTGGGCGCCGACGTGTTCGGCGTACAGAACGGCTATGCCGGGCTGATCGCCGACGACCTGCGCTACCTCTCGCGACGGGACGTGGGCGGCATCATGCAGCTGGGCGGCACGGTGTTGGGCAGCGCGCGCTGTGAAGAGTTCCGCACCGTCGCGGGCCGCAAAGAGGCCCTAAGCAACCTGGCTACGCGCAGCATCGAGGGCCTGGTTGTCATCGGGGGCAATGGTTCCCAAGCCGGTGCCCACGCGCTCGCCGAGATGGGATTCCCCGTAGTTGGGGTAGCCTCCACGATCGACAACGACCTCGACGGGTCTGACGTTACCATCGGAGTCGATACGGCCATCAACGTGGCCATCGAAGCCATCGACCGCCTCAAGGTAACCGCCGCCTCACATCGAAGGGCCTTTCTGGTCGAGGTGATGGGCCGCAAGTGCGGCTATGTAGCGCTCATGGCCGGCATCGCCGGCGGCGCCGAGGTCGTGGTGGTGCCCGAGCACGAGCTGTCTCCCGAGGACGTGGCGGCTCAGCTCCGCGCCGCCTATGATCGCGGCAAGACCCACGCCGTGGTGGTGGTGGCCGAGGGCGCAACCAACAACGCCACGCGTCTACTGGCTCACTTTGACGGCGACCGAGAGGGCACAGGATTCGGGCTGCGAGCCACGATCCTGGGGCATGTGCAGCGGGGCGCCCGGCCCACCTCGGCCGACCGTCTCTTGGGAACTCGCCTGGGCGAGGGTGCTGCTCGTGCCCTCCTCGGCGGCCAGACAGATTGCCTGGTTGGCGTTCGGGGCAGTGGCATCGTCACCACACCGCTGGCAGAGGTCGTCGGCCACACCAAGGGCATCGATCTGGAGCTGTTCGAGCTCGCCCACATTATGGCACGCTAGCCATGGCGCCAAGACACTCTGACCAGACCAGCACCTCTGAGGTGCTCATCTATACCGACGGCGGATGCGACCCCAACCCCGGACCAGGCGGCTGGGGCGCGGTGCTGGTTTCTGGCCCCCACCGCCGTGAGCTCTCTGGGGGCGAACGTGACACCACCAACAACCGCATGGAACTCACGGCCGCCATCGAGGCGCTCGGCACACTCAAGGGCGCCTGCAGCGTGACCGTGGTGACCGACTCTACTTATGTGCGCAATGGAATCACCCGCTGGCTTGCAGCCTGGAAGCGACGCGGTTGGCGCAAAGCGAACGGCGCACCGGTCCAGAACGACGACCTGTGGCGCAAGCTGGCGCTCTTGGACGAAAAGCATCAGGTTCAGTGGCAGTGGACCCGCGGACACGCCGGCAACGCCTTTAACGAACGAGCCGATGAACTCGCCAGGCTGGGCCGGGCCAAAGCCCTCCAGGGTCGCCATACCGCCAAACCAGAGCCCACCGTCGAGACCGTGACCATCTATGCGCGCGCCAGTGCCCTGGGCTCGCCCGGCGCCGCCGGGTACGCAGCCACCATAGAGCGACCGGGCCAGCCACCCAAGACGGTAGCAGGGGGCTGGCCGTCGGCCACCGCCAACGCCGCCGAGCTCTATGCCGTCATCATGGGGCTGCAGCAGTTGCGGACCCGCTCCCGCGTGCGGATGGTGACCACGTCCAGCTATGTGCTTCACGGCGCCACCCGCTGGCTGGCCAAGTGGGAACGTAACGGCTGGCGCACCAGCAAGGGCTCGCCCGTCGAACACCGCCCCCTGTGGGAGGAGCTTTCACGCGTCATGGGCGACCACGATATCCACTGGGAAGCCATGGACGCTGCCGATGCGCACCCGCTCAGCCTGCGGGCCCTCCAAGAGGCGCGTGAGGCCGCCCGAATCCAGCAGTTCAACACAGAGGGGAAGGATGCCCCATGACCCCCAAGCGTAGGCCGCTCAATCTGGCCAACACCATCACCATCTTGCGCCTGCCTGTACTCCTCGCAGTGGGGCTGTTGCTCTATGTGCCTCGGGCGCCGTGGCGATTGGCCGCCGCCCCGCTGATCGTCATCCTGATCCTGATGGACACCTTTGATGGCTACATTGCTCGGGCGCGGCACGAGTCCTCTCTTTTGGGCAGCGTGCTCGATATCATGGCCGACCGCACCGTCGAGCTCGTGCTCTGGATCTGCCTGGCCGACCTGGGTCTCATCTCGGTAGTCATCCCGATCATCTTTGTGGTGAGGGGCACCATCGTGGACGCGCTGCGGAGCGTTCACGTGAGCGCGGGGCAGCGCCCATTCGATAGCCTGCAAAGCCCCCTTGGAAGCTTCCTAGTCAAGAGCCCCTGGATGCGCAGCGGGTATGCTGTGGTCAAGTGCTTTGCCTTTGCAGGGCTGGCCCTGGTGAACGCGCTGTCGCTCTATGCCGCCGATGGCGCCGTCTCTCTACAGCTCGTCGCCTCCACACATACGGTCTTTCGCGTGCTCGCATGGATTGCCACCGGCTTTTGTCTGGCCCGCGGCATCCCCGTGGTCATCGAGGCCATGGCGACGCTGATCTCGGCCGAGAACCATGGAGAGGAGCCATCGTGACGCTCCAGTGGGCGCTGGGAGGACCGCTAGGCATCGGGCTCGGACTGATCGTCTCGCGGACCTTGCCTCCACGCGCTGGATACTGGCTTGCTGACCGCCTGACCGAGCGCGTCGTCGAGACGAACGGCGTCATGTACCAGCATCTGCGACGCAACCTCGCTCATGTGATGCCTCACCTGGACGATCCTGCCCTGGATGACCTGGCTCAGAGAGCCATGTGCCACACGGGCCGCACCTACTATGATATGCTCCGCGCCCGCATCTGTGACTATGCCCAGGGCCGCGTAAAGATCGTGGTTGCCCAGGAAGACTGGGAGATGACTCTCGCTGCGGCTCGTGACGAGCGGGGGCTCGTGATCGTGGGGCCACATATCAGCAACTATGATCTCGTCAGCCAGTGGATGGCGGCTCAGGGGCTAGAGATGCAGGCTCTCAGCCTCAGTACGCCGGGCTGGGGTGGCCGAGCGGTGAACCGCATCCGCAACCACCGTGGCATCGAGGTGACGCCGGTATCGTTGGCTTCGCTGAGGCTGGCGTTGGAACGCCTCGAGCGGGGGGGCGTGGTCATCACTGGCGCGGATCGTCCCGCATCGATGGACGACGAGCTACTGCCCTTTTTCGGGCAACCAGCGCCCATGCCCACGGGCCACGTGCGGATGGCCATCCGGGCCGACGCCCGCATGCAAGTGATCAGCTGCTATCAGGACCCTGACGGCATCTACCACGTGGTCGCGTCGCCGCCTATGGAGATGGAAAAGGTCGGCGGTCGCGACCAGACCGTCCGCCACAATGCCCTGCGCGTGCTGGCCATCATCGAGGAACGCATCCGCGCCGTCCCCGATCAGTGGCTCATGTTCGTGCCGGTCTGGCCGGAAAGAGCCGCCCCAGCGGCGACCTAGATCCTGGCCAGATGGTTGTGGGCATCCCGCAGGTGGCGGAACGCATCCTCAAAGGTAGTCGCTGATCGCGCCAGGTCCATGGCACGGCGAACGCTATCACACAGCGCCCCCACCTCACGAGCCGCCGCCTGATCCTCGCGCTCCTCCAAGCTACGCTGCCGGCGGGTCGCCCGCGCCAGCTTGTTCGCTACCGCCTGCCACTCCCGATCCAGCCGACCAGCTGCGCGCTCCATCTCCGACTGGATGTCGCCATAGAGACGGGCCGCCTCGCCGGCGGCCGTCACCGCTCGCTGCATAGCGTTGACCGCCGCTGGCAGGGCCGAGGCGCTAGAGGCCTCACGCTCCAGCTCTTGTGCTCGTTGCCAGGCGCCATCGGCCAGCTCGGTATTCCACACGATGTGGTGCCACTCGCCCTCGCGCCCGCGTTCATGGACGCTGGTTCGCAGCCCCAGCACGGTCCCCTTGATGTTGGCATAGTCGCGATCCAGCTTGGCCAAGCCCGCCCGACTCTGCTCGATTTCGCTCACCACGCTTTCAATCCGCCGCATGAGCGCCGCCGCTCGCCGACCCACCAGCTCTTGCAGGACGCGAGGGTTCTCCTCGTTGGCGGTCGCCTCTTGGCGCCAGGTGCGCATGTCCTGGGCCAGCGCCTCCAAGTCCGTCTCGGGACGCGGCACCTGCGTGGGATCCAGCCGCTGCAGACGTGCCCAGGTGCGATCCGAGTCCTGAACCGCCTTGGTGAGCAGCTCGCGGTAATGGCGGACGCTCTCCAGGTGGGCATCTCGCAGCTCGAATAGCTGGCGTTCCAGTGAGGGGACATCTTTGGCAAGGGCGCGACCATAGTGCGTCTGCTTGGGATCCTCAAGCACCCTGAGCTGGGTGGCCAGCGCTGGCTGCAGGGCATCATATCGCTGCGCCAGCTCTGGCAGCAGGCGATCGCGGACATGCTCGACCTCAGGCACCAGCCTGGCTCGAATCGCCTCCACCCGTCGCTCCACCTCGTCGCGTTGGGCCAGAATCTGATCCCGCTGGCGCTCCAACTGCGAGAATAGATCGGTGGCCTCGTTGAGGCGTTCCACCGCCCGTCCCAACACCTCTTGCACCTGAACCACCTGCGACTGTACCAGCACCCCCCGCCCCAAGAGATCCTGCGGCAGGCGCTGTCGTTCCTCGGCACAATCCTGAAGCAGAGCGCGAGCCTGGGAGGCCTGCTGCACCATACCCTCCTCCCAGTGCTGGGGGTACTCGACCATCACGGCCTGCAGGTCATCCAGATCCCTCGCCTTGTTAGCGATGACCTGCGGTGCGATCGCCTCGCACAACTCACGGATCTGACGCTCTCGCTCGGGTAACGCGTTGAGCACGTGAGCGACCTTTTCGGCCTGTTCCTCGGCCAGATTAGCCATCGCCGCGGCGCGGGCCAACTCGTCCTCCGTTCCGCGAGAGAACTCTTGCTCGGCCTGGCCCACGTGCGCCCGCGTGGCCTCCAGCACAGCCTCCGCCTCGTCAGCGGATACGTTGGGATGATCGCGCTGCAGCTCCTTCAGGCGATGTTCGGCGCGCGCCACCGCGTCGTTGGCTCGTTGCAGCCCTTCGAACCCGCCCGTGAGCAGCCCATCGAGAAGGTCGAGGCGCTCGTCGGCAGCCTGCAACTCGCTCTCGAACCCCTCCAACGCAGACCCCAGCGACTGGAGCGATTCGATGGTCTGCATCTTGGCCTGGCTGTCCAGCGCGCGCAGCCGAGTGCCCAGCCCATGCAACTGGTGTGACACCTTGAGGTCCTTGGCGCCACGAGCCCGCATGCCCTCCCACCGCTCGGTCAAGAGCTGCACCGCACTGGCGGCCCGTCGCACCTTTTGCTCGGCGGCCTGGCGCTGCGCCACCACCTGCTGAATACGTTCATCCAGTTGCTGCAACGTCGCACCGATGGTCGCCGCCACGTTGCCCTGCTGCTCGAGCACGGTAGGGAGCTCCTCGTCGGGGGCCTGGCGCAGCCGCTCCTCGGCGCCGTCTAGGGCGGCGCTCATCTCGTGGACCTGCTGGCGAAGGCCCTCCAGGCCATGCGTTCCCGCATCGCGCTCGGCGTCGAGCACCGCCACCAGCCGCTGCTGCTCGCCCCGCAGGGCATGCAACTGGCCTTCGGCCTGGCGAGGGATATCCTGGGCCGCTCGCAACTGATCCAGCAGCCGTTCATAGGTATCCTCAGTCGCAAAGAGCAAACTGCGCAGCTTCCAGGCATCGCGGAACAGCGGCACCAAGCCCTTGAGCAAGCCGATGCCCCCAAAGAGCAGCGCCTGCTGAAGGTTGGGCGTGGGGCCCTGGTACGCCTGGAGAGCGGGGAGCAGCGCCTCTGCCTGGGTGAGCTGATGTCCCATGCGCGTCGTCTGCTCGGACACGCGACGATCGGGGTCGGCAAAGGGGCCGGGGCGCGGCGTCTCCTGGACGTACGGCTTGACTTTGGCCAAGGCGGCATCGAGCCGGGCCTTGTCTTGCGCCAACGCCGAAACCGAGCCCGCACCGCGCGTCAGGTACCAATCCAGAATGCGGGCCACCACCCATGGCACCACGCCCAAGAGCAGATAGGCCTCCACGACCAGTATGGCGATTCGCAGCCACGTCACAGCGCTGCCTCCCTGCGTCTAGGCCGGTCACGTGCAGATCAAGAGCCACCGGCCGGCAACGAACCCGTCGCCGCCTCATGCTTGAAGGCCTTCGCCTGGCTAGCGCGATGCCCCCAGATTGAAGCCAGTGTAGCGATGTGAGGCTCTCGATGTCAAGGGTCCGTGGGGCGGTAGCCACCGCCATATGTAGAGAGCGCGACGGAGCAAAGCGAGCGCAGCTGGGCATGAATTCGCCCGCGCGGGCCTGCATTGGCCGGATCGTCATGTTATAATGGAGATGAGATAGCCACATACACATCGCTAACATGGCCCGTCGCTGCACAGAGAGCCACTCTCCTGTGCGGTTGGCTGGAGCGGCCCTATGGCGAGCGACGCGGCTCGCCCCGAAAGGAGGCACGCACCGTGACCACAGAGATGCGCGAACCCCTATCCATCGATGTGAACACGGCATCGGCTGACGAGTTGGTCTCTATCGACGGCATCGGGCCCGCGCTGGCGCAACGGCTCGTCCAGCACCGCCAGGAGAAGGGTCCGTTCAGCGCCCTTGAGGAGCTCTTGAGGGTACCAGGGATCGGGCCGGCCCTGCTAGACCGCATTCGCTCCCACATCACCTTGGCGCCGCCGGCCGGCGCGCCCCTATCCGAGCCTCCGCCCCCCAGCGAGCCCATGCCCGAGATCGCCGCTAGCAGGCTAACGCCTATCGAATCCCCCGAGGCAGATCAGGCTGACAAGACATCGGAACAGCCGGAAGAAGAGGAGGTTGCCATGGCCGAAGACCAAGTGACACGGGAGCCGACACCCGAAGACGAGATCCCCGCCCAGGAGACCGAGGCTGCCGATCTCGCAGACGTCGATCTCACGCCCGAGCTGGAGGAGGCCGAGCCGCCAGACAGCGAGTCTCCAGGCGAGGAGATGGAGGAACTCTATCAGGAAGAGATCGAGACCTTGAGTGAGGAGACGGCCTCCGAGCTAGATGACCTAGAGCTGCCCGAACCCAGCCCTGAGCCGGAAAAAGCGGCCCCCGAGAGCGAGACCTCAGCCGAGGTAGAATCACCAGAACCCTTGCTGGACGTACCACAGAGGGAGACCGAGGCGGCCCTCGAGCAAGCCGAGGAGATCGAGGCGACGGAGGAAGAGGCTGCCCTCGATCAGGCCGAGGAAATCGAGGCGACGGAGGAAGCAGTCGACGAGGACGAGGAGCTTGAGGCGGAGACAGTCGCCGCTGTATCCGATGCCGATGCCGACGGCGGCCGCAGCTTCTGGTCGGGCTTTTTGCTGGTAGCGGCGGGGGCGCTGGTCGGAGCCCTGGTGATGCTGCTGGTGCTGCTGGCGTATAGCGGCACCCTGAGCTATGCCTCGCGCAGCCAGGTCGATGCCCTCAGCCGCAACATGGATACCATCTATCAGAACAGCGAGGTCGCCTGGGAACGCCTGGATCGGCTCTCAGCCGAGAACGCCGATCTCGTGGCCAAGGTCGATCGCTTGATGCTGCTCTCGGGTCGTGTATCCGAGCTGGAGCAGGGTATGGGTGAGCTGCGGGCGGACATGGGCTCTATCGAAGATGGGATGACCAGCCTCGAGTCGGATCTGGCCTCGCTTCGCGAGACCTATGACAGTCGCTTGGGCGAGATCGACGCCACCGTGGCCGCCCAGGGCGACCTGCTGGACCGCTTGGAGGCCAACCTGGGCGAGGTTCGTGAGGCCATGGACGACATGACGGCGCGCTTGGGCCGCTATGACGACTTTTTCGGTGCCTTGCGAGATCTATTGATCGATCTTCAGGGCCCGCCTGCTGAAGGGGCCGCCGAAGTCGTCCAAGGCGAATAGGCTGCCAGCGGCCGAGGGGCCGCCGCCACCCTCACGGGTACAGACTGGACCGCCCTACCCTCCGCGCTCGGTGCCTATCGAGCGCGGAGGCTTTGCACTGACCCTTTGCCCATGGTTGACACATGCACCAGCACGGCCCACGCGGACTGAGCCCCGATCGACGCTTTTGCTTCGGCGCCTCTTGTGCTAGAATGGGAGCTTGGAGGTGCAGTCCAGTTGAACATCATCGATACGATCACGGCGGGATTCGATACGGTACGCAAGAATCCCTGGCTGCTCCTGCTGCCGATCCTGCTGGACCTCTTACTTTGGCTGGGCCCCAAGCTCTCTATCGCTCCCATCGTGGAAGAGAGCGTCGGTGCCCTCCAAGAGATGCAAGCCTTGATGGCTGGCCAGCGAGAGCTGGACGCCGCCCTCTCAGCGCTGCCCGACCTCGATCCCAGCATGCTGCAAGACACGGCGGGCCGCCTTAACCTTCTGGGCCTGCTCGCCTGGAATGTCCTCGGAGTTCCCAGTGTGGCGGCCGCTCGGCTCATCGAGCCCAGCGACGCGCTGGTCATCGACATCTCGAGCAGTTGCGCTGCGTTGGGCCTGATGGCCTTGGTGCTGGTGGTGGGTCTCTTTGTGGGCTCGTTCTTTCTAGCGCTGGTGGGACGGGCGGTTCGCGGCGACAACGAGCCCTTGGGCGAGATGGTAGGGCATCTGCCGCAATACGCCCTCTATATCGTGATCGTGATGGCACCGATCTTTTTGGCCACCATGTTTGGTATGTTCATGAGCGTCTTGTGTGGGCCCTTTTCGTTTCTGCTCCTGGGAGGAGCCCTGTGGTTGGCGCTCTATCTCTACTTTGCCCCCGAGGCTATCACCATGTCGCGCGCGGGCCCGGTGGAAGCCGTACGCAACAGCATGATCCTGCTACGCATGTCCTTTTGGCCCACCTTGGGCTTTATCGTGCTGTGCAGCGTCATCGCCGCGGGGGTCAGCGTGATCTGGCAGACGCTGCTCTCATCGCCCGTGGGAATGGTCTTTGCCATCGCCCTGAACAGCGTGATCGGCACGGGCCTCGCAGCGGCCGCTTTCATCTACTATCGGGATCGCCTGAGCTTGTGGCATCAGCTCGTCGCCCAGGCTCGATCCCGCAGCCATTCGGAGGATTCGCCCTTTCATGAGTGACGAGACCCGCCGCTATACCGCTGATGACATCCAAGTCCTCGAGGGCCTACAAGCCGTTCGCCGACGCCCTGGCATGTACATCGGGAGCACCGACCAGCGTGGCCTTCACCATCTGGTCTATGAGGTGGTGGATAACTCGATCGACGAGGCCTTGGCAGGTCGCTGCGATCATATCCGCGTGACCATACATGCCGACGGCTCGGTGACGGTGCAGGACAATGGGAACGGAATTCCCGTGGGCATCGAAAAGACCACGGGCCGAAACACCCTCGAGGTGGTCCACACTGTCCTACACGCGGGCGGCAAGTTCGGTGGAGGCGGGTACAAGGTCGCCAGCGGCCTCCATGGCGTGGGCGTCTCGGCCGTAAACGCGCTCTCGTCCTGGCTAGAGGTCGAGGTGCGCTATGATGGCCACCGCTATACCCAGCGCTACGAGCACGGCATCCCTGTCACCGAGGTCGTCGACCACGGCAAGGCGCGCGGCTCTGGCACGCGCACCCACTTTATGCCTGACACCGAGATCATGCAGACGCTGGACTATCGCTTCAAGACCCTGGTCCAGCGCTTTCGCGAGATGGCTTTCCTCACCCGCGGCCTGACCATCCATCTGAACGATGAGCGGGACGGTCGCGAGATGGCCTTTCATTTTGAGGGCGGCATCCAATCTTTTGTGCGCTATCTCAACCGCCGCCGACGCGTGCTTTCGGATCCCTTTTACGTCGAGCAGGAAGTGGAAGGGACGACGGTCGAAGTAGCTCTCCAGTACACTGATGGATACGCCGAATCGGTCTTTGCCTTTGCCAACAATGTCAACACCGTCGATGGCGGCACACACCTGACGGGATTTCGTTCGGGCCTCACCCGCTGCCTCAACGACTATGCCCGCAAAGCGAATCATCTGAAGGAAAAGGACACCAACCTTAGCGGTGAGGACGTGCGCCAGGGGCTCACGGCCATCGTCTCGGTCAAGCTGGCCGATCCGCAGTTCGAGAGCCAGACCAAGTCCAAGCTAGGCAATAGCGAGCTTGCAGGCCAGGTGGCCAGCGTCTTTTCTGAGGCCTTTGCCAAGTGGCTCGATGACAACTCGCGCGGAGCCTCGGCCATCGTGCGCAAGGCCGTCATCGCGACCCGAGCCCGTATGGCGGCGCGCCAGGCCCGCGACTTGGTCGTCCGCAAGAGCGCCCTCGAGAGCAGCGCGCTGCCAGGCAAGCTGGCCGATTGCTCCGAACGCGACCCCAAGAACACTGAGCTGTTCATCGTGGAGGGCCCATCGGCGGGCGGCTCTGCCAAGCAAGGCCGTCGTCGGCGGTTCCAGGCCATCCTGCCGCTGCGAGGCAAGATCCTGAACGTTGAGAAGGCCCGCATGGATCACGCCCTCAAGAGCCTGGAGATTCGGGCCCTAGTGCAGGCCTTGGGTTGCGGGGTGGGCGACCAGTTCACCCTGGATTCTCTCCGCTATAACAAGGTCATCATCATGACCGATGCCGACGTGGATGGCGCCCATATCACCACCCTGTTGCTGACCTTTTTCTTCCGCTACATGGAGCCGCTGATCCGCGAGGGACACCTCTATCTGGCGCGACCGCCCCTCTATCGGATCACAACCAGCAAGGGCTCGCACTATGTCTATACCGAGGAAGAAAAGGACGCAGCCATTTCGGGGCTAAAGCGTTACGATCTGCAGCGCTACAAGGGTCTGGGCGAGATGAACCCAGAGCAGCTATGGACCACCACCATGGACCCTGAGAATCGCACCATTCTGCAGGTCGCCCTAGAGGATGCCGCGGCCGCCGATCAGACCTTTGATATGCTGATGGGCAGCTCGGTGCCGCCTCGTCGCCGCTTTATCCTCTCCCACGCCAACGAGGTGAGCAACCTCGACGTGTAGGTGACGCTGGGCTGCGTCGCGGCGCGAGGGCTCACCCGCTGCGGTCCAGCAACGCCTGAATCTCGTCTGCCGTCGGCATGGCGGCAGCAGCCCCCAGGCGCGTCACCGTGACGGCGCCTGCCGCGTTGGCATAGCGCACCGCCTCGCGCCACGGTATGTCCGCGGCCAAAGCCAGCGCCAGGGCCGCAGTGGAGGCATCGCCTGCGCCGGTGGTGTCGACCACGGGCACATCAAAGGCGGGCACGTCGGCCACTACGCCCTGCGCCTGGAGATGTGCGCCCCGACCGCCCAGCTTGACCACCACGCCGTACAGCCCCTCGCCCAGGAGGTCGCTCACCCCAGCGCTCAAGGCCGCGTCATCGTCGGCATCGCAATCCAACAGGCACGCGATCTCTGCCTGGTTGGCCGTCAGCACTGTTCGTCGTCCCCACCGCTCGGGGCGCTCATGGCGCGCTGGCCCCGCATCCAGGACCGCCAGTCGGTCATGTCCATCGGCCCAGTCCAACGCCGCTTGGACGCACTCTAGCGGCACCTCATAGTTCATGATGACCACGTCGGGATCGGTTTGATCGAGGGCGAGTTGTACATGAGCTGGCGCCAGACGATCGTTGGCCCCGCGGGCGACGACGATGGTATTCTCGCCTTGGTCATCCACGAGGATCATGGCCAGCCCAGTGGATGCCTCGCACCGTTGCACCCCCGCCACGCCGACGCCTGCGGCCTCCAGGGCGCCCAGCGCCTCCTGCCCATAGGCGTCCGCGCCCACGGCACCGACCATGGCAGACCTCGCGCCTAGGCGAGACACGGCCAGCGCGCAGTTCGAGCCCTTGCCGCCGCGCCCCACCGTCAGCTCCTGAGCCATCAGGTTCTCTCCATGCAAGGGCACCCGCGAGACCCTCAGAACGATGTCGGTGTTGATCGACCCGACCACGGCGCAGCACACATCCTTGCTCACCTTGCTCTCCTTTCTGGCAGAGAGCCCAGCCTAGATGTCAGCATGCCACCTGTCAAGCGGCCTCTTGCCGCCATGGCGATGATTGACATGCCCAGAGGCTCGGCGTAGAATCGGCGCAGATCGTGAATACAAGGCCATGCGCGCCACCTGGGCATTGTCCGCCGCTGCACGTTGCTCGGCGTGCGCCTGGCCCCCAAAGTCTTCACGCCAGCACCTCTAGGGCGCTGGCGTGTTTCGTCTCGTGGAGGAACACCCGATGGTTGACATAGCCCCATTTGAAGGATTGCGTTACGCTCCATCCCTCCGCCGTGATCCCGTCTATTCGCCCCCTTATGACGTCATCGATGCCCAGCTGCGGGCCGAGCTGATGGGGGGTAGCCCCCACAACGTGGTGCACGTCACCTTGGGACCAGATCCCGCACCCCCTGCCTGGTATGACGAGGCGGCGAGCCGCTTCCACGACTGGCGTTCGCAGGGCGTGTTGGTCCGAGACGATTGCCCTTGCTTTTATGCCTACGAGCAGGCCTTTAGCGGCCCTGACGGCGAGGCCCTCCTTCGCCGTGGCTTTTTTGCGCGGGTGCGCTTGGTGCCTTGGGGGAAAGGCATCCACCCTCACGAAAAGACTCGCAGTGGCCCCAAGGCCGATCGGTTGCGCCTGATGCGCGCCCTCCACGCCCAAGAGAGCCCCGTGTTTGGCATGTACCGCGATCCCGAGGGCGCCATGGACCGTCTCTTGGGGGCGCCGCCGTCGGACGCGGCCACCACGCTGGACGCAGACGGCGTGCGACACACCTGCTGGCCGCTGACGTCGCCAGAGTTGCTGGAGCAGATGACCAGCTACCTGCAAGAGCGCGATGTCGTCATTGCCGATGGCCATCATCGCTACGAGACGGCCCTGGCCTATCGCGACCTGATCCGCGAAACGGACCCTGGCTCACCCAGCGGATCCCACGACCATGTGCTCATGTACCTGACGCCCGCCGACGGCGACGGCCTGGTGATTCTGCCCACCCATCGGGTGGTCACCGCGCCACTACCCCTGAGCGAGCCCCAGCTTCTGGCGGCTCTGGAACGCACCTTTGCGCTCGAGCCCGTCACCGCAGGCCCTCCGCTCGCAGAGCGCCATGGCGGCGGCGACCAGATCACCCTGGGCATCTGCTTGGCCTCGGGTGGTTGGCTCCTGAGGCTAAGGGACCGTGCGAGCGCACATGCGGCGGCGCCGCCCGATCAGCCCCGCGAGCTGGCCGAGCTGGACGTTGCCGTGCTCCAGAACCTGATCCTGGCGCCCCACCTGGGGATCTCCGCCGACGTCCTCGCCCACGGCGATGCGGTACGCTACACCATTGATGACGCCGAGGCCTGCCACGCGGTTCGGGCCGGACATGCCTCAGCCGCCTTTTTGCTGAATCCCACCAGCGTGGACCAGGTGTGGCGGGCGGCCGTGGCTGGCGTGACCATGCCGCAAAAGAGCACCTACTTTTTCCCCAAGCTGCTCACTGGCTTGGTGATCAACCCGTTGGACGACTAGTCCGTTGGTAGCGACCAAAGAACCATACCAGGAGGACCTTGTGCGCATACTCGTGACCGAAACGCTGGGGCAAGCGGGCCTGGACATGCTGAGCTCCTGTTGCCAGGTGGAGGTGGTAAAGAACCCCACACCCGAGCGCCTTCTCGAGATCATTCCCGCATACGAGGCTTTGGTGGTCCGCAGCAATACCAAGGTGACCGTCGACGTACTCGAGGCCGGTAAGCGCCTCAAGGTGGTAGGACGTGCCGGTACCGGCGTCGACAACATCGACCTGGATGCCGCTACCAAGCGGGGCATCTTTGTGGTGAATGCCCCCACCGGCAACAGCAACGCCGTGGCCGAGCACACCATCGCCCTCATGCTCACCCTGGCCCGACGCATCTATCCCGCCGTCGATTCGCTCAAGCAGGGACGCTGGGAAAAAAGCGCCCTTCAGGGCCAAGAGGTGCTGGGCAAGACGCTGGGGCTGATCGGCCTCGGCCGCATCGGCTCTCTGGTCGCCTCCAAGGCCAAGGGCCTGGACATGCGGGTCGTCGCCCACGATCCCTACGCGTCGCCCGAGCGAGCCGCCTCTAGCGGGGTCGAGCTCGTGTCTCTGGAGACACTGCTCGCCGAGGCGGACTTTATCTCGGTGCATACGCCTCTGACCCCGCAAACCCGAGGCCTGGTCGATGGCACCAAGCTAGCGCTCCTGAAACCCACTGCCTACATCATCAACTGCGCGCGAGGCGGCATCATCGACGAAGTCGCGCTGGAGGAGGCTTTGCGTGAGGGGCGCCTGGCTGGCGCCGCGCTGGACGTCTTCGAGCATGAGCCCGCCACCCACCATCCGCTGGTGGGCCTGCCCAACGTCATTGCCACCCCGCATGTGGGAGCCTCCACCAACGAGGCCCAAGAGAACGTGGCCACCGATGTGGCCCAGTCGGTGGTGGATGTGCTCGAGGGGCGCATGCCCTCCAGCCCCGTCAATGTGCCCTATCTGCCTCCGCAGGCGGCCAGTTTCCTGGCCCCCTATATAGATCTGGCGCAGCGCCTGGGCAGCTTTTTCGTGCAGTGGCGCGGCGAGATCGCCGACAGTGTCGAGCTGATCTATGATGGCGAGCTCTGCGAGCATGATACCCAGGTGTTGACCTCGGCCTTTTTGGCGGGGCTGCTGACCCCGGCCTATTCCGAGCCCGTGAACATCGTGAACGTGCACCGCCTGGCGTCAGATCGCGGGTTGGTGGTATCCGAGATGCGTCGTGGTCAGTCGCGACAGCTCGGCAACCTGATCACCGCCCGCTACCCGAACGGCGATCGCGACCGGAACATCTCCGGCACGCTGATCCAGGGCCGCCCCCACCTGGTGGCGCTCGATAGCCAGCGCCTGGACTGTGTCCTGCAGGGAAACATGCTCCTGGATCTGCACCACGACCGGCCTGGCATCGTGGGACGCATGGGCCTGATCTTGGGCGAGCGTGGCATCAACATCTCTTTTGTGCAGATGAGCCGCGCCCATCGAGGGGGGCCCTCCATCATGATCCTGGGGCTGGACGACCCAGCCGACGAGGCCATCATGGAACGGGTCACAGAAGTGCCCAACGTGCAGCGGGCGCGCATGGTGAACCTGACGCCGCTCCCTGGGTACCAGGATCCCCCCATCGACTAGAGCGCTACACAAAGAACCGGCGGCACCCTAGACAGGTGCCGCCGGTTGGTCGTCTCTGCGCCTCATGCCTCCCAGATGGCCTTGGCCTGGGCCAGTAGGTCAATAGCCTGCTCGTGGCGTTCCCGCTCGCTGAGCAGGGTGGGCTTCCAGGCGGTCATGAGGAATCCCCGCAACCCTTCCGCCGGCAGGTTCTCCCGGCAATAGGCCACCGTACGCTCCATGTTCTCTGGCGTGGTCCAGTTGCTGCCAGTGGGAACCTGCGCATAGCCCGCGTCGGCCAGGCGTTGATAGGTGGCAACCTCGTTGCAGGGCGGGTCGAACTCTAGACCATAGTACCAGTTGCTCTGCAGCACCGATCGGGGCATCTGCTGGGTGTATTCATCATGGTGCCAGGCATAGTCGGACCAGACCCAGGCCTGCGAGCCTCGTCGCTCCACCTGCTCTACCAGAAACGCCAGGTCGTGCCACCATAGCTCGTGCTGTCGGATCACCACATAGGCGTAATGGCGCTGGTGTTGCCAGGTCTCCTCGTCCAACCCCAGATGGAACAGTCGCGGCCCGCCAAACAGCTCGCACACCTCGCCGATCAGGTCCTGGCAGACCTGATAGTAGCGCGGCGTCGAGACACAGCGGCTGTACTCGCCCAGCCAAGCGTCGTGCGTCGCAGAAAAGTTGAGCTTGGGGATCGGCTCCAAGCCCAGGCCACGCAACCGCGCCAGCTCGGCGTGTAGCTCGTCGGGCGTCCATGCACCTTCGACTGCCAGCTCGGGGTGGCTCTCGTAACGCACGCCCTCCCCCAGATCGATGACAACCATGTTCAGCCCCGCGTCCGCCGCGCGCACGGTGAGGTCACCCCAGAGGCCACCATCGCAACGCAGATGGGGTCGCGCAGCAATGTGCTCTGTGCCAAGATCGGGCGCCTCGCGGTCGCACCACATGTTGTACCCGAGATGCAGCAGCAGGCCCCAGATCATGTCACCCACGTCATCCACCTTCCTAGGCATCTTCGTTGCCCTCCTGCTCGTCCTCGGCGGCTAGGCCCGCCTCCCGCAACAGCTCCTGGGCCACCTTTTGCCCCCACACCACCGCATAGTTCATCCCGCGATCCTCGGGGTAGACCTGCGCCATGCAAGACAGCCACAGGTTGCGCACGGGCGTGCGCAGCGCTGGCTTGAGCCGTGAGTATCCCAGCCCGATGACTGGCTGCGCATAGGGCTCCCGCCAGGCCCAGCAATCCTGCACCCAAGCCCGCGTGAAATCAGGGAACATCCGCTTCAGATGTGGCAGGTACGATGCCAGCAGATCCTCCGCGCTCAGCCCATAGGCGGGGTCGGCCACGTCCAGATAGCGCGAGAGGTAGGCCAGGCGCGCCCCGCCATAGTCCTCGGGGCGCTGCATGTTGGTGTGCTCGATCACGCCCGTAAAGGGGATCGAGGGATCGCCCACGTTCAGCCAGTAGGTATCGGATAGGCTCCGATCAAGCTTGAGCACCAGGCAGACATTCCCCAAATAGTGGATACCTCCTAGCTGCTGGCGATAGTCGGGCGGCAGATCGGGTGCCATGGCTGCCAGGAGCGAGGGCGCCGTGGTGACGATCACGCGGTCATAGGCGCGGAGCTGGTCGCCGAGCCAGATGCCCGTGGCCACGCCGTCAGCCAGCTCGATCCGTGTCACCTCTGTCTCCGTGTGGATGGTCACGCCCTGCTGGCGGAGGCGATCCTCCCAAGCCTCTAGCGCCTGGCCGAACCCGCCCCGCAGGTAGCCCAACCGCTCCTCCTGGCCCTTGCCGCGAGAGCCGCCGCGGAGCTTGAGCTTGTTCCAGATCCACACGGCAGCCACCTCGTCGGCATAGCGCCCAAACTTGCCCCGCATGAGCGGCTCCCACACCGCGTGCCAGACCTTTTCGCCCGCCATGCGCACCAGCCAATCGCGGGCGGTGATCTCTTCCAGAGGCCGCCAATCGCGCACATAGCGCGTCTGCAGGTAGAGCAGCCCCAGGCGGAACCGATCAAAGAGCGAGAGTCGGGTGAACCGCATCAGGTCGAGGGGAGTGCTGAGTCGGTAGGTCCGCCCCGCAAAGTAGGCGTTGCTGGTGGGCAGCCACTCGAGCCGCTCGCCCAGCCCCAACGAGGCGATCAGATCGGCCATGGCGGTATCGCTGGTGAACAGGTGATGGTAAAAGCGCTCCAGACGCGCTCCATTGACCTCGAAGGATCCAGCCAAGCCGCCCAGGGTGGCCTCGCGTTCGTACAGATCACAAGCGATCCCATGGCGCGAGAGCGTGTCGCACACGCTCATGCCCGTGATGCCGCCCCCGACAACCGCAACCCGCATAGCGCCAGGCCTCCTTGGCTATATCATCCGTTCATCCGTCCGAGCATCGATTCTAGAGACGCCAGCGGGCAGTGTCAACGCAGGCTGCCAGACGTCGCCTTGCCTCTGATCGGTCGGGCGCGCATAATGGAACCGAACAACAGGCAGCGATGCCACTGGGAACCAAAGGAGCAACCGATGAACACTACCTTGGTGAGCGAGCTGTACGAGCAGATCGACGCCATGCCCATCGTCGATATCCATACCCACGTCAACTGGAAGGCGCCCACCGCCCGCCACATCGGCGACATCCTCAGCTATCATTACTATACCGAGCTGGTGAACTCGGCGGCCTTTCGCGAGGATCCATTCCCGTTTGACGATCCTCAGCAGCTCACCCGCGACATTGTGGGGAGCCTGCACCACATCCGCCATACCGTGCAGTATGACTGGCTGATGTCCATCTCCCACGAGTTCCTGGGCATCGCCCCCTGGGAGTGGACGCCCGAGAACGCCAACGCCATCATGGCGCGTTCGGTTGAGGTGATGGGTAGTGATTCCTGGTTCGAGGAGCTGATCGCCCAGGCTGGCATCGAACGAGTGTATCTCACCAACCAGTACGACGATGACCTAGAGGGCCTGGATAGCTCCTTTTTCACGCCGTGCTTGCGGATCGAGCCGTTCGTCCTTGACATCCTAAGAGCCCAGGCGCGCGAGCGGATGGGTGCCGTCCTGGGACGCCCTATCACCACGACGAACGACGTCGCCGCCCTGGTCGAGCAGACGTTCCGCCGCTTTATGGCACACGGCATGGGCTATGCGGCCATCTCTAGCCCAGCGGGATTACGCACCTTTGCCGTCAGCGACCAGGACGCTCAGCGCATCCTGACCCGCGCCATCGAGGGTGCCGAGCTGGACGACTCCGATCGTCGCACCTGGGCCGCCTATGCCATGGCGCGGATCGCCGATGCCTGCCGCGCGCATCGCCGTCCGTTCCACCTGATGATCGGCGTGAACCGCGACGTCTACGCCCACGGCGTGCCCTCGGGCACCGACTTGTTCGATTCGGTGAACTCTATGCGGGGCTATGACTGGCTGCTCAACGCCTATCCCGATGTCCAGTTCCCCACGGCGGTGCTGGCCGATACCACTGGCCTCGAGCTGGTGGCAGCGGCCTGGATCCGCCACAACGTCTATCCCTCGGGCCACTGGTGGTACGCCAACCAACCCACCGAGATCGCCCGCGAGCTCCGTCGTCGCCTGGATACGGTCCCTTCCACCAAACTCATCGGCTACTTTTCGGACGCCTACTATCTCGAGTTCATCCTGCCCAAGTTCCGCATGTACAAATTCGAGCTAGCAGCCGCCCTGGCGGAGCGAATGGAGCGCAGCACCGTCCATCCCAACATGACCTCGTTCAGCCTGGACGACGCCCTTGACCTGGCGTACGCCATGCTGGTAGAGAACCCGATCCAGATCGTCGGTCCAGCGCACTAGCCTAGCACGTCGGTAGTCCTATCCAACCAGAAGGAGAGCTGAATCATCATGGAACTCCGGAAACGCGCCGAGATGGATCCGCAGTACCAGTGGAACACCGAGAGCATCTATGCCGATGGCGATGCTTTCGAGCAGGAGATCAAGGACGTGGCGGCAGAGCTGCCCAACGTCGTGGCGTTCCAGGGCCGCCTCAGCGAGGGCCCCAAGACGTTGGCAGACGCCATGGAGACCATCCAGGCGCTGATGAGGCGGGTGCTCAAGCTATACGTCTACTCGCACTGCCGCCGCGATGCTGATACCTCTGATCAGGCTGCCGCGGCGGCCCATGAGCGCGTGTTGGGGCTGGCTGGGCGGGCCTCGGCCATGGCGGCCTTTCTTGAGCCCGAGATGCTGAGCATCGGCGTCCCCACCTTACGGGAGTGGTTAGGGGCCGACTCGCGCCTCGCTCACTTGGAGCATTTCATAGACGTGCTGGAGCGCGAGGCCGAACACGTTCGCTCCGCCGAGGTCGAAGAGGTCCTCGGCATGCTGATGGACCCCTTTACCAGCGCCGAGAACATCCACAGCCTGCTGGCGAACGCCGAACTTTCGTTCCAACCCGCACGCGGCTCACTGCCCGCCGCCGAGGAGCGCCCCGTCTCCCAAGGCACCTACGATGCCCTGATGACCAATCCTGACCGAGAGCTCCGCCGAACCGCCTTCGAGAGCTATGCCGATGCCCACTTGGCGCTCAAGAACACCATGGCCGCGTGTCTCTCGACGGCCGTCAAGCACAACGTGTTTGGCGCCCAGGTCCGCCGCTATGGTTCGTCGCTGGAGGCCGCTCTGGGCCCCAACCACATCCCCGTGGAGGTGTTCCACAACACGGTGGAAGCCTTCCGCCGCAACCTGCCCATATGGCATCGCTACTGGGAGCTCAAGCGCCGCCTCCTGGGCTTGGAGTCGTTCCATGCCTACGACGCCAAGGCCCCGCTGCTCACCGAACAGCCAGTGGTCACCTATGAGCAGGCGGTGGACTGGATCTGTGAGGGCCTGGCGCCCCTGGGAGATGAGTACGTCCAGCGTCTGCGTCGGGGCGTCCTCGAGGAGCGCTGGGTGGACGTCTACCCCAACATCGGGAAAAAGGCGGGCGCCTACTCCAGTGGCACCCAGGGGACGATTCCCTTGATCCTGATGAACCATAACGATGACGTGTACGGCCTCAGCACGCTAGCCCACGAGCTGGGCCACTCGATGCACTCGTTGCTGACCTGGGAGGCCCAGCCGTCCGTCTATGCGCGGTACGGCATTTTCATGGCCGAGATCGCCTCCAACCTCAACCAGGCGCTGCTGCGCGACCATCTGCTCAGCGTTACCGATGACCGCCAGCTCAAGATTGCCTTGATCGAGGAGGCCCTCTCGAACTATCATCGCTACTTTTTCCTGATGCCCACCCTGGCGCGCCTCGAGCTGGCCATGCACCAGCGTGTCGAGCAAGGCCAGGCGCTGACGGCCGACGACCTGATCGGCATCATGGCCGACCTCTTTGCAGAGGCCTTTGGCGATGGAGTCGTCATGGATCGCGATCGCGTCGGGATCACCTGGGCCCAGTTCCACACCCATCTCTACATGAACTTTTATGTCTACCAGTACACCACGGGCATTGCGGGCGCCCAGGCCCTGGCCGAGAGGATTCTCAATGGGGTGCCAGGCGCGGTGGAGAGCTACCACCAGTTCCTGCGCGTCGGCTCGTCGGTGTTCCCGCTGGACGCCGTCCAGGCCGCAGGCGTCGATCTGGCATCACCCGAGCCCATCGATCGCGCCTTTACCCACCTGCAAACGCTCATCGATCAACTCGAAGCACTGATGACCGACGAGGCCGCGAGATAGTCCCAGGAGCCAGGCCATGGCGATGACGTCCAAGCAACGTGCCCGAGTCGCGCTCGAGGGGGGGATCCCAGACATGGTCCCCCTGGGAGACTTTTCCATCGATGCCGACACCGTAGAGCGCATCGTCGGGCATCCCACCTATGTGCGAGCCAAGGCGCGTTGCCAGATCGCCTACTGGGAGGGCCGCCGCGACGAGGTGGTCCAGAACCTGATCGAGGACACCATCGCCCTGTTCCGTAAGCTGGATTGCTACGACATCATCAACCTGTGCGCCATGACGCTCGGACTGGTGCCCCCCGCGGGATACCAGCCCGAGGCGCCACGGCGGGTTGACGACGTTACCTGGGAATATGCCGACGGCCGCGTGCTACGCTACTCGGAGATCACCGCCGATCTGACCTTGGTGCATGACCCACAAGAGTGGACTCGCCCGTACAGCCCTGAGGATTATCCCCTGGAGTGGCAAGCGAAAGCCCCCGATCCATCGGTCTTTGAGCTAGTGGATGCGGTCGTGGAGGAGTTCGGCGAGGAGCGGTTCATCATCGGGCCGTACCCGCTGGCCGCAGAGTGGGTACAGCTTGGCACCATGCAACGCACGCTGTTGGAGATGGCGGAGCGACCCGATCTTGTCGAGCGCGCGGCTCGCTCCAGCATGGCCCTCGCCGCCGCACAGCAGCGCGCGTGGCCTGCCAGGCCGTTCGATGCCGTCATGGACGGCACCGACTTTGCCTACAAAAGCGGGACGTTCATGTCCCCCCAGGCCTGGTGGCGCGTCTGCTACCCGCCGTTGGCCGCCAACGTTCAGGCCGCTCACGACGCGGGCTTGCTCTTTGTCCAGCACGCCTGTGGCAACAACCAGCGCATCCTGGATGGCTTTTTGCAGGCGGGGATCGACGACTACCAGTCGATCCAGGCGTCGGCGGGAATGGATCTCGCCCAGGTCAAAGAGCGGGCGGGCGGCCGCATGGCCGTGTGGGGTGGGGTACCCGTGGAGCATCTGGTGGACGGGACGCCCGACCAGGTCCGTCGTGATGTGCGGGACGCCGTGGCGCGGGCCAAGCCTGGTGGCGCCTTTGTCATGGGCTCCACCCATAGTATCGCCATCGGAACCAAGTACGACTGCTTCATGGCCATGCTGGACGAGTTCGAAAAGCTGCGCGACTACTAGCCACGAGTTCGACCTTCACGATGCCGGGCTGCTCTAGTGCGCCGACATGCGTATCTCGCGCTCAAGCTGCTTCAGATCAGCCTCGGCCATCATGCGCACCAGCTCCTCAAACCGAACCTGGGGCTCCCAGCCCAGCTTTTCGCGAGCCTTACTGGGATCGCTCACCAAGAGGTCCACCTCGGCTGGCCGATAGAAGCGGGGATCCTGAACGACGTACTGGCGCCAGTCCAGCCCCAGGGCCGCAAAAGCCACCTCCACCAACTCGCCCACCGAGTGGGTCTCCCCCGTGCCCACCACATAGTCGTCGGGCTCGTCCTGCTGGAGCATCAGCCACATCGCCCGCACGTAATCTCCCGCATAGCCCCAGTCCCGTCGCGACTCCAGATTGCCCAGGCGTAGCTCATCGGCCAGGCCCAGCTTGATGCGAGCGGCGCCATGGGTCACCTTGCGTGTCACAAACTCCAGCCCGCGTCGGGGCGACTCGTGGTTGAAGAGGATCCCCGAGCAGACGAACATGCCATAGCTCTCGCGATAGTTGATCGCGATCCAGTGGCCATACACCTTGGCCACGCCATAGGGGCTGCGAGGGTAAAACGGCGTGGTCTCGCGCTGGGGCACCTCGCGCACCTTGCCAAACATCTCGCTGCTGGACGCCTGGTAAAAGCGAATCCCCTTCGGGTCCACCACCCGCACGGCCTCTAGCATGCGCGTCACCCCCAGGCCAGTCACATCGCCGGTGAACACGGGCTGCGACCAGGAGGTCGGCACAAAGCTCTGGGCGGCCAGGTTGTACACCTCGTGCGGACGATAGTCCGAGACGAGCTGCAACAGCGAGGTCTGGTCAAGCAGATCCCCCTGCACCAGCTCCACGCGATCCTGAATGTGACGGATGCGCTCAAAGGTGACCGTGCTGCTACGCCGTACCATGCCGAGAACCTCGTACCCCTGTTCCAGCAGGAACTCGGCCAGGTACGAGCCATCCTGGCCCGTCAGTCCGGTGATCAACGCACGCTTGGCCATGTGAATTCCTCCCTAGATCAAGGCTGTGGCTACCAGGCGTGGCAGCCGCCTAGTGCAAACGCAGGCGCGCCCGCCAGTCGTCCAGCACATCAAGCACCGTCTGCTCAAAGGGTACCGTCGGAGCCCAGCCAGTGCACGCCGCCAGCTTGGTCGGGTCACACACCACGCGGGGCACGTCGGAAGGTCGCATCCGCTCGGGATCGGGCTCCACGCGGATCGGCACGCGGCTAGCCTCGAGTAGCTGATCAAGAATCGCGTGCATGGGTCGCGCCTTCCCCGAACCCACATTGTAAGCCTCGCCCGAGATGCCGTGTTGCGCCAGCAAATAATAGGCGCGCACCACATCGCGCACGTCAGAGAGATCGCGCTCGGCTTCCAGATTGCCGACCCGCAGCAACGGCTCCTGCAGGCCCGCCTCGATGGCCGCCACCTGCCGAGAAAAGTCGGGCACGACAAAGCCCTCTCCCTGGCCGGGGCCAGTGTGGTTGAACGGTCGCACCCGCACCACATCCAGGCCAGCGCTGAAATGGTATTGCAGGCCAAGCATGTCCTGGGCCACCTTGCTGACCGCGTAAGGGTTGGCCGGCCGAAGCGGAGTCTCCTCGTCGCACGGCAGATCCTCAGGCCTCACCATGCCGTACACTTCGCTAGAGCTCACCACCAAGACGCGAGGTGATCCACCTTTTGCCACCAGCGCTTCGAGCACATTGAGCTGCATCCGAACGTTGGCCTCGATGGTTCGCCAGGGATCGCGAAAGGACGCCCCCGCCTGCGCCAGCGCGGCCAGGTGAAAGACCAGGTCCGGGCCGAACGCGTCGATCACGCGACGCGCTTCGTCGGGGTCCCGCAGATCGGCCGTCTGCACCCAGACCCGCCCCTGCAGGTCATCGGCCAGCCGCTCTCCCCCGTAGGCCACTCCCCCCACCGTCCAGGAGCTTTCGTCGAGCAGCAACCTGGCTAGATGCTGGCCAACGAAACCCGTCAGCCCCGTGATGAACGCCCGCATGTCGCCCCCCTTGCGCCAAGCCGTCTACTCGCCCCGCGCAGCCGCCAACAGCTCAACGGCCTCGGCGCGAAGCGCCGTATCGGGCGTGAGTGGCACCTCCCAGAGCCGTCCCACCAGCTCGCTGCGCGGCACCGTGCCTGCCGCCAGAGGCACATCCAATCGCGCGGGATACAGCCCCGCCTGGTACCACGGCTCATAGCCGCCACGGCCTGTTTCATCGCCCATCAGCCAGAGAAGCCCCAGCTTGGCACCGTCCGCGTTCGCAGCATCCGCTGCAGGCGCCACAAAGGTCCGCCAGCGCACGCCCGCGGTCGGCATCGCATCCTGAACCAGCCGCAACCGCAGGTCGCCCCGTGACACCCTCTCCCAGTGCACCGAGCTACAGATCCCCGCGCGCCCTTCCTCGGCGGCCAGGTCGCCGACCCAGCGTGCTACCTCGGCGTCGCTGGGCAGGATCCGCAGGTCGTTGGCAGCCACGCCACGCAACCACACCGCCCAAGCGGGCGCATCTGCCAAGGCCTCGTCGCCCATCTGACCTCGGTAGCTGGCACGCAGCTCTGGCTCGTGGGCGATCAAGGCATCCAAAAAGCCTTGAGCGTGCTCATCGACCAAGGGATCCGCCAACGCAATGGCGCCGCGCCACGCGGGGGTGACCAGATCCCACCACGA
>DAIRUQ010000001.1:0-18656 GCA_036803245.1 Chloroflexota bacterium | reverse complement strand
GCGCAGAGCTCGGGCCCGCTCATCACGCGCCCTGTCGCATCGAGGCCAGGATAGGCCACGGCCATGTTGGCCAAGGACGTCAGTGCTCGCGCCGAGTCACTATAGACGAACAGATTCTGAGCCTGGAGCGCCCGCTTGACCAACGACTCCCAGTCATCATTATCGCCTGCAACCATCGTCTCGGGAAGCGGCGTCATGGTTTCCGTCATCACATCGGCTGCTGTCGGGGATACCGTGGGCGAGGGCGCGACGATCTCGGCGCTGGTCGCGGTGGGTAGCACGTACTCTGGCATGCCCGAGCCCCGCGGGGGCTCGCAAGCCACCAGGAGCGCGGCGGCCACCACGCAGCCCACGAGCCAAAGCCTTGCGATCAACCGTGCTGCCCTCTATCATGTTCGTACCGTGGGAAAGGAGCCAGATCCATGATCCGCCTAGCGTTCATCGGAGCATCGGGGCATTTCGGCTATATCCTGGCTGACCTGGAGCGGTTCCCCCAGGTACGAGCCATCGGCTATGCCCCTTCCTTTGAGGGCGAGGATACCACACCCTACCACGATCTGCCAGATTGTGCGGCGCACCCAACCTGGCAGGCCCTGCTGGCGGATGCGCAGCCCGACGTGGTGGTCGTCTGCGGGCGGAACGATGTCAACGCCGCTATCGCTGCCTCGGCGGCGCGGCAGGGCTGTCATGTCATCTCGGAAAAGCCCGCCGCCATCACCCTGGACGACCTGGATGCGCTCCAGGCCGCCGTGAGAAGCGGCGGGGGCCTCTATACGCTGCTTCTTGGCATGCGCTACGAGCACGCCTGGCACACTGCCCATGCCTTGGTTCGCCAGGGTGCCATCGGCGAGCCACTGCTCATCTCGGGGCAGAAATCCTACCGCTGGGGACAGCGCCCGCACTGGTACGGCGACGCCAGCACGTATGGCAGCACCATGGCCTGGGTGGGCATTCACATCTTTGACCTGGCCCGCTGGATCGGCGGCGTGGCTTTTACGGCGGTGGCCGCACGCCACGCCAATCTGGCCCATCCCGACCGCCCCGCGGCCCAAGATGCCTGCGCCGTGCTGGCGGCCTTGGGTAATGGCGGTAGCGCCAGCTTCACGCTGGACTATATGCGGCCCAACGCCGCCCCGACGCATGGCGATGATCGCCTACGCATCGCGGGAGCGGATGGGGTCCTCGAGATCTGCGACGGAGGGCAACGTGTGTCGGTCCTGACGTCCAAGCGCTACGAACCCGCATGGCCACTCGAGCCTTCGGGACGGGGATTCCTCGGCGACCTGGTGGCAGCGCTGGAGGGACGTGGCAGCCTGCTGGTCTCTGCCGAGCAATCCTGGGACATGACCCGCCTCAGCCTGCTGGCGGCCGCCTCCGCCGATGCTGGCCGTTGGCTCCCGTTCGCCGAGCAGGCGCCCTGGTAGCGTGGCCTCATCCCTCTGCCGAGACCATAGCTGGCCCTCAACCGAGCGCCAGCTCCATCGCCTCCGCCGCTTGGTCCTCCTTGGCTCGTGCCTCCAAGATGATCTCCGCCATGGCGTGGCGGACCCCCTGGTCAGCCATGCGCAGGTGCGCCTCGGGGAAGCCGTTGCCGCCCGCCAGATCCCACACCTGCCACATGAGATCGTGTTGGCTGGCATAGCAGGCCGCCGCGCGGTAGGCGTGCTCTGACGTGCCGAGGCGGCCAGGACCGCCTGCCAGGCTCTCTGCCGCCATCGCCAGGAACTGCCCGCCGTACCAACGCGCCTCGGCCACCACGCCCACGGCTGCATTGTGGGGCTCATGCAGCTGGTGGAGCGTCGCCTCATCCTCGCTCCAGGCCGCGTCATCGCGCAGGTATGCTGCCCAGGCGTCGTAGGCTGCCAGCCCATTGTACCGGCCTCGATATCCCTCGGACGCATCGGGCTCGGGCCGCACCATGGGCGTGCGGATTACCTCTAGCATCCACGCCAACGACTGCCGATAGATCACGGGCCAGGGCTGGCGCTCGCGTTTCTCTCCAATGATCAGCAGGCGCTCCGTGGCATCGAACCAGTCTCGCTTGCGGAAGCAACCCTTGCCATCGTTGGTAGCCGGCTCGTAGCGCAGGCCCTCGGAGAAAGGTGGGATCTCCTGGAAAAAGCTCCAGCCGATGACCACATCGCCACCCTCGTCATACCCCGTGATGATGCTGGGCTCGGGAGGGCCGACCACGCCGTACCCCAGCACGGGCACCCCACGCTGGATGCTCGCCCGCACCTGATCGGCGAACTCTGCTCGGTTGTCTCGGCCTGGCTCCTTGGTCACCCAGGCATAGTCATACCCGATGGCCTGAAAGAGGTGCCGCTCCGCCGCGCCAGGCTCGGCGCCCATGTAGGCGAGATCGCCAGGATATCCACCTTGCTTCCAGGATAGGAACGCCGCCGCGCCAGAGACGCCCATCAGGTAGGCATAGGTGCAAAAGATTTGACAGTGAGGCAACTTGGCCAGGCGGTGACGGCAGCCATAGTCGCCCTCGCCCAAGAACTCGAGAACGGAGCGCATCACCGATGGTAGGATCAAATCCTCTGGGCAGAGCGGCCCACCCTCCCAGAAGTGGACCCGGGGAACTCCAGAAAGAACCACGCACTTGGGATAGCCGGCCTCTGCGCTCGCCATCGCACACCCCCTGCTTGACCTAGACACCCCGATGATGGGCTTGATGGGACCGAGCTGTCAAGCGCTAGAGAAGGTGGTCAGTGGCAGGCATAGCAAAACGGCGAGGCCTATAGACCTCGCCGTGGGCGGAGACGCCCCAAATGGACTGGGGCGATGGTTCTCCCGCCTGTGTTGCCAGGCGGAAGCGACGGGATTCGAACCCGCGATCTCCGGCTTGACAGGCCGGCATGTTAAACCGCTACACTACGCCTCCGCGACCGCCGATATGGTACCACAGCTCTTTCGGGCGTGCAAATCGCGCGCCCAGCGGCCACTGGGCCCCTCGGCTTGACCCGATGGTGCGGCGCTCCTACAATCCTGAACAACCCTGGACAGCGTAGGAGACCGGCATGCGCGTTCGCACACCATTCCTTGTCCTTCTTGTCGTGCTTCTGGTAGGCCTGCCGGGCCTGGCAGGTTGCTCCCGAACGCCGGAACCGGTGGCCGCTGCGCCCACCGACCCGCCCGCTACGGCAACGTCGGCGCCCACGGCCACCCCCACCCTGCCGTCGACAGCGACGCCCCTGCCGAGCGCTACGCCCACCGTCACGCCTACGCCGCCTCCACCGCCGCAGGTGGTGGCCAGCTATCCCGTCAGCGACGACTATGCCGTGGATCCATCCCATCCGGTGCGGCTGGTCTTTGACCAAGAGATGGACATGGCCAGCGTGGCCGCCGCCTTGAGCATCGAGCCTGGCGTAGAAGGCGAGTTGCGCATCGTCAGCCCCAACGAGCTGATGATCGTGCCCCAGGGGGGATGGACGGCCGAGGCCTACCAGCTAGTCGTGTCCACCACGGCGACCGACCCTTGGGGCCAACCCTTGCGCCAACCCTTTACCCTCACGTTTGAGACCACCGGATCGAGCATGGTGCTGCCGATCCTGATGTACCACCGTCTGGCCGAACTGGAACCGGGCGCCACCGAGGCCCAACGAACCTGGACCGTGCATCCCGACGACTTTGCGGAGCAGATGCGCTACTTGGCACGGGAGGGCTACCATAGCATCGCCCCGAGTGCCCTTTACGCCTACTGGACCGACCAAACGCCACTGCCTCCGCGGCCTGTGATGATCACCATGGACGACGGCTATGCCGATCTACACAGCGTCGCCATGCCCGTCTACCAGGAAACCGGGCTGCGTCCCGTGCTGTTCATCTTTCCCAAGGTGCTGGGATACGGGCTCTATATCGATTGGGATCACCTTCAGGAGCTGGTCGACCAGGGCTGCATCATCGGATCTCATTCCTACGACCACGATAACCTGCGTGAGCTCGATGATGAGAACCTCCGATACCAGATCGTCGACTCGCGCGAGATCCTGGAGGAACGCCTGGGAACCACCGTGGACAGCTTTTGCTACCCCTATGGCAGCTATGACCAGCGCACGCTCGATCTGCTAGCCGGCGAAGGCTACCAGACGGGCTTTACCCTCAACCCCACCCACTACCAGCGTGCCGAATCGCCCCTGCTCTTGAGTCGTCTCCGTGTCGACTATGACATGTCGTTCGATGATTTTGTGGAACTATTGCCCTAGCCCAAGCGTCCTCTAGACGAGGGCATGCCTCGTCCTGTGTTTGTCATGCTCGCACCCAAGATCGGTGAGGGTAAACGTGCGCACACTCGCAATCCAGCGGTGGTTCCGGGCCATCCTGCTCGTTGGCCTAGCCGCCGTATGTTACGCCTGCACCTCCGCTCCAGAGCCCAGCGCGACGCTATCGGCGCCGGCGAATACGCCTGTGCCTTCTCCCAGCGCCACGACCACGACCGCGCCGCTTCCCTCGCCCACCACGCAGCCGACAGATGCGCCCGCGCCATCGACGCCCAACCTGACGCCAACGGGACGTCCCACCGTCACGCCGACAGCCACGCCAGTCGCGCCTCAGCATCTGGCCATGGCCCGTGACGGCAACATCCTGGTCGGCGACCTGCGAGGCGAGGAGGCCACATCGGTGGCCCAGATCGAGCTGGCCGACGCCTGGGATCTCAATCGAGGTCGACTCGCCATGGCGCAAGGCGGCCTGGTCCAGATGGTCGACCTCGTGCACGGCAATCACTGGGAGACGAGCCTGGACCAAGGCGTGGCCGCCGTCCAGCTCGACGTGCTCTGGGGCCAGACCGGTCGAGATCTACTGCTGATAGTGACAGTCGAGGATGGCGAGACGCCTCGCACCATGCTTCAGACCATCGACGGCGACACAGGGGCGACCCGCTCCACCTATCACCTGCCCGATGCCACCCGGGCGACTGTGCTGGGCTTTTTCGACGACAGAGACACCGTGTGGGCCGCCGTCCATACAGGAGAGAACGACTTGGCGAATCTGCAGGTCATCTCGCTGGCGGACGGCACGGCAGACCGCAGCTATGCCCTGGCGGGCCGTCAGCCAATGGCTCTGCACTCGGCGACCGGCCAACTGGCCTACCTGGCGGCCGATCAGGACGCGCTCTGCGTCGGCACGCCAAACCAGGCCGACATCCCGTGTCTACCCTTGCCAGAGGGGCAGCTTCCCACCAGCTATGCTTGGTCCGAAGACGGCCAAGGGCTCGCCATCATGCTGCAGCCACAATCGGGCGATGACCAGATCGTCAGCAGCGATGCAGGGCTGTGGCTCTATACGGTGAGCGATGGCGAGCTGCGCCAAGTCATCGCGGACCAGGGATCCATGTCGCGCGTGCTAGGGTGGGCGCCGGACGCGGAGATGATCCTCGCCCGCCACAGCGGGGGGACTATTCCGGACCACGTCTACCTCATTAGAACAGACGGCGGCGATCGCCGCATCCTGGCGGGTTCCGATCGGATCATTCCGCTCGGATGGATCCCGCCGCGCGCCCCCGATGCGTCCGACATCACGCTAGATACGTGGTTGAGCAGCTTTTCCGCCCAAGCCGCCGACGCCCGCACCCTGGCCGATACCGCCGCTCGCTGGCTCGCAGTTGCCGAGGAGCGAGACGATGAGGCGCTCACCAGACAGCTTCGCGCCTATGTGCAGGCATCTGGGCAGCCCCTCGATCTGGCTGGCCCGCAGGTGCATACGGTGGCCGAGGGCGTGCATCTGGTGCAACTGCCCCCGCTGACCATCTATGTCTGCGATCACGGTAGCGCCTTCCCCATCGCCTCTGGGCATCGCATCCAGCAAGCGCGCCTTGCGGGAGACCTCTTGGCGGTGGTGCATGCCACCATTGGCGCCAGCTCGGTGAACCCGGACTTTGTGCTGGCCCAGCGCGCCGACGACGGATGGCAGGTGGCCTGGACTCCGCAAGGGCAACGCCACTGGATCGCCACCGACGGCGAGATCGGCTTTGCCGATGGGACCATCGACCGTCTGTCGGTACGCGGCTCATCGTTCACGCTAGAGCCTGCGCCCAGCGACCCCTTCCGGCAGTGCCACGCCTGTCTGCACCGCTGGTTTGAGGCCACCTGGGTGCGCTCCGGGACAAGCTATGCGCTGTCAGGGGGCGAAGCAGACGACGCCCTGCTATGGACGCTGACCCAGCGCACACCCTATGCTGTCCTCCACCAGGCGCTGGTGCGTCTGCGCAGCGGCCAGAGCGACACACCCCTGGTGACGGCCGATGCCCGGCGCCAGGCGGAGGCCCTAGGCCTGCTCGAGCCGGAGCTGATCCTCACAGCCGAGGAAGAGACGGGCGAGACCGTGGTGTTTGCCGATCTGGACGCAGGAACGCGTTACCGCGCCACCGTTCGCAACGAGCAAGTGGTCTCGGTAAGCGCGTTGGGGAGGTAGCCTTTGTATAACGCAGCTTTTCTTTGTTGAGGCTATTGTCGCCTCTATATCTCCATGGTATAATGCCGTTGTTGCATGATCAACTTATGTGAACCCGTATCCGTCCGCAAGCCTCCGACTGCATCGCGAGGCGAATCCCGGCGCCCGGGAAAAGGAGACAGAGGGTGATGAACAGCAAAAGAGGTAGATGGCGGCGAGTGACCATCCATGCGACCCTGCTGATGGTGGTTCTTCTCGCAGGCGTCCTGGTCGCCACGCCGGTCTCGGCCAATGCGATCAACTGGCGCGGCGAGTACTATGGGAACATGAACCTGGTAGGCGCGCCGGTGGTGCGCGATGACCTCAGCATCAACTTTGACTGGGGGTCCGGTGTCCCGGCATCGGGAGTGCCAGCTGACGGCTTTTCAGTACGCTGGACCGCATGGTCGCATTTCGGCGCGGGGGACTATACCTTTTCCGTCCGTGTCGATGATGGCGTGCGTATGTGGATCGACGATCAACTGGTGCTGGATCAGTGGAAGGACCAGGCGGCCACCACATACACGTTTACCCGCTACATGTCCGAGGGCAGCCACGCGCTGAGGGTCGAGTACTATGAGCACCTAGGCGATGCACTCTGCCAGGTCTCGTGGCAATCGGGTACCACGCCGACGACCGGTTGGCGCGGTGAATACTATAACAACAACTATCTCGGCGGCAATCCGGCCCTGGTGCGCACCGATGCCTCCATCAACTTTGATTGGGGCGCGGGCTCGCCGGCCACGGGCATCAACGCAGACAACTTTTCGGTGCGGTGGACGCGCGACATCCAGTTCCCGGCCACGGGTACCTACACCTTCTCGGCCAGGGTCGACGACGGTGTGCGCGTATGGGTGGACGGGAACCTGATCATCGACAAATGGATCCAGCAATCGCCGACCACACACACGGGCTCCGTCTATCTCGGGGCAGGCACCCATGCGGTCCGTGTCGAGTACTTTGAGGCCGCTGGTTCTGCCCTATGCCAGGTAAGCTGGAGCCTCTCCGGAGCGCCTCCCAGCGGAGGCACCGAGATCATCGTCGATGACCTCGACTCGGGGTTCATCTGGGGTGGGCCCACCAGTAGCTTTTACCGGCGAAGCGTGGGCTTCCGCAACCAGCTGCGCTGGACGTGGAACAGCCGCACCCAGCAGTACAACTGGGCCAAGTGGTTCCCGAACCTGCCATCGGCTGGCAACTGGGAAGTCTATGTCTATGTCGCCAGCAACTATTTCGGGACCAAGAGCGCTCGCTACTCGATCTATCACGCTGGCACTTGGAGCTCCAAGTACCTCAACCAGAACAACTATTACAACCAGTGGGTTAGCCTGGGCTCCTACTATTTCAACGGCGGCTCTTCCGAGTACGTCTTCCTGAACGACGTCACCGGCGAGACCTATGCCACCCGCTATGTGGGGTTCGACGCGATCAAGTTTGTGCGGCGTGATGGCGGCTCGACGACGCCACCGCCCAGCACCAGCTGTTCGATTACGCCCATCCTGGGCTTTGGGCAAATCTGGAACGGCAATGCCACGGTGCGCGCCAAGCTGGGCTGCGCTCAGGCCGTCGAGTCCAGCGTCTGGGGCGCGGAGCAGATCTTTGAGCGCGGACTCATGTTCTGGCGCTCGGACACCAACAAGATCTATGTGGTGCGCAACGACCAGACCTGGCAGCTCTATGACGATACCTGGCGCGAGGGCGACCAAGAGTGGGATCCGAACATCTTGGTTCCCACGGGGCTGTATCAGCCCAAGCGCGGCTTTGGCAAGGTCTGGCGCGATCAGTCCGGGGTCCGGAGTGCGCTGGGCTGGGCCACAACCGAGGAACGGGGCTTTACCATGGCCGTGCAACCGTTCGACGGCGGCACGATGCTCTGGAGCAACGTTCGCGGCACGTACGTCCTCTATAGTGACGGCACGTGGGCGCGCTACTAGCCCGTTAGCAGCAAAAGGCGGCGAGAGGAGCACTCCTCTCGCCGCCTTGCTTTCTCTGGCGTCCCCGCCTCAGCCCACGCAGGCGCTACTCTCGCGTCTCGCCGGCCGCCTTTTCCAGCACGGCCGCGATCCGCTCCCCAAAGACAGCTTGGTCGAACCTTTGCGCATGCTCAATGAGACGCCGTCCGTCAAAGCTGATCCCCTCAAAGCGTTGGACGGCTTTCTTGAGAGACTCGATCGTTGGCTCGTCGAAAAAGACCCCCGTCGCGCCGTCGACCAACGTGTCCCTCGACCCGCCTCGGCCATAGGCGATGACTGGACGGCCCAATGCCATGGCCTCCACCGGCGTCAAGCCGAAATCTTCCTCGCCCGGAAAGACCAGCGCCCGACAGTGCCGCATCAGGTCACGTTTGGTAGCCTCGTCCACATACCCCCGAAAGGTCACGCTGCTGCCGGCAACCTGCTCAAGAGCACGCCGGTCGCGCCCATCACCAACCACCACCAGAGGCTTGCCCAACTCGGTAAAGGCGCGCACCGCCAGGTCGATCCGTTTGTAGGGGACCAGCCGTGAGACCACCAGGTAATAGTCAGCCGGCTCAGCGGGCTGGACGTCGGCATCCACCGCCACCGGTGGGTAGATGATGTCAGAGTCCCGGCGATAGTACTTGGCGATGCGCTCTTGCACCGTTCGCGAAATGGCCACAAAGCGATCGACGCGGCCAGCCGCCAGTTGGTCCCACTGCCGCAACCTGACCAAGCGGGGGGCCAGCAAGGTTCGCGCCACCTTGCCGAGCCGTTCGCGTTCCACATAGCCGTGATAATCCCACAGAAAACGCGTAGGAGTGAGGCAGTAGCACACGTGGCGCGCCCGAGCCGAAGTGATCACGCCGTGCGCAAAGGCGCTGGTGACGCTCAAGATCACATCGAATCCCCGCAGGTCCATGCTCTCAAAGGCTTGAGGGAAGCTCCCTAGGAACAGGCCCGGATGCTGCCGCGCCAGGGGCACCCGATCCAGCGGTGACACGCGAATGTCCCACTGGCGGAAATGCGCCGGCAGGCGCTCGGGGCGATAGATCGACGTGTAGAACGGGGCATCGGGAAAGAGCCCGTGCAACACTTCCAGCACCCGCTCGGCGCCGCCATACTGGTTCAGCCACGAACATACGATCGCCAGTCTCACAGTCACCCGCCGTTCATTTGCCGATGCAGAACTGCCCAAAGATCGAATCCAGCATCTCTTCGCTGGCCGTCTCCCCAGTCACCTGCCCTAGCAGAAAGACTGCGTCCTCCAAGTCCACCGCGAGCAGGTCCGGTGTGGCCCCTGCACTCCAGCTCGCCTCGGCACGCAACACGGCTTGGAGGGCCTGGTCGAACAGGGCACGGTGGCGCACCCCAGCGGCCGATGCGTGCGCGCCCATGGCGGCGCCATCGCGCTCGACCATGGTCGCCAACTGCGCCTCCAGCTCCACAATGCCCTCACCGGTCAGGCATGATACTCGCACAAAAGCCGCCTCCGGTAGCAGCTCTTGCGGTTTCGACGCCTCCGCCAGGTCCACCTTGTTGACCACCACCAGGGTGCGGTGCGGATCCAGCCGAGCGGCCAACTGGCGATCCTCATCGGTCAACGGAGCGGCGGCGTCGGCCACCCACAGCACCAGCTCGGAGCGCTCCAGAGACCGCAGCGAACGTTCGATGCCCAGCGCCTCGACCGGATCCTGCGGTTCGGCGATGCCGGCCGTATCCACCAGTACCAGCGGATAGCCCTGGATATCCAGCGTCTCCTCAAGGGTATCTCGCGTCGTCCCCGGATAGGGCGTGACGATGGCCCGATCGGCGCGCAAGAGGCAGTTCAACAGACTGCTCTTGCCGACGTTGGGCTTGCCCACGATGGCCGCCCGCACGCCTTCGCGGAGGATGATACCCCTGGCCGCCTCATTCACCAAGCCCGTCAGGTCGTGGGTCGCCTCCGCCAGCGCATCACCAAGCGCCAACTCAGGGATCTCATCCTCAGGGAAATCCATCTGCGCCTGCAGATGCGCCACGAGGGAGACCAGGCGCCGCCTCACCTGGCTGACCTGCTGAGACAGCCCTCCGTCCAGCTGGCTCAAAGCCGCCGTCAGCGCGCGATCGGTTTTGGCGCGAATCAAGTCCAGCACCGCCTCGGCCTGCGCCAGATCAACGCGCCCTAGTAGAAAAGCACGCAGGGTGAACTCGCCTGGCTCCGCCAGACGCGCGCCCTGGGCGAGGCACAATGCCAGGATGGCCCGCAACGCCACCATGCCACCATGGGCGTGGATCTCGGCCACGTCCTGCCGGGTATAGGTCGCCGGAGCCACCATGACGGTGGCCAGGACCTCGTCCACCCGTCGCCCATCGGCGGGATCGATGACATACCCATAGACCAACCGGCGATGAGCGAGCGGAGAGCCATCGGCGCTCACAAAGCAGGCACGCAGGATGTCGTGCGCCCGAGGCCCCGATAGCCGCACGATGCCGATTCCCCCCACACCCAGAGGCGTGGCAATGGCGGCGATGGTGTCATCCAGAGAGTAGCTGTGCATCTCCGCCCTAAACCTCGCCCGAGCTATCGGCGAGCTGGTCGCGCGGGATGAGTCGCTTGACGCTGCGGTTGAACGCTCGCCGCGTCAGCATCACCCGATGGCCGCACCCCAGACACTTTAGGCCGATGTCGGCGCCGATGCGCATGACCTCCCACTCGAGCGAACCACAGGGATGTGGCTTGCGCAGCACTGCACGATCGCCCACGCGTACATCAGCCGGCTGCATCGGATGCCTCCGAGGGCTTGAAAAAGATCAGCAACGTACTGCCGTAGCGGCGCTCATGGGTGCGATCGAGGCGGGTCAGCGTCACGGGGTGATCCTCTTTGGGGTGGATCTGCACCACCACCAGGCCGCGCGGAGCCAGGACGTCGCCCTCGTCCACAGCCAAGAGGGCATCAGCCCACAGGTCCTGGTATTGCGGAGGGGCAATATACACCAGATCATAGGGCTCGCCAGCATGGTGTCGCACGTGGGCAAAGGCATCGCCGTGGATGACCCAGGCACGATCGTCCAGACCGGTCTCGCGTAGATTGCGCTCGACCGCTCTCACCGCTGCGCGAGCCTTGTCGACAAAGGTCGCATGTGCGGCGCCGCGGCTGAGCGCCTCGATGCCCACGGCGCCGGTGCCAGCGAATAGGTCCAGCACGCGCACGCCCACGATGCTCGACCCAATCAGGTTGAACAACGACTCTTTGACACGGTCGGTGACGGGCCTCGTCCCCTCACCGGGCACCGGGACCAGCCGTCTGCCCTTGGCGGTTCCCGCGATGACACGCATGGCTACCTCCCAGAGCGAGTCTAGGCACAGTAGAGGACACGGTCAATTGACCAGAGTCGCCGATTGACCCAGACCGCCTGCGCGGCTACCATAGAGTGACACAACGCTTGGAGGCAGGGTACTGATGGATGTTGGTTCGCGAGTGGCTGGGTGGCGTGCGCTGGCGCTGCTGCCCATCATCGGCGTCGCTTTTTGGGCGCTTGTGGCCTGGGGAGACTCTCCTCTGGCCGAGGCCCCCACGCCGACGGCCACAGCGCTGCCAAGCTACACCGCCACGCATACGGTGACCCCGACGCACAGTCCCACGGCGACTGCGACGCCATCGCCAACGCCGACGGCCACGCAGACGGAACCGCCCGCGCCAACGTTGATGCCCACGCCCAGCCCGACGCCCACGGCAACCCCCACGCCAGAGCCTCAACCCACGCCCGATGGCGTGGACCGGAGCCTGAGCGTGCCCATCCTGATGTACCACTATGTGTCCGAGGCGCCGGATCCGTCCGATGCCGTCCGCGTGGATCTCTCGGTACCGCCCGCGGCCTTTCGCGAGCACCTACAAGCCCTCCATGAGGCCGGTTATGAGACGATCACGATGCGTGACCTAACCATGGCCTTGCAGACCGGCGCCGAGCTCCCAGTAAAGCCCATCCTCTTGACCTTTGATGATGGCTATCGCGATGCCTACGCAGAGGCCTTCCCGGCGCTGCGTGATGCTGGGTACGTCGGCACCTTTTTCCTGCTCACCGAGCCTATTGACGCTGGGAACCCTGCCTATGTCACCTGGGATCAGGTGATTGAAATGCACGCAGCCGGCATGGAAATGCAGGCCCACGGCTATACCCATGTGGACCTACGCGGCCGCAGCGTGGACTATCTCGTATGGCAGATGCTCGGGTCCAAAGAAGCGATCGAGGAACGTACCGGCGAGACGGTCCGCTTCTTCTGTTACCCCTCAGGCCACTATGACGAGGTAGCCATTCAGGTGCTCCGCTCGGCCCACTATTGGGCCGCCGTCACCACACACCAGGGCGTCGATCACGCCTCCAACCGCCTGTTCGAGCTGCAGCGGCTGCGCGTCCACGGCCATTACACCGGGCAGAATCTCCTGACGTTGCTGGAGCAGTACGCAGCTGTGAGTGCCGCCGTGCCCGCACCCGCGGAGCCACGCCCCGCGACACCGCCACCAGCCACCCCTGTGCCGACCGAGCCGGTAGCCCGCCCGCCCATCTTGGCGGGCCGTACGGCGCCACTCGCCGAGTACTAGAGAGCATCATGTACCTCGACTTTATCACGTTGGCAGCCGTGCGAGAGGCTCTGGAAAGCCACCTGATCAGCGCGCGCGTCCAGAGCGTGGTCCAGCCCAGCCCCGAATCGGTCGTGCTCGAGGTATATAGCGGCGAGCGACAGTACCTATACCTATCTTCAGAGGCTCAGAACCCGGCCGTGGCCTTGCTGCCCCAACCCCTCCGGCGGGGCGTCGAGCAGCCCTCGCCGTTGTTGCTGCTCCTGCGCAAGCATGTGCGCGGCGGGCGATTGGTTGGCGTCGAGCAGCCCCCGTTCGAGCGGATCCTCAGCCTGACCTTTGCCCAGGGCGATCAGCGCGTGACCTTGGTTGCCGAGCTGATGGGCCGCCTCAGCAACCTGGTCCTGCTGGATGAAAGCGCCATGATCCTGGATGCCACGCGACGGGTGCCGGCCTCGGTCAACCGTTATCGAACGGTCCTGCCCCAAAGGGTGTACGAGCCTCCGCCCGCCCAAAGCAAACACCCACCCGCGGCCGTCACAGCCGAAATGCTTCTGGAGCTTTCTGGGAAAGAGCCAGAGAGGCGCACGGAAAGGCTCCTGGTCGAGACGTTCGCGGGGATGAGCCCAGTCCTGGCACGGGAGATCGCACACCGAGCCCAGGCGCCAGCCTTGGCCCACGATCTCGCCCTCGGCGAGGCCCAGGCGCTACTGGCATCCACCCACGAGCTCTATGCGTTGATCGAGACGCGCAATTGGGAGCCTACCGTCGTCTACAAAGGCAACGGCGATCGACGACGCCCAGAGATGGCTCTACCCTTTGCGCCCTCACATCGCGACGACTGGGAACGCTGCGACGGGATCTTGAGTGGCATCGAGCGGGTCCTCTTTGCCTTCGGATCGCTCGACCCCTATGGCCAGGTGCGTGCGAGACTCCATAGCATCATCGACCGAGCGCGAGAGCGCCTGGAGCGACGTCTGAACAAGCTGAACCAGTCGCTGGATGACCAGCCCGACGACGCGCTACTCCTGGCCAAAGGCAATGCGCTCCTGGCGCTCCAGCATAGCATCCGCCCCCGCCAAGGGAGCCTGCTGGTGCCAGCCGAGATGATGGCAGGCCTGACCGGAGAGCCGTGCGATGCGCCGCTAGAGATCCAGCTCGATCCCAACCTCTCACCGGTCGCCAACGCCCAGCGCTTTTTCCGGCGCCACCAGAAGCTGCAGGCAGCCAGCGAGCGTATACCACCTCTCATCCGGCAGGTCGAGCTAGAGTTGTCCTTCTTGGAGCAGGCCGATGCCGACGTGCAGATGGCTGGATCCCGCCCTGAGTTGGACGAGGTGGCCGCCGCTCTGCAGGAGGCCGGCCATCTACGCCGTCGCTCGCTCAAGCGTGGTGCCTTTCCGGCCAGTCAGCCCCTCCGCCTGGACGCAGCCGATGGCGGGCTGATCCTGGTAGGCAGAAACAGCCGCCAGAACGCACTGGTGACCTTTCGCCTTGGGCACCCGGATGACCTATGGCTGCACGCACATGGCGTGGCTGGCGCGCATGTCATCTATCGCCCGGGCGGCGCAGAGCCCGATCTCCCCAGCCTGGAGGCTGCAGCGGCCTTGGCGGCTTTCCATTCGGTCGCCGGCGACCAGAAGCAGGTGCAGGTTGACTATACCCAGCGCAAGCATGTCCGAGCCATCCGCGGCGCCGGGCCCGGCATGGTGACCTATCGACAGGAGAGCACCCTGGTTGTCGAGCCGCTTTCGCCGGTCGACTATGCCCGAGGAGCCGATGATGGACGCACCTAGTGCGGCCGACTTTGCCGCCATCGTCGCCGAGGCGCTCGAGGCGTTGCCGGATTGGGTTCGCGACCGCCTGGATAACGTGGCCGTCCTCACGGCCGACTGGCCCACGCCCGAGCAGAGGCGCAAGGCTCAACTCCCAGCCGATCAGCTGCTCCTGGGCCTCTACGAGGGCATCCCGACCATCCACCGCGGGCGCGGCTATAACATGGCCCTGCCCGACCGGGTGACTCTTTTTCGCGGCCCAATGCTCCAGATCACCAAAAGCAGAGCCGAGCTCATCGCTCAGGTGCAACGCACCTTGCTTCATGAGCTCGGCCACCATCTCGGCCTGAGCGAGCAGGACCTGCAGCAACTAGGGCACTAGCCGCCGGCATCCGCCTGCTCAGTCGCCGGCACAACCCCGTCCCGCTCCTCAGGGATGACGTGCACGCGCACGGACTCACTCTTGGTCTGGTTGCCCGCACTGTCGTATGCGATGACATGGATGACATGCGTCTCGGTGTAGCCACCAACCTGAGAGACGCGCTGCCCCGTCGACCACACATAGCCCGAGCCGTCTTCAGAACGCGTCGCCTCGGTAACGGTGACCTCGTCGCCCTCTGTCACAGTCTCGCGGTAGATCTGCCGCCCGTCCTCCACCACCACCTCGCGACGAATGGTGCGATCGCCGTCCTCCTCGATGATCGGTTCGGGTAGATCAAAGCTCACGCTCGGTCGCACGAGCCGCAACGTCCAGCGCCAAGTGTATGGCGCCACCGTCGAGAATCCCAGCAACTGACCATTCAGGTAGAACTCGACCCGATCCATCGCCTGGTCATCCTCCACCAGGAGCTGGATGTTGATCCACTCGTCCTTGTCTAGCGCATACACCGCGTTAGCGGCGGGCTGGATGATGGCAACGGCGGGGGGCCGGTTATCCACCCGCACCGGAACCGTGAACTCGCGCACCCCAGCGCCCCCCATGGAGGTCACCTTGATGGTGTAGAGACCGTTGAGCCCGCTAGTGTCCCACATCTCCAGCAGGCCGTTCTCCACCGCCTGCCCATGCTCAGGCCCAACGGGCAGCCACTGCGAGGGGCTCATGCCTTGGCCAACCTGAACCGAGTAACTGCTTTGGCCGCCCACGCGGGCGTTACCCTCGATGGCCACGACGCCGCTCACGCCACCAAAGTGGCGCGGCGAGGTGATGGACAAGTCGGCGGTCGCCAGGCTGGCACCATGCACGTCGCAATACTCGGTGGGGGGCTGGGCGATCTCTTGATCACGCACCCAGTCGGCCGCTTCCGGTGAATACACCGAAAAGACCACCTGGTCGACCTCTTCGGCCGGGCAATCCACCGTCGCCAGCTTGCCGCTCACACGACAGATGCGATAGGCTCGATGAACATCATCGTGCTCCGTCGGCACCGTCCCGTCGATAAAGATCTCCTGCTTGCGCCAAGATGAGGCCGACGTCGGAAGCTTGCCCGAGACGCCATCGACCACGGCGGTCACCAAGCCATCCGGCCGCTCAAACGCCTCCACTGGCAGATCGGCATGCAGGTTCGTCATCACCCGCTGCCAGATCGGGGCCGCCGTTCGTGCCCCAGGTGCGTTCTCCATCTTTTGGTAATCAGTGTTGCCCACCCACACGCCGGTGACATACTGCGGCGTGTAGCCGACCGCCCACCCATCATGATAGTCATTGGTCGTCCCCGTCTTGGCGCCGGCCGGGCGCCCATCGAGAGTCAGGGCGCTATTGGCGCCAAAGCCAGGGATCCGGGCCTGATCGTCAGACAAGATGTCGGTGATCAGGTAGGCCACCTCTGGCTGGATGACCTGTTGACGGTAGGGCTGTGAGTACTCGTAGAGCGCCTGGCCGTCAGGACTGGTGACCTGCAGAATCGCCACGGGGTCCAGCTTGCGGAACCCGGGCTCCTGCTGGTCCATAGGCACCGGCGTGCCGCGCATCTGCCCATTGTTGGCGAACACGGAAAAGGCATAGGCCATATCCAGCAGCCGGACTTCGCCACCGCCCAGCGTCAGCGAGAGCCCATAGCCGGACCCACGAAGGGTGCTGATCCCCATAGAGTGGGCCGTATCCAGCACACTCTGGATGCCAACCTTGTGCATCATGGCCACTGCCGGCACATTCAGCGAGCGCGCCAGGGCATCGCGGAGCAGGATCGGCCCGTTGAACCGTCGCGAATAGTTCTCGGGGACATACGGCGCTGGGTTGGGCCAGTCCGGGAAGCTGGTGCGCACGTCCATCAACATGGTGGCCGGTGTATAGCCCTGCATGAACCCGGTGGCATAGGTGAACGGCTTGAAGCTAGAGCCAGGCTGCCGCGGCGAGAGGGCCATGTTGATCTGCCCATTGATCGAGCGATCGTTATAGTCCAGGCTCCCCACCATGGCCAGGATCTCGCCCGTCTTGGTATCCAGAACCACCACGGCCGCATTGTTGGCATTCATCGACTCGTTGAACCCGGCCACCATCTCGCGCGCCACGTCCTCGGCCATGGCCTGCTTTTCGAGGTCGATGGTCGTGATCACCTGCAAGCCGCCGCCATACACCGCCTCGCTGCCGAACTGGGCGATGAGGCGATCCCGCACATAAAACACCCAATGCGGCACCAGCATGCCCTTGACATCCGGCGCGATGATCAGCGGCTCCTGCTTGGCGGCGTAGGCCTCCTCGGCGGTGATATAGCCCTGGAGGTACATCAGGTCCAGCACGATCTCCTGGCGACGCTTGGCATCCTCCGGCGCGTCGATCGGGTTCAGCGCCGGGCTGTTCCCCACCGGCACCAGCATGGCCGATTCTGCCAGGCTCAACTCGGAGACCGACTTGCCGAAATAGGTCTGAGCAGCCGCCTCGACGCCAAAAGCCATGTTGCCATAGGTGATATTGTTGAGATACCACTCGAGGATCTGGTTACGACCCTCGATGCCGGGGTACTGGCGTGTCAGCTCGATCGCCAACACGACCTCTTTGATCTTGCGGACCTGGCTACGATCCACGCGCTCGTCAAAGGGCATCAGCACGTTACGCACCAACTGCTGCGCAATAGAGCTGCCGCCGCCAGCGTCCTGGCCGGTGATCTCGCCTACAACCGCTCGGGCGAGGCCCCGCCAGTTCACACCGCCCCAGTTGGCCAGATTGTCGTAAAAGGTCTTGTCCTCCGAGGCGATGGTCGCGTTCCTCAAGCTGTCGGGGATATCGCTAAGCGGCACATAGGTGCGCCAGCCGGTATCGGGAGGAACGATCTCATAGAGCAGCACTTGGCCAGTACGGTCGTACAGCCTAGTGGTCTCAAAAGACACCGTGCTGCGCACCTGGATCTCTTCAGGAGAGGGAAGGTCACGCGCAAAGGTCGAGTAGAGGACCAAGCCGGCGGCCAAGCCACCCACCACCACCAGCAACCCCGAGAAGAAAAGCATCCCGACGCCAAGAAGCAGCAAGCGGAAGGCGGGTAGCCCTCCGCTTGTCTTGTGTCGCCTCTGACGTCGAATCAGAGAGACGTGCATCGTTACTCTTCGGCCTCCGTCGTCAGCTCTGTATCAGCCTCGGGCCCACGCAAGGCGCCCAAGTCGCCACCCTTGGCCAGGAAGGCTGCGCTGAGGGCATCCAGCTCCTCTGCGGCATCCATCCCGAGGAGATGGTCCTCAAAGGCCTGGGAAGCCGCCGCCTCCCCGAGCAGATCGGCCTCTTCAGCCGGCTCTTCTGGCTCCACCGCAAAGCCGGTCCCCGCCGGGATGAGCTTGCCGATGATGACGCTCTCTTTGAGGCCGCGCAGGTGATCCACCTTGCCCTCGATCGCGGCCTCTGCCAACACGCTAATGGTATGCTGGAACGAAGCGGCTGACAAAAAGCTATCCGTATTCAGGGCCGCCTTGGTGATGCCGAGCAGCACCGGCTCCGAGGTGGC